>CBDVAM010000011.1:0-52683 GCA_965371965.1 uncultured Phycisphaerales bacterium
GCGACATTCTCGGACCCTGACGCGCAACTCACGCTGGCCCGAGAGGCCTGGGAGCGCGAGATCGGGCTCGATCCACACTCGCTGAGCGCGGCGGTCCGCCTCATGGAGGTCTGCGAGCAGCTTGACGACAGGGCAAATGCGGCACGCTGGGCGAGGCGGGCGCTGGCCATCAGCGAGAACATGCGCCTCGATCCGCTCAAGCCCCTGGATGGACGGACGAAGGCCCGGGCCGAGCGGATCGCCCGAAATCCTTGATTCTGTGGGGCCTTGGGATAGCATTCTCTTGTTCTGATGGCGGTTTGGATGGAGGTTGTGCTGCAAACGCCTCCCTACCCGTGCCGCCGGTGTTTCTTCAGTTTTGGAGTTGCGACGATGGACGACAGCGTGACAGCTAGCGAGGGCGACTGAGTCTTCGGCCATCGATTTCTGCTCCGAATCTCAGCTCCCTTGCAAGAACTTGTTGCGATCCCAATGACGAGCCCGGCGTGGCCCGGTCGATGGGGATCGATTCCCGCGTGATTCCGCATGGTCGGAGTTGGCGTGACAGACGGCGTTCCCCGGGCACGCCGGCCCGGGTGTTCAGTTGGTGGCGGCTCGCCCGCCAGGTGTGAAGGATCAGTCCATGTCCCAGGATCTCAGGCTCGTTCGCAACATCGGCATCTGCGCTCATATCGACGCGGGCAAGACCACCGTGACCGAGCGAGTGCTCTTCTATACCGGCAAGAACTACAAGATGGGCGAGGTCCACGAGGGCACCGCGACCATGGACTTCCTCGAGGAAGAGCAGGAGCGCGGCATCACCATCCAGTCCGCCGCCACGACGTGTCCATGGATCCGCAACGGCGAGGAATATAAGGTCAATCTGATCGACACGCCCGGGCATGTGGATTTCACGATTGAGGTCGAGCGTTCCATGCGGGTGCTCGATGGCGCGGTCGCGGTCTTCGACGGTAAAGAAGGCGTGGAGGCCCAGAGCGAGACGGTCTGGCGTCAGGCGGACCGCTACAACGTGCCGAGGCTCTGCTTTGTCAATAAGATGGACAAGCTCGGGGCGGACTTTGAGTTCAGCTTTGTGACGATCCAGAAGCGTCTGGGCGCGAACCCGATCGCGGTGCAGTATCCGATCGGCGCGGGCAACAGCCTCGAGGGCATCATCGACCTCTTGACCATGCGGGCGTACTACTTCGACGCCGACGAGCAGGGCGCGATCGTCACCGAGAAGGACATCCCCGAGCACCTGCTCGACACCGCCAAGAAGTGGCGACACGATCTGATCGAAAGAGCGGTCGAGCTCGACGACGATCTGATGGAGAAGTATCTCTCAGAGGATGATGTCACCGACGCCGAGATCCGCAAGGCCCTGCGCAAGGGCACGATCGCGCTCAGGTGCAACCCGACGTTCTGCGGCGCGGCCCTCCGCAATATCGGCGTGCAGCGCCTGCTCGACGGGGTCATCGACTACCTGCCCAATCCGACCGAGGTGCCCGAGATCAAGGGCGTCGATCCCAACGATGAGAAGAAGGTCGTCACCCGCGCGACCTCGATCGACGCTCCCATGAGCGCACTGGTCTTCAAGGTGGTCTCCGACAGCCACGGCGATCTGACCTATGTCCGCATCTACTCGGGGCAGCTCAAGAAGGGCTCGCGGATCTTGAATCCGGTCAACCGCAAGAAAGAAAATGTCAGCCGGATCTTCGAGATGCACGCCAAGGACCGCATCCCGCTGGAGGTCGCCGAGGCAGGCAGCATCGTCGCGGTCGTGGGAGTGAAGGATTCGATCACCGGCGACACTCTGTGCGACATCGACAATCCGATCGTGCTCGAGCGGATGACATTCCCAGAGCCGGTGATCAGCATGTCGATCGAGCCGCACACCGCCGACGACAAGCGCAAGCTCACTGAGGCCCTGGTCACGATCCGTCGCGAGGACCCGAGTTTCCGCAGCCACTTCGACGATGAGACGGGCCAGACGATCATCGCCGGCATGGGCGAGTTGCACCTGGAGATCATCAAGAACAAGCTGGTCCGCGACATGAAGATCAACGTCGAGGTCGGCAAGCCGCGTGTCAGCTATCGCGAGACGATCCGCGGCTCGGCCCTCAACGTCCGCGGGCTGTTCAAGAAGCAGACCGGCGGGCGCGGGCAGTTCGGCGATGTCACCATCAACCTCCACCCCTGCACCGCGGCTGAGGCCGAGGAGCTGGGCATCAAGTTCAAGGACAGCATCGGGTTCGAGAACAAGATCGTCGGCGGCTCGGTGCCGCGTGAGTTCATCCCCAGCGTCGAGACCGGCATCCGCCAGACTGCGGTCGGTGGCGTCTCGGCGGGATACCCGATGATCAACATCCGTGCCGAGCTGGTCGATGGCTCGAGCCACTCGGTCGATAGCTCGCAGATCGCGTTCGAGCAGGCCGCCCGCCTGGCCCTTCGCGCGGCGGTCATGAAGGCCGGCAGCGTGCTGCTCGAGCCCATGATGAAGGTCGTCATCCTCACGCCCGAGGCGTATCTGGGCAACATCACCGGCGATCTGGCGTCTCGGCGCGGCATGATCTCCGAGACCGAGGATCGCGGGCACGTCAAGGCGGTCACCGCCGAGGTGCCTCTGAGCGAGATGTTCGGCTACACGACGACCCTTCGCGGAATGAGCCAGGGTCGGGCGGCGAGCAGCATGGAGTTCCTGGCGTATCGACCGATGCCCGCGAGCCTCGCCGAGGCGGTCTTGCAGGCGGGGTAGTTCCCTGCCAGAAGGCGCGATCTCAGGGGCGTAATCGGTCTGGGCGACCGGGCCACGGTGTGTGCGACTCGTGGGCGGCCTTGCGGGATTCGCAGACCAAGGCCCTGATTCTCGGACCGCTGTTGTCGCTTGGGGCTCACCCTCGCTCATGTCGGCTCCTCGGGGATACGATGGACGCGAGGCGGGGGCGTTCGCGACGCTAACGGCGCCCAGCGCCGGAGAAGCGCGATGTCCAGGCACTACCCAACCGTTCTGCTCTTCGGCTCGCCCGGATCGGGTAAGGGAACCCAGGGTTCGGTCCTCGGACAGCTCCCCGGGTGCTTCCACCTGTCCAGCGGCGACATGTTCCGCTCGCTGGACGCCTCCAGCGAGCTGGCCAAGACCTTCACGAGCTACTCGACCAAGGGCCTGCTGGTCCCCGATGATCTGACGATCGAGTTCTGGAAGAACTACATGGCCCAGCGGTACGACACGCTGGAGCCGCAACCGGACCTGCTCATCCTCGACGGCATCCCACGCAATCGCGAGCAGGCCGAGCTGCTGTCGGATCACCTGGACGTGCGGGCGATCATCCATCTGGTCGCCCGCAATCCGGATGCGATGGTCGAGCGTCTGCACAATCGCGCGATCGAGCAGGGACGCCCCGACGACGCCGACGAGGGCGTGATCCGCCGACGGCTGGAGGTCTACGCGCGGGAGACGCGCCCGGTGCTCGCGTGCTACCCGAGCGAGTTGGTCCACGAGGTGGACGCCCTGCAATCGCCCCTGGAGGTGCTGCGGGACGTGGTCGGTGCGATCATTCCCGCGTTGGTGGGTCAGGCAAGCGCCGGCGCCAAGGCCTGATCGCCTCACCCCACGATCGCCCCCCAAGCCCCGTGCAATCCGGGGACTTCCCTGGCACGCTCACGATTGTCAACCAGCAACCGCCCCGAACCGAAACGCTATCGTGTGGCGATGCGACGCGCCTTCACGCTGATTGAACTGCTCGTGGTGATCGCGATCATCGCGGTGCTTATCGCGATTCTCTTGCCGGCACTCGGCGGGGCACGCTTCAACGCCAAGGTGCTCACCTGCACCAGCCGCCTGAAACAGCTCGGCGTGGGTGTGGAGCTGTATTCCCGCGATTTCGACCGCACCATGCCCCAGGCGGAGGGGCCGGCGTTTGATGGCACCCCGACGATCATCGGGGCGCTCTTCGGCGGCAAGAAGGGCGAGCTGCCGTTCTTTGGGATCAACGAGATCGGTGCCGAGCGACGCCCGCTGAACGCGTATGTGATCGACCGGGCGGTGCCGAGCGATTCGATTGAGATGGTGTATGAGCTGGAGGCGTTCCGCTCGCCGCTGGACCTTGGGGCCCGCGATACCGGCATTCCGCTCGAGGGGCTGGACGAGACCGATTCGATGTACGACTTTGTGGGATCGAGCTACACGCTCAACGATCACGCACCGGATCTGAATCCGACCGAGGACACATGGTCGACCCTCGTGCCGCCCGACGGCGGGCGGATGCCGAGCGTGATCGATCCGACGCGGACCGTTGCGCTGGCGACGCACACTTTGTACAACTACGACGATGACTCGGATCGTCAGATGCTCTGGTGGGGTGAGAGCGAGATCCGGGGGAACGTGCTGTTCCTGGATCTGCATGCCGAGTCGGCGCTGGCGGTGCCCAATGAGACCGGCGAGGATGCGCACGAGACCGAGGGGTATTCGTTCTTGCCCCGCCCGGATTGGGTTGAGCGGTATCCGTGGGATTGAGCGGGGCGACGTGCTCTATCTCGGTCTTGACGAGCCCGAAGCGCGAGCGAGGTTGGGTCGCCCATCCGAGCATTCGCATCATCCTCGCCCATGATCTCGCACGAAGAGATTGAACCACGGAGTTGCGCGGAGTCCGGATCCGATCCAGGCCTAACTCCGTGGTGAGCGCCCCCTCCATGATAGATCGATGGAGAGTTTCGATTGCGCCAGTCGTGCTCGCGCACATCCTCCTCGCTCGCGCTTCGGGCTCGTAGGCACCGGGCGAGCGGGGTCTTCGCTGGCAGTCAGTTCCCCCGATCTTTGCCACTCACCGATGCGCTCTTGAGATTGAAGGTGATCGACTGGAAAGCCCCGCGATCGGGCGCCTGCGGTGCAACGAACCAGCCCCAGAACCCCGGCGCGTTGCTCGCGCTATAGGAATGGACGGTCGTCGGCGGGAAGAAGTGGAACGTGAACGGCACCATGCTGTCGAGCTCGTCGTGGGTGCCGAAGAACTTCTGGGGGTCTCTCATAAAGTTGTTGCGAATCCTACTGCCGCCGTTTGCACGCATCTTGGCTGGATCCACGGGAATCCAGGTCACGGTGCCGTCGCGTTCGTCGTAGAGCGCGAACTCGACCCAGGCCCGCAGCTCCTTATGGGCTCTGCCCTTGAGAAACTCGATCTTCTCATCGTCCTCATCTTCGAGCCCGTAGGCACAGACGATCCGCGCCGGCAGGCCCACCTCGCGGTAGACCGCGACAAGCAGCATCGCGATGTCGAACTGCGACCCGCGCTTCCGCGTGGCAGTCAAGACCGGCGGCTGGAGCTGCACGCCCTCGATCCGATTCTTGGCAGGGCCCCTCTTGGGAAACGCAAGACCCTGGCCGGTCACCTGAACATGCTGCACGACATTCCCGGCGAGCCATTTGGCAAGCTCCACCGGCTTGATCGTCTTGGGATCATTGCCGTCGGTCCAACGCTTGATCAGGTCTTGGATGGGAACAATGTCATAGTCGCCCTGGGCGGGGTCATAGTCCAGGTACGGAATCCGCTCGAACGTGGACTTGAGGATGTCGGGGAAGTCCTTCTGGGGCCACTCGACCTCCCTGGCCTCATCCTCGTGGAAGATCGTGTCGTAGCTTGTCACGGTCATCGAGGTCTGGAGTTCCATCTCGCGCGCGACGAGCGGCTTGCCCTTAGGCGCCTCGAAGATCCACACGCCGTAGTTCGCACCCGCCGGAAACCTCGACTCCATCTGGAATCGGGTGTCGGCGTCGTGATCGTCGAACTCGACCGTGCCGGTGGCCTTCTGGGTCTTGTGGCTCGCGCTGGACATGGCCATCGGGAAGACTATGAACGCCTGCTGGATGCTCCAGCGGTCGATCTCGAGGGTTTCCTTCGGCCCCAGCCGGCGGGTGTTATCCCACGCCTGGATGCGCACCTCGATATCCAGGATCCTCGTCTTGGCGTTTTTCTGCTCGAGATATCTGGTATTGGGCTGCCCGGCACGCTGTGCCGAGGCCGCGCTTGCCACCACGATCATCGAGAACAAACCCGCGAGGACGTGACGTGAGCCGATGGTGGGCATTTGATTCTCCTGACATCAGGGTAGGTGGGCGCACGGGTGCCGCCCGAGACTCCGCCTCATCCCTATACGACACCCCCTCCCCCCGGGGGTTCCGCTGGGTTTCAAATCGGCCCCTCAGGGCCGGGAATCGGAGCTGCGTGTGAGCGAGACCAGGACAGAATCCGACTCGATGGGCGAGATGCAGGTCCCCGGCGACGTGCTGTACGGTGCCAGCACACAGCGGGCGGTGCTGAACTTCCCGGTATCTGGGCGCTGCGTGCCCATGGGCGTCATCCGCGCGTACGCAACCCTCAAGAGCGCGTGCGCGAAGGTCAATCAGGATCTGGGCGACCTCGACGGCGAGCGGGCGAGTCTCATCCAGGACGCCTGCGAGCAGATCCTCGAAGGGCTCAGCGACCAAGGCGGGCTCGAACGCCATTTTCCCGTCGACGTCTTCCAGACCGGTAGCGGCACCAGCACCAACATGAACGCCAACGAGGTCATCGCAAACCTCGTCTGCCTCGCACGCAACGAGCCCATCGGCTCCACCAAGAACCAGGCGTACCTCGACGCCGGCGGCGTCCATCCCAACAACCACGTCAACATGGGCCAGAGCTCGAACGACACGTTCCCGACCGCGATGAATCTTGCGTGCGCGCTTGCGCTCAAGAACGATCTCGACCCCGCCCTCGCCAAGCTCGAAACCAAGCTCGCCGACCTTGCTGAGCGATTCGACGCCATAGTTAAAATCGGGCGCACGCACCTCCAGGACGCCACGCCCATCCGCCTGGGCCAGGAGTTCAGCGGCTACGCGAGCCAGATCGCCCACGGGCGCGATCGGGTGCAACGCTCGCTCAGCCAGCTCGCAGAACTCGCCCTGGGCGGCACCGCCGTCGGCACCGGGCTCAACACGCGCCCGGACTTCGGCGGTCGCGTCGCAACAGAACTCAGCGTCCGCACGGGCCTGGACCTCCGCGAGGCCGACAACCACTTCGAGGCCCAGCACGCCAAGGACGCGATCGTCGAGACCTCGGCACATCTGCGCACCATCGCCATCAGCCTCTCCAAGATCGCCAACGACATCCGCTGGATGGGCTCTGGCCCGCGTTGCGGCATCGGCGAACTGAAGATCCCCGCCGTCCAGCCGGGAAGCTCGATCATGCCCGGCAAGGTCAACCCGGTCATCTGCGAGGCCGCGATCATGGTCAGTTGCCGGGTCATCGGCAACGACGCCACGGTCGGCGCGGCGGGCCTCGGGGGCGTCGGCAGCATCCTCGACCTCGCGGTCGCGATGCCGGTGATGGCCGAGGGCGTGCTCGATTCGATCCAGTTGCTCACGGGCGCGAGCCACATGTTCGTCGACAACTTGCTGAACGACTTGGAGGCCGACGCGGACCGCTGCAACGGGCTCATTGAAGGATCGCTGGCGATGGTGACGAGCCTGGTGCCGGTGATCGGCTATGACCTGAGCGCGAAGATCGCGTACCAGGCGTTCGGCGAGGGCAAGACCGTGCGCGAGATCCTGTTGTCATCAGAGATCAAGACGATCGAGGGCAAGCCGCTGACCAAGGCGATGATCGATGAGATGCTGGATGCGCGGTCGATGACCGAGCCGCGGGGGTAGCGCTGGAGTTTCCGAAGGCGTGCCACCAACCGCTGCTCTGAGCGGTTGGTGCTGTGTGCGTCAATAACTCGGTCCGCAAGACCAAACGGATCCGACGGACGTTGACCTACCGGGGTTCGGTGAGTCGCCTGTGCTCGTGCGACCCATCGCGAGCTTGCGCTCGCGGCTCCGTTTGGGAACGTGCCACCAACCGCTGCATTGAGCGGTTGGTGCTTCCTGTCATCGAACACCGACCATGCAAAGCCATGGTCCGTGGCACGTCAGACGCCATCGCTCAAGAACTTCGCCAGCCGATCCAGATCCACATTCCCGCCCGACAAGATCACGCCGATACGCCTGCCCGCGATCTCATCGGGACGCTCCCTCGCGATTTTCGCTAGCCCCGCGAATCCCAGCACGCCAGTGGGCTCGACAACCTGCTTCAGGCGCTCCATCACCAGCTTCATCGACTCGACCAGCGCCGAATCCGCCACGCTCAGCATCTCGTCCACATACTCGAGGATCACCGGAAAGTTGTACCGCCCCAGGCTCGACGTCCGTGCCCCGTCGGCGATCGTCTGGGGGTCGGGAATCGTGTGCAGTGTGCGCGTCTTGAAGCTCCGGCACCCGTCGTCGCCGGCGTCGGGCTCCACGCCGACCACCCGGCAGTGCGGGCTCATCGTCTGGGTGCAAATCGCACAGCCGCTGAGCAGGCCCCCGCCGCCGCAGCTGACGAACAGCCAGTCGAGCTCGCCGACGTCCTCGAACAGCTCCATCGCGACCGTGCCCTGGCCGCCCATGACGTTGGGATGATCGTGGGGCGGGATGAGCACCATTCCCCGTTCTTCGACGATTCTTTGGGCGAGTTCTTCGCGGCTTGTCTGCGCGCGATCGTATTGGATGACCTCGCTGCCCTCGGGCGCCTTGGCGAGGCGGCTGCGGACCGACTCGAGCTTGATGCGCGGGGCGTCGCTGGGCATGATGATCGTCGCCCGCACTTCGAGCAGGCCGGCGGCCAGCGCGATCGCCTGGGCGTGGTTTCCGCTGCTGTAGGCGATCACGCCGCGCTCACGCTGGGCGTCGGTCAGCACGCTCATCGCGTTGAAGGCCCCGCGGAACTTGAACGAGCCCGTCCGCTGGAGATTCTCGCACTTGAAGAAGACCTCGGCGTCGAATCGCTCGTTGATCGTCTCTTCTGCCAGCACCGGCGTGCGGTGGTGCAAACCCCGCAGCCGATCCGCGGCCATGCGGATCTCCCGATAGCCCACGCTGCGGACAAGCGACATGTCGGGCTTGGTCTCCAAGGGGGCGATGGTAGCGGGCAGCGCGGGTGAGGGTTCCGGGCGGATTGTGCTGGGATCACCCGAGGTCTCCACCAGGTGCCGTACCGACCGCTTCGACCTGCTTGTGTTCGACGAAGCCAGAGAGCCCGTGCTCATCATCGAGGTGAAGAAGAAACACGGCAACCTCACGAAGAAGTCTCGACAATCTGTCAGGCTCGAACACCGGTGCCAGCTCAAGACGTACCGCGCCTACAAGATCCCCGTGACAGTCGTTGAGGGCATGGCCGAGGCTAGGAGGTTCATCCGCAAGGTGGAGCGGTTGGGGCTGCGGGATTGGATCGGCTTCGTGAACTAGATTTGGTCTGGCATCCAAGACCAGCAATCGCTACGGTTGTGCCATGGACCAACCCGATCATCTTGATCTCGCGTACAAACGCTACATCGAGAGTTCCAAGTTCGCGGATATCGCCTACACGCGGTATGGGTACGTCACCTCGTTGCTCATTGTCCTGGCAGGCGCCAACTACGCCCTGTTGACCTCATACGTGAACCTCGCCGATGGCTTGCGGGTGAGCGAGCATTTGACCATCGCGTCGAGCCTCCTGGGCTTCTTCGCTGCATTCGCGTCTGGTACGAGTGTTGCTCTCTCTGCCCTGCCAAAGCTCCACGAAGAGGTCGCTGGAACCAAGGGGTACCTTCAATGGATGCAGGATTTCGAGAATCAGGTTCCAGGCAAAGACCCCTCGAAAGAGGAGTCGCTGAACCGTATGGCTGACACATTGATTCGCCAGTTGGCTAACGCCGAAGAGATCAACCAGGCGGCCACCAGAAAGCGTCGAGATCACTTCAATAACTGCCTCCGCCCGCTCATGGCGGCTACAATCCTGTTGGCAGCTCAAGCTGCCTGCACGCTTCCCGGGCAACTATGGAAGGTTGACTCAAATGAGCGAACAACCCAAGAACCCGCCGCCGACGCCTCCTCCAAACGAGACGGTTGAAAAGGAGGCCCATGCTCCCGATCCACCACCTGCACCACCGAACAAGAAGGCGTACTTCTCGGATGATCCAGGCAGGATTGTTCGAGGTTCCCCACCAAGGGAGATAAAGCGATGAGCGCGAACCCGAAACTTCCCAAGAAGCCTGAACAATCGACCGAGCCCCCGACTCGACCCGCGCCCAAGCCACCGCCACCGAATGAGCGTGTTGAAAAGCGCACACATGAGGACCGGAAGCCATGAGCGACAAGCCACCGCCACCACCACCCCCGCCACCCCCGCCACCAAACAAGCCCGTTTGGACAGAGACTGTGCGGCCTTCTCAGCCGCCAGCGAGACCGCCGCCAAGGGACACTGACTTGGGACGGTGAGCGCCGGTGAATCAACACCAGACCAACAGCGCAAGTGGCAACCGGAGCAAGCCCAATGGAGGCAGCTCTGACAAGCCAACGGAGCCTTCGGAAGTCAGGCTTTCTGATGACCCGCCAGCGCCGAAGAATCTTGGCATACTCAAGCGTACTAACGTTAATTCCAGCAGCCTGCTCGGGCTTGTAATTATTGTCGCACTGTTGGTAATGAGTCTCAAAGAGTGCGGCTTATGACTCCCCGCGTGATCTTGTTCCGCAGTTTGGTGGGGTCGAGTCGACCAGAAGTGGACCCGCCCCTATCCCCCGTGGGGGGCCTCTTTCTGGCCCCACAGCCCAGGAATCCACGCTGTCATCTCACCAAGATGACTGGGAATCACTGACAGCCAAGCACTCATGACCGCGTGTCCATTGATAGGCCAATGGTCGCTCCCAACTCCAGGTGCGTTCGCATGGGGATTTGTGAGTAGATCGTCCAGGCAATGCGCAGGAGAAAGCCGCCGACCCGCGATCGCGAGCCGGCGGCGTTGAATACGTCATCCGTAAGTGATGACCGGGGCTATGCCAACGGCAGACCCGTCGGCGTGCCGCCTATTTCGGGCACAGCCCCTGTGCACAGTCATTCTGAATCACTAGATCACCTCCTTACCGCAAAGCCCTGCCCAGCCGTCGCGGTCGTTGCCCACCGCCGCCGGGCTCTTTTTCCCCGGGCCGTCACCCGGAGCACATCGCCCGAGATGCCCGAATGGATCGGGCTCCCGGTCGTCGCGCCCCCGCTCGGGGCGTCGCCACGGGTTGTCCGTGCGATCGCACCCCGCGCTGGTCGCGCGATATCAGTATATCGAGTTCTGGCAGGGTGGTGCAAGAGAAAAACACCGGAGATTGGGGTGGATCGCGGGTGGCTAGAGCGAGTTCAATGCACCCGTAGCGTTCTCCAAGCAGTGGTGCAGAGATCGGGAATCACGCGACATCCGCAACGTCGTTGCTGAGACGGAATACACGATGCAGAACGCCACGGAGTGGCGCTGCGAGCCTGGCGAGGGGCGATAGCCCCTCGATGGTGCCATGGAGGAATCGCAGCCCCCGGGAGGGGCGCTCGAGCGCCCCTGCCGGGGCTGGGTATAACCTCAACTCGTGACGAGTGGCTGTCGCCACTCGCCATGTTCGCACCGCTGCTCCGCAGCGAAGAACGTGAGGCAACATTCGTTCCAACGCTACGCCATTCTTGAAACCGCTCTAGCAGGGATTCACAAACCGGTCCAGGAACCCGAAGAAATCGTCGCCGTCATGGTCGCCGTCCCCGTCGAGGTCGGCGCACTCATCGCCGGTGGCGAACCCGTCGAGGAAGCCGAAGAAGTCATCGCCATCCGAGTCCCCGTCGCCGTCCCAGTCGCCGCAGGGGATCGTGTCGTTGCAACCAGGTTCGCAGTCGCCCGGCGTCCCGCCCAACACGAAGTTGATGCCCGAGAGCTCGCCGAACTCGTCGGTAGGACCGAAGCAGACGCCCATGCCGATGCCCTGCCCGGGGTTGTTCTGGAACGCGTCATCGGCGGCGCCGCCGCCGTTGTCGTGCGCACCGTGCTGCGTAAAGAAGTACGTGCGACCGAAGCTATAGTCGAGCTCCGCGGCCCACCGGAGGACGTACTCGCCCGCGGGCAGGCATTGGCCCCCGAAGTCGCCCACCACAGCCTCGCCGTCCCAGAAGCCGGTGCCGGGAACGCTGCGCAACAGGAAATCGGGCAGCTCGTCATCATCGCAGATCTCGCCGAGCTGGGCGATGTCGTAGATCTCGACGATCACGTCGGTCATGCCGAACGGGTTTCCGGTGTTGCTGAAGCCCTTCGAGCGAAACTCTCCCAGATTCGCATCGTCGCTGATCGAGAATGTCTCGCAGCAATACACGTCGTAGACGTCAAAGGGAGTCTCAAAGTCCTGCCCGGCCACGCCCTGCCTGCTGACACCGTCGTAGGTCAGGCTCGCCACAATGGGCCCGCGCGGCCCGAGGTGCCCGCCGGGCTGCGACGCCTTCATGCTCGCGACGATTCCCCCCGCCGCGCCGAGGTGCGAATCTGACATCTGCGCCGTTGCGCTCGCCGCCAGGCCCGCGCCGATCGCAATCGAAAGACATCGAGTATTCATGGGCGTTCTCCTATTCAACAGGGTACAACGAACCGGTCGAGGTACCCGAAGAAGTCGTCGCCGTCATGGTCGCCGTCTCCGTCGAGATCGGCGCACTCATCGCCGGTGGCGAAGTCATCGAGGTAGGCGAAGAAGTCGTCCCCGTCGCTGACGCCGTTGTTGTCCCAGTCGCCGCAGCCGTTTGGATCCTGCGAGCAACCGCCGCAGTCACCGGCCTCGCCGAATAGCACGAAGTTGATGCCCGAGAGCACGCCGAACTCGTCGGTAGGACCGAAGCAGACGCCCATGCCGAAGCCCTGCCCGAGGTTGTTCTGGAGCGCGTCATCGGCGGCGCCGCCGCCGTTGTCGTGCGCACCGTGCTGCGTAAAGAAGAAAAGGTGCCCGAAGAGTCCGAAGTTCATCTCGCCAGCCCAACGGAGGACATACTCGCCCGCCGGCAGGCACTGGCCCCCGAAGTCGCCCACCACGGCCTCGCCATCCCAGAAGCCGGTACCGGGAACGCTGCGTAATATGAACTCGGGCAGCTCGTCATCGTCGCATATCTCGCCAAGCTGGGCGATGTCATATATCTCGACGATCACGTCTGTCGTGCCGAACGGGTTGCCGGTATTGCTGAAGCCTATCGAGCGAAACTCTCCCAGATTCGCGTCGTCGCTGATCGAAAAGGTCTCGCAGCAATACACGTCGTAGACGTCAAAGGGAGTCTCAAAGTCCTGGCAAGCCGCGCCCTGCATGCTGACACCGTCGTAGGTCAGGCTCGCCACAATGGGCCCGCGCGGCCCGACGTGCCCGCCGGGCTGCGACGCCTTCATGCTCGCGACGATTCCCCCCGCCGCGCCGAGGTTGCTATCCGACACTTGGGCCGTCGCGCTCGCCGCCAGCCCGCCACCGATCGCAATCGCGAAACATCGAGTTCTCATGGGCGTTCTCCCGTTCAACAGGGTGCAACGAATCGGTCAAGAATGAAGAAAAACTCGCGTGATTTGATGTCGCCGATGTGACGCCAATTGGAACTTCGGGCACCGGAATCCCGGTTCTCCATGGCCCGCCTCCGTGATCCGCCGAGCGTTCAGACCGAGTAGAACAGGATACCAGAGTTTCGGTCGAACACAAGCGCTTTCATGCTATTGGCGTCCGGAATATTCCTGGTTCCTTCGCGAAGACCTTCTCCCACCCACAAATGGCCCCCTCCTAGACTCTCCGCGTGGACCAGAACGTGACCCCCGAACACGCCCGTGAGGTCGCCGTTGACATCGTCAAAGCCCTCAGGGATGGCGCCCATGTTGCCTATCTCGCGGGCGGATGCGTCCGCGACGAGCTGCTCGGCGAGCACCCCAAGGACTACGACGTCGCCACCGACGCCAGGCCCGATCGCGTCCAGGCACTGTTCCGCAGGACCCAGTCGGTCGGGGCGAGTTTCGGGGTCATGCTCGTGCACCAGGCGCGGGTGACCGTCGAGGTTGCGACCTTCCGGCGCGACGGGCCGTATTCCGACGCCCGCCGACCCGACCACATCGAGTTCGCCAACGCCCAGAGCGACGCCCGGAGGCGAGATTTCACGATCAACGCCCTGTTTCTCGACCCGCTGGTGTCGTCGGATCCACCCCCAAATGGCGCGTCGAGTCCGGGCGAGGACGAGCCACCCCGGGACGTGCTCACGATCGCGGGCGGTCGTGTCATCGACTACGTCGGCGGGCTGGGCGACATGAAGTCCAAGACCATCCGGGCCGTCGGCGACCCCGACGCTCGCCTGAGCGAGGACCATCTGCGCGCCCTGCGTGCGGTGCGATTCGCCTCGCGCCTCGGGTTCTCCATCGACGATCAGACCGCACAGGCGATCCAGCGCCACGCGACGGAACTCCGCGGCGTGAGCCGAGAACGCATCGGCGATGAGATCCGGCGGATGATCCGCCACCCCTCTAGAGCCGTCGCCGCGTGGACGCTCCAATACCTGGGTCTCGACGAGCCGATCTTCGGCAAGAACACCACCAAGGCACCCAAGCATCTCGGACGCCTGGATGACTCGACGCCGTATTCGACGTGCCTGGCGGCGTGGGCGATTGATCGCGGCTCGGTCATCGAGGCAACCCAGATCGCCGGGCTGGTCGCGCACTGGCGGACGGCGTTGTGTCTGAGCAACGAGGAACGCGACGCCGTCAAGAGCACGCTGGTCGGGACGGGCATTCTGCTCCGCGAGTTCTCGAGCCTGGGCGTCGCCGGTCAGAAGCGGGCCGCGGCGTCGGATTGGTTCCATGAGGCTCTGCGTCTGGTCGCCGCCGAGTCACCGGAGTCGATGGTCCGGATTCACCGGCGCGTGGATCAGCTTGCGAGCACGCCATCAGGGCTTTCGCCCCCCGCGCTACTCTCCGGCGATGATCTAGTTTCGCTAGGGTTCCGATCCGGCCCCGGTTTTCAGAAGATCCTCGACGGCGTGTACGACGCGCAGCTCGAGGATCGGGTCGCCGACAAGGACGAGGCCCTGACCCTGGCCCGGGAACTCTCAAAGGAGTTGGGCATCTAACACAGGGAGTCCAGGGGCGGTCTCGTGGGTTGGGCGTGGTTGGACAACAATCGCCTTCTTCGGGGCACCTTCGGGACAGTACAATGGGGCGGATCCTCCCTTCCAGGGTCCCGTCGGCGGGCGGTCGAACCGACCCGTCCGGCGTGCGAACATTCAGGGGGCTCACCGCCCGTTCGGGCGAAGACAGAACTTGGCGACACACACTCGCCTCGTCGGTAGGACTTGAGGAATGAGAAAAGGACGAATCATGCTCAACGCGAAGTCGCTTGGAATCGTCTCCGGCCTGCTGATCGGCCTTGGGGCGGCGATGCCCACGCAGACCGCCGACGCCGGCGTGCCCGCATTCTTCACGGTTGGCGTCGATGAACTCGACACGATCACGTTCCGCGACGGCAAGGTGGTCAAGGGCATCATCCTCGAGGAGACGCCCACAACGCTCCGTGTCAAGGTCGTGAGCTACGGCATCGAGGCCGTGACGACCTACAACCGTGCCGACGTCCTCGCGATCACGCGCGGCGAACGCACGGACGCCGCTGAGACCGAAGTCGTCGAGACCATTGCCGACTCCGCGGATGCGCCGAACGCCAAACGCGAAATCGCCGTGAGCGAGGCCGAGCATCGGGTGTATCACATCAAGCTCGACGGCAGGTTCGGCAAGGAGATCACGCAGACGCCATTGCGGGATGCGCTGGAAGACGCGGCGAAGAATAACGCGGACTACATCATCATCGAGATCGAGAATGAGTGGAAGGCGAGCGCGCTCCAGGAGTTGCCGGATGAGGAGGCTCGCTTCGATGAGTTGTTCCGCGCCGAGTCGATGCACCCGCTTCTTAACCGCAATGAGGATCTGGCCCAGATCTACGCCGGCAAGCAGATGCCGACGGTCGTGTTCTGGGTCAAGAAGGCGATGGGCGGCGCGACGTTCCTGCCGTTGATCTGCCGGAATATCTACTTCCACGAAGACGGCAAGATGGGCGGCATCGGAAACCTCGGCGACCTGTTCGGATCCATGGGCGACGAGGTCGTCCGCGACAAGCAGAAATCGCTGCGGATGGGGCACGCCGAGGGCATCGCCATCATCGGCGGCTATCCCACCGAGCTCATCCACGCCATGGCCGATCGGCGTGAGGTCTACAGCTACCGAATCAGCGGCGGCAAGGTCGAGTTCCGAAACGACTGGCCGGATCCGAGCCGGGGGTGGCGTCTGCTCACCGACGACGGCGAGGATGGCAACAAGGACACCATCCAGCAGCTCGCGCGCAGCCAGGGCAACGACACCCTGACGCTCGACGCCAGGCTCGCCCAGACCCTTCAGGTCTCCAAGGGCACCGTGAACACGCTGGACGCATTGGTGTTTGAGTTGGGGTTGAGCCGCAACTCGGTGATCGTCGAGGGGAACAGCGACCGGATCATGGACCGCTGGGAGAGCGGGCTCTCGACCGCCGAGCGTCGCCTCAAGCAACTCTGGCGGGAGTACAACGAGATTCAGATCCAGGGCCAGACGCCCCGCGAGCGCAACGCCGACCGTGGTCGCCAGATCCGCAAGCTCGAGGACATGATCAAGTTGATCAAGCGGTACGAAGAGGCGGTGAGCACACGAGAGCTGCGCATCCCGGGCGAGGGCGACCTTCGGATCATCATTGAGCGCATCCGTCTGGACATGATCCGCGACCGCTAAGACGAACCACTCGAAGAGGCCGCTGCGCTGAACCGAATCCTGAGAATCGCGCCGAGGAGCACGCAATGAGAATGTTGAACAGAATCGCACGAAGCATCACGACGCTCGCCATCGGGGGTGTCATCGCGGCCACCGGCGTGCTCGGCGCGAGCGATGCGCTGGCCATCGACAAGATCTACCTCAAGGACGGGCGCATCGTCGAGGGCACCATCAAGGAGGATCTGGACGGGTATCTCTGGGTGCTCACGACAATCGGCGGCATCGAGACCGACGTCATGTACGAGCCCCAGGACATCCTCAAGGTCGAGCGTGACGCCGACGCATCCACGCCGCAGAAGACCGACGAACCGGCACGGGCGGCGACCGCGCCCAAGCGTGACAGCAATGCCCGGGATTCGAACGTGACCCGCGCCGCCGTGATTAGCCTGGGCGATCATCGCTCTGGCAAGGACATGGTTGGGACCTACATGACCGCCGACAGCATCCGCAAGATGATCCCGATGCTCGAGGAGGACCTCGGCAGCGACGGGAGCGGCATCCTGGTCCTTCGCATCTCATCGGGCGGTGGATTCCTGCTAGAGATCCAGCGTCTCAGCGACGTCATCCAGAACGAGCTCAAGCCCAAGTTCCGCGTTGTCGCTTGGATCGATAGCGCGATCTCCGCCGCGGCCATGACCGCGCACGCCGTCGAAGAGATCTACTTCACCACCGGCGGAAACTACGGCGCCTGCACCGGCTGGAGCGGTGCCCTGGTGGCAATGAAGGGGCGAGGCCTCGAAGAGGTCTTTTTCATGATGGAGGAGATCTCCGATCGGGGCGGGTATGACCACAAGATCATGGCTGCCATGCAGCACAACAGGGCCTTGAGCTGCACGATCGATGATTTCGGGCAGGTCAAGTGGTACGAATCTGAGGACGACGGGCAGTACCTGGTCAATCCCGCCGACAAGATTCTCACCTTCAACTCCCAGAATGCGCTGAAGTATGGTTTCTCCAAGGGCACCGCCGACACGATCGACGAGCTCGCCCGGGCCATGAACATGCCCGAGATCGAGTGGGTCGGCGAGTTCGTGGCGGGCATCCCCTACCCGGTGTCCCAGGCCGAGAAGTTCATGCGCGAATATCGCGACCAGGTCAAGATAGACGAGGACCGGACCAGGGAGTACTTCGATCGCTACAACAACGCGTTGGCGGCGGCCCAGGGTACCCCGCGCGAGCAGCGTGGCCCGTTCCTGAATAAGGCCCGCAAGGCGCTCAAGCTGATCCAGCGCATGGTCAAGAACACTCCCAACTTCGCCCTGCTGATCTTCAATATGGAAACGATGGAGGAGTTCGACGAGTGGGTCCGCGAGCAGGAGCGGATCATCCGCGAACTGGGCAGGTAGTTAGCAAGACTCTTGGAAACCGGAGGCCCGGGCACGCTGTGTCCGGGCCTTCTTTGTAGACCGCTCTTCGCCAACGTGCGCGATCCGAGGCGGGCCGACTACCATGCCCTCCACGCCGGCCATGGAGGACGCATGCCCATCACAGACTTCGTGCCCCAGACCATCGACGCGACGGACTTTCGCGAGCTCGAGCCGCTGCTAGAGGATCTGCGCACGCGTGAGATATTGTCCGGTGAAGACCTCGAGCGATGGCTGGTGGATCGCAGCGAGCTCGAGGCCGCCATCGGCGAGGGCGAGGCGGACCTGTACATCAATATGACCCGCCACACCGACGACGAGTTGGTGCAGGGCGCGTACGCGAGCTATGTGCAGAGCATCCCGCCAAAGCTCAAGCCGGTCCTGTTCGAGCTGGACAAGCGGCTCGTGTCGCTGAGCTCACAGTTCCCCCTTGACGAGCACCGCTACGAGGTGATCCTGCGCGACACCCGCGCCGGCGTCGAGCTCTACCGCGACGAGAACATCCCCATCCAGACCGAACTGGCGATGCTCGAACAACGCTTCGGCCAGATCGCCGGGGCCCAGACCGTCGAGTTCGATGGCAAGGAGCGCACGTTTCCCGAGATGGCGATCTACCAAGAGCGCTCCGACCGCGATGAGCGTGAGCGGGCGTGGCGGGCGGTCGGCGAACGCCGGATGCAGGATGTTGAGACATTGGATGGTTTGTTCGACGACATGATCGCCAAGCGCGACCAGATGGCCGCCAACGCGGACTGCCCGAGCTTCATCGAATACGCGTTCAAGGGCAAGCTGCGATTCGATTACACGGCGCAGGATTGTGCGACGTTCCATGAGTCGGTCCAGCGAGCGGTTGTCCCCTTCAACGAGGCACGCGCCAAGAGCCGGCGTGAGAGACTTGGCGTCCAGACGCTGCGCCCGTGGGACCTGGCGGTCGACCCCAAGGGGCGCGATGCGCTGACCCCGTTCCAGGGCGGGCGGGATCTCTACGGGCGAACGCGAGCCATGTTCGACGCGCTCGACCCGCGCCTGGGCGAGTTCTTTCAGACCCTCGGCGATGGGCTGAGCGACGACGGGCCTGCGGTGTCTCGCTGCCTCGACCTGGACAGCCGCACCGGCAAAGCACCCGGCGGGTATCAGTACATGCGCGATCGCAGCCGCGAGCCGTTCATCTTCATGAACGCCGCCGGGCTGCACAGAGACGTCGAGACGATGATCCACGAGGGCGGGCACGCGTTCCACTCGCTCGCGTGCACCGAGGAGCCGCTGTTGCACTATCGGCACGCGCCGATCGAGTTCTGCGAGGTCGCGTCGATGGCGATGGAGCTGTTGAGCATGGACCGCTGGGACGCGTATTACGGCAACGCCGACGACCTGGCGCGAGCGAAGCGCAAGCAGATCGAGGGCTCCGTGTCCCTGCTGCCGTGGATCGCGACGATCGACGCGTTCCAGCATTGGCTCTACGCCAACCCGACGCACACCCGCGAACAGCGAGAGAAGACCTGGCTCGATCTCGAGGCACGATTCGGCTACGCCGGGCAGGCGCAGGTCGATTGGGACGGCATCGACCCGATCATCCGCAGCCGCGGCTGGCACAAGCAGGGCCATCTGTTCAGCGTGCCGTTCTATTACATCGAGTACGGGATCGCCCAACTCGGCGCCCTGCAACTGTGGATCATGAGCCTCGACGAGGGGCTGGAGACGACGATCGACCGGTACCTCAACGGCCTCCGCCTCGGCGGGTCGCGCCCGCTGCCGGAACTCTTCGAGGGTGCGGGGATTCGCTTCGATTTCTCGTCCGACCTGATCGGATCGCTGGTCGAACGAGCGCAGATTGAACTCGCCAAACTCCCCGAATAGAGGCCCTGGCGGGTCTCTTGTAGGGAACATCTCCGCTCCCATCGCATCAAATGCCGCATGTTCGCAATCGCGGTTTCATCAACCCTCTTCTCGCTCTCGTGCCCTCCACTTGAGCAACCGGAGCGAACTGAACCCACGCGCATCGCTCTGCTCCACTTTGGATTTGAGGAGATCACACTCGCCTCCGGAGAGACCGCCCCGGCCGATCTTGTCTATCACCACATTCGCGCAGACACGTTCCGCGAGACGATTCCGCTGCTCGAACAGGCAGATCCCGACATCATCGTCATCCGTTTCCGCACCGGCGGCGGAGACTGGCGCGAATGCGAGGCGCTCGCGACGCTCTTCCAGACCGAGTTCGAGAGCCGCTGGAGGACGATCGCATGGATTGACCAGCTCCATGCAAGCCCCGTCCTGTGCGCGTGGGCGATCGACGAGATCGTCATGACACCGGACGCCACTGTCGGGTGCGCCCTAATCTCCGGCTTCCACGCCGGATGCCCTCCGTTCTCCGATGAGGACCATCGGCAGTACACCGAACTCTGCGAGCGAGTGTCAGAGTGGGGCGGGCGTGACCCATCCATCCTCGCCGCGATGCAAGCCGATCATCCGCTCAGTTGTGACACCGACAATGAGGGGATCGTCTTGTGGCGAGACGATCAAATCGGAGAGCATCTTGTCAAGGATCCCCGTGACTACCTCCTGAAGATCGACGCCGAGTCAGCTCGGCGCTTTGGAATCGCGATCGGCATCGCCGAATCCAGGCACGACCTTGCACGGGTCCTCGACTTGCACGATGTCCAGTGGGTCGGACATGAAGCCGATGAGCACCTCCGCACCGCCGCCGTCGATGCGGAGGCTGACGCCCGCGAGGGTTACGCGCTCTTTGACCTCCTCTTTGCTGCCATCGAAGAGTTTCGCTACACACACACTGATCCCGAGGTTGCCGAGTCGGCCCGCAAATCCCGCCGCCTCCTCAAGGAACTTGAGCGGTACCTGGATGCGCGCCCTTGGGCAGCGCCGCTCGTACTCTCTGAACACCATGAAGCTAGGCATGACGTTCTCAATGACATCCGAAATACCATTGAGAACCTGGCCGACGACGCGGATCGGTAAGCATAATCTTGCCCAATGCCCAATCCGCTCGATCCCGCAGAACTCCAGTCGACCGGCGACCAACTCCTCGCCTGGATCGCCCGCTACCACACCGAGATCACTTCGCACCCCGTCCTCAGCACCGTCAAGCCCCGCGAGGTCTTCGACGCCCTCCCCGACGCCGCGCCCGAATCGCCCGAGGACTGGGACGCCATCGAGCGCGACCTCGATTCAATCGTCGTCCCGGGCCTGACCCACTGGCAACACCCCTCGTTCTTCGGCTTCTTCCCCGCGAACGCCAGCACCCCGGCGATCCTCGGCGAGCTTCTCAGCGCCGGCCTGGGCGTCCAGGGCATGCTCTGGGCCACCAGCCCCGCGTGCACCGAGCTCGAGATGAAGATGGCCGACTGGATGGCCCGGGCCATCGACCTGCCCGAGTCGTTCACGTTCGCGCCCGAATCCCCCGGCGGGGGCGTCATCCAGGGTACGGCGAGCGAGGCCACGCTCATTGCGATGCACGCCGCGAGGAAGCGAACACTCGCCCGGGGCGGGTTGCTCACAACGCCAAGGCGGGAGCGCCCGGAGCTGATCGTCTACGCGTCGACCCAGGCGCACTCCTCGGTGATAAAGGCGGCGATGCTCGTCGGGCTCGCCGACGGGCCGGATGATCTCGAAAATATCCGCCTGATCGAGACCGATGACGATCTGGCGATGGACCCCGCCGCCCTCGAACGAGCGATCCGCGAGGATATCGGCGCGGGGCATTTGCCCTGCTTTGTGTGCGCGACGGTCGGCACGACCAGTTCGCTCGCGTTCGATCCGCTCGATGAGATAGGCGGGGCGTGCGAGCGAGCGGGCTTTGGCGGCTGGCTGCACGCCGACGCGGCCCACGCCGGCAGCGCCTGCGTCTGCGAGGAGCACCGCTGGATGCTTGCTGGCGTCGAGCGCTTCGACAGCCTGTGTTTCAACCCCCACAAGTGGCTGCTCACCAACTTCGACTGCGACCTGTTCTATACCCGCGACCGCGCGGCCCTCATCGACGCGCTCAGCATCACGCCCGAATACCTCCGCAACCCCGCGAGCGACGCCGGCGAGGTCGTGGACTATCGCGACTGGCAGGTGCCGCTGGGTCGCAGGTTCAGGGCGCTCAAGCTCTGGTTCGTGATGCGCCGATTCGGGCTCGCGGGCCTTCGCGAGCACGTCCGCAAGGGTGTGGCGATGAGCGAACGGTTCGAGGAACTTGTGGCCGGGGATGATCGGTTCGAGATCGTCGCCAAACGCCGCCTCAATCTCATCTGCTTTCGCCTCTGTCCCACCAAATCCGAGACCCCCGATCAAACCGACGCCCGCAACAAAGAACTGCTCGACTCGATCAACGCGACCGGCAAGGCCTACCTCACGCACACGACAATCCCCATCGCAGGCCACGTCAGTGCGTACGTCATGCGCATGTCGATCGGAGGATCGTCAACGCGAGCGGAACACGTCGACGCCGTGTGGCAACTCATCCAGAGCCTTGCGCATTCTTGACTCAAGAAGAGGATTCACCACAGAGGCACAGAGGGCACAGAGAAGACAAGGGGAATCAGTGGTTTCGGATCTAGGGCGCAAGCGGTCTCGTCAAATCATCAAAGACGACCCTAGCGCCCCAAACCCAAGACCCTGCTCTCTTCTCTGTGCCCTCTGTGCCTCTGTGGTAAAACTTCCTAGTCCTCTATCCGTTCGCCTCATCAAACTCTTCGAACGCCCCTGCCGCGGCCTGCTCATCCACGTACTTCTGGAACTCTCCCGTCTTGTAGCTGATGAAGCAGAACGCGTGGTGCAGCGCAAGCCACTCGACATCCGTCGGATCCTCATCCAGATCTTTACGCAACCGATTCAACTCCGCAAGCAGCGGCTCGATCTTCATGACAATTCCTTTCTCACAGATCCTATCCCAGCCCCTCGTTGGAGAGGATTCACCACAGAGGCACAGAGAGCACAGAGAGCACAGAGAGGGGATTGGATTGAACAACTCATCTCGATGGTCTTTGCCTTCCTCTGTGTCCTCTGTGCCTCTGTGGTAAATCCCTCTTCGCTATCTGCCCCTCTGACAAAAACCGCCGCACCAGACTCGCCCCCACAAGCATCACCAGCAACACGCCCACCACGCTCGGGCCCTGTTGCAAATCCGCCTCGAAGCTCAGAACCAATCCGCCCACCACGCCGAGCACCGCCGCGACTTGTGCGAGAACAAACACGCGCGTCGAACGCCTGCTCAGTTGTAGCGCGATCGCGCCCGGCAACACCAGCAGCGCCGTCGCAAGGATCACCCCGGCCAACCGCATCGTTGTGACGATCGCGAGCGCCAGCAGCACCATGACCAGTGCCCCGAGCAATCGCGTCCGCAGGCCGAACGCCTCGCCCGCGGGCTCATCGAACGCCCAGAACACGATGCGCCGGCGCAGCAACCAGTACGTTCCCACCACCACGACCGCAACGACCCACGCCAACACCGCGGTGTCGCGGCTCACGCTGGTGAACGATCCGAACAGCACGCTCTCGACCCCCGGCGGGCTCACCCTCCCCGCCGCCGCCGCGTTCCGACCCGCGACCTCCAGCAACAGGAACCCCATCGCCATCGCGCCGACCAGCACGATGCCGATGACGCTGTCGGCTCGACTTCCTCGACCACCATTGGCGCTGTCTTCGCGACCAAAGTGCGCGATCGTCAGCGCGCTCCCGATACAGAACAGCAGCACAATCCCAGCCAATGACAACTCTTGACTCAGCGAGCCGACGCCCGTGATCCCCAGAACATACGCGACGCCCACGCCCCCGAACGCAGCGTGGCTGACACCTTGGCCAATGAAGACCAGCCGCTTGAGCACGACGACGACGCTCAGCGTCGCGCACGAGATCGCGATCGCGAGCCCGGCGAGCACCATGGGCCAGTAGATCTCCGCGAGGCCCGGTTCGGTGAGGTATTCGAACGTCCTCATGATCCGTCCCCTTCGCGCGGGGGCGGATCGCCATGATCGTGGGCATGCTCTTGAGTTTGACCGTGCTCGTGCTCAGGATTGTCGCACTCACTGGCCGTGTGCGCATCGACATGCACCTCGCCGAAGAACGCCTCGACGTCGTGGCTGAACACCTCCGCGAGCACCTGCGGCGTCAACCCCCGCGGCGCACCATGGCTGTGCAACGTCCGATTCAGGCACGCCACCCGATCGCACCCCGCGGCGATCGCCCGCAGATCATGGCTCACAATCACGATCGTCAAACCCAACTCATCGTGCAGCTTGGCCAGCAGATCCGCGAACCGCTTCTGGCCCGAGACATCCACCCCGACCATCGGCTCATCCAGCACGAGTATCCGCGGGCGGCACGCGATGGCCCGCGCGATAAGCGTCCGCTGCAACTGCCCGCCGCTGAGGGCTCCAATCGGGCGATCCGCGTACTCGCGTGCGCCGACAAGGTCGATCGCGTGCTCGCCAGCCTCGCCAACGCCCGCCGGCAGCCGCCTCCAGGGAGCAACCCGCGCCGCCAATGGCATCAACACCACCTGACGCACGCTCAGGGGAAACGCCAGCTCCGCCGCACTCCGCTGCGGCACGCTCGCGATACAACCGTCCCTGCGCGCACGCTCTGCGGTCATCCCCAGCACACGAACCTCGCCCATCGTGGGACGAATCAGGCCCATCGCGAGCTTCAGCAACGTCGACTTGCCCCCGCCGTTGGGACCGAGCACGCCCAAGCGCTCGCCGACATCGACGCTCAGGTCGATCCGCTCCACGGCGTCCATGGCCTGCCCGTCGTACCGATAGCTCACACCCCGAAACTCGATCGCGCTGACACCGCTCTTGGGTCCGCTCGAGGTCTGGCTCGTCGTCTCGTGTGTGGTCTTGCGTGTCATGGCCCGCCGGGCTCCCCGCGCTCGAGCGTCCGGACGATCTCGTCCAGATTCGCCTCCATCATCGCGTACCAGTCGCCCTGCCCCAACGGATCCAGCCGCCCGATCGGCACACCGGTCGCCTCTGCGATCCGCTCGGCGGGACCCCGCGCAAACTGCGGCTCAACAAACACGGCGCGAACGTCCGACTCGTGGATCGTCTCGATCACCCGCGCGAGCACCCCCGCCGACGGCTCGACATGCTCGATCGGGCGGATCACCCCCGCGACCTCGATGGCGTAACGCTCGAACAAGCGATCCCACGCACGATGGTCGGTGATGACGCGATGGCCTTGGAAAGGCGCGAGGCGCTCGCGATTCGCGGTATCTACTTCGTCTATTCGCGCCAGCAGCAACCGAACTCTCTGCGCTCGAACAGAACGTCGCGAGTCACTCCCGCCCCCGTCTTCGCGCTCCCAACTCCCGACGCGCTCGATGAGCAGCCTTGCCAGGGACGGGTCGAGCCAGAGGTGCGGATCCAGCCCCTCATCGTCGTCGTGCGCATCATCGTGGTCGTGCCCGTCGCCCTCGATATCCACAACCTCCGCGAACACGATCTCCTCGCGAAACGCGTGGTCCGTCGACCGGAGCATCGCCGCGAGCCCTGCCTCGACGCCCAGGCCATTGAGGATCACCAGATCCGCCCGACGCAACGCCGCCAGATCGCTCGCCTTGGGCGCGAACGCGTGCGGGCTGACCCCGGCGGGGATCAGCACGCGGACCTCCGATCCCGCGGGCAACGCCTCGCGGACCAGGCCAGCCAAGGGTGGAATCGACACAACCACCCGCGCCGGTCCCTCGGCCCGCGTCGCCACGTCCTCCCCACATGCCCCCAGGCCCAACACAACGCCACCGAGCAACACCAGCCACCCCATGCCACGGACCCCGCCTCTGCAAGGTCGGTGCTTTCCACAAGAGGCCCGCCCCGTGCCACCAACCGCTGCTCTGAGCGGTTGGTGCTCCCCCAAAGAGGCCCCGGCGCAAGCCTGGGCTCGGTCCCCACATCGGCGCTCCCCAAACGAGGCCCTGGCGCAAGCCTGGGCTCGCCCCGTGCCACCGACCGCTGCTCTGAGCGGTTGGTGCTCCCCCAAAGAGGCCCTGGCGCAAGCCTGGGCTCGGTCCCCACATCGGTGCTTCCCAAAAGAGGCCCTGGCGCAAGCCTGGGCTCGCTTGGCAAATCCACGCCTCCCGCCCGATTGAGAATCGATTCTCAACATCCCAAATCATACGCCCCACCCCAACCACGGTTCGCCCACCCCGCATTCCCCCTCTCCCCCGACCCCCGACCCCAGCTCACAGGCCCCCGACCCCCGACCCCAAACCCCCGACCCCGGGGCGAAGCCCCGCCTCGACCACCACGCACCCAGGCTCTACGATGCCCTCGCGATAAGGGGCGGTAGCTCAGTTGGTAGAGCGCATCGTTCGCAATGATGAGGTCGTCGGTTCGATCCCGGTCCGCTCCACTGAACCGGTCGCCGCGGGCGTGCAGCGCTCGCGGCGATTTTTTTTGGTTGGATGCCGGTTGTCTGGCATCCATAAAACCGCCACACGCCTCATCGTGAGGATATTCGTTTACTTGAGAAGTCCGAGAGGCGCGCGATGGCTCGCCGGGGCAAAACCCCTGATATAATGGGGACATGCCCGACCATCAACTGCCGACCGGAAAAGAACTCCAACGACTCCCATGGCCCGCAATAGTCGCCTTCGCGGCAAGATGCGCCCGCCACGTCCAACCGCTCTTCATCGAAGCGGCCAAGAAGCACAATCTCGACCCAAGGCACGCCAAGAGTGTTGACAACGCGATTACACTCGCGGCGGCTACGGCAGCAAACCCCGCCACCTCGGGTGACATTTTCGAGGCCCTCCACGGCGTCCGTGGCGCCGCCGACGACGCCGCCCAGGCCGCCAACGACGCCTACGACGTCCGCGCCGCCCGCGCCGCCAACGCCGCCAACGACGCCGCCGACGCCGCCTACGTCGCCGCCTACGCCGACGACGACGCCCAAGCCGCCCAAGCCGCCTACGACGCCGCCGCCGCCGCCGCCAACGCCGCCGCCGCCAACGCCGCCCACGGCGGTAACGCCGTCATCGCCTCTATCAGAGCAACACGCAGGGACTTCGAGTTGCTCCTCGCCGCATGCAAGCCCAAGCACAAGGGCGGACTCGGATGGGATCACTCCACACCCGTCCCACCCGAGTTCTTCGGGCCGTTGTGGCCCTGGGGCGAGCCAGAGGACTGGCCGGTCCAAGAAGATCCACCCGAGAACGGCGTCGGCCTCGAGATCGAGTTTGAGGTTTCGGCGGAAACAACGGATGAAGAGATTATCTCCAGAGCCAAGGCGCTCGCGCGCCAGGCCAACGCGGCGCACCGTGCGCATGGCGGGCACGGCCTCAAGGTCGATCTCATTGAGATCGAGGGCACGACGGCCGTTCCAGTCGGAGCTCGCTCATGAGCGTGCCACCTACCGATGGCCCGCCAGACAGCAACCCCCCGCCCCGCCGCATTCGCGTCCGGCTCTCGCAACGCAATCCAAGCGATCCCAAGGGCGACATCGACTTCGCACAATGGTGCATTCAAAACGGCATCCGACTCGACGACGGCCGCGCGCCGCAACCCGAACCCGAAACACCTTCGGAAGCTCCACCAGCCAAGCCGATCCCCGATGAGCAACTGGAGACTGTCGCGGCCGCGGCGGTGGGCCAGGAACTCGACGAAATCAATGCACCGCTCGACGAGGCGCAAGCCAAGTCAGAGTATCCGAGCGACCGCCAACCCGAGCCGCCGTCGCGCGTAATCGTCATCATCCGAGACTGCGGTTCCTGGATGACAAACTTCGTCGTGGCCACATACACGGTGACGGTGAAACAAGTGGCAAAAGGCGTCACCGAAGCCATCATGGACAAGGCCGACAAGAGCTGATTGCTGAGAGGGTCAAAGACGCCCTCCGCACCATGGCCCAACCCAACCGCCCCCGCGCCAAGCAAAACCCCTGATATAATGGAGGCATGACGCTCTTTCGCTTCGGAACCGGGATTTCGTGGCCCCTGGGGGTCGTTTGGGTTTTCGACTTCTTTGCCATTACAGAAGTGTAGCAACGATGCACGCATCACTTGACGGCCCTCGCGCCAAACTCAGATTCGCAGACGAGAACATCAACCATCTCGCAAGCGCCTTGAACAGTTTCTTTGGCAAACACCCGCACAAGATCGTCTTCGAGCACGACAACGATCCTGAGTGGTGGAATGCCGTGCTCCGAAATGTCCCGGAGATCCCAATTGCGTTCGCAATCTCCGCCGGAGTCATTGCCCACGTCATTCGGTCTGCTCTTGACGGATTGGCATACCAACTCGTTGTCGTGAACTCCCGTGGGACACCCACCGAAAAAGACCTGCACCAAGTCATGTTCCCGATTCGCATCTTCCCTCACGGCGACAAGGGAGCAAACCCCGACATCCACGAGAGGGCCTTTAGCCCCGAAAGCGGGAACTTCAAGCCTCTTGGGCGCTTCCTTCCGGCGTGTGAGTTGTTGCAGCCTTACCAGCCTGGAAACGGAGACCGAGACAGCCCCCTCTGGTTGCTCGATAGACTGAATAGCACCGACAAACACAGGACCGTTGTGTTCTTGACAACGATCACCGGCAAACTGACTGGAATTATGAAGGTCCCAGAGGGCGGTACCATCCAACCGGATGGCACCTTCATCACTAAGTCCCCTCCACCGCATAGGTGGTATGGACGGGTCCCCTTTGAAAACGGCGCAAAGATCGCGTCCTTCAAAACTCCTGATCCCACGAAAATGGACATGAATATCAAGGCGCTGCCTTGCGTAAAGTTCGGCGATGCTTGCATCGCCGTAGAAGGCGGCCCAGTCATCCGGACACTTCGGCAGATTTGCTCGCACGCGAGCGATGTTGTCGAGAGTTTCGCGTCGGACTTCCCTTGAGCTAGTCACGGCTCACCGCCTCTACAGAGAAGGGACAGTTGCCAAGAATATTGATTAGAAGGGCCCCATGCCTTCGTCAAGAAGGATCCCTTCCCCGCACCCGCCGTTCTCGACGCACTTCGCAACTCCTGACGTCCGACACAGCCGGATCCGCTCGCCCCATCATCCGGCGCAACCCATCCCGAATCGCCTCGTCACGACACACACCGACGCCCTTGCCCAATAGCCGCGTGACCTCAGCATCCAGGCGTCGTCCACTCATTGATAGATCCACCTTGCCGCGCACATTCAGCGCCAGCCGTGCCGTGGCCATACCTTCAATCGTCCACTGCGAGCACTTTTCTCTGATCACATCCGTCACTCGTCCGCCGTTTCGCGGTCATGCGCACTTTGCTGGTCGAGTAACCACATTCTTCTGATAAACTACCCACCATGGGAGAAATCACAACAACCACAGTCCTCCCCCCAACCACCGACGAACACGCGCTCGTGCGCGAGTTTCTCACCGCCGACACCGATCTGCTCCAACTCGCAGACAACCACCTGCTCCACATCCGCGAGCTCATCGCCTGGGTCGACTCGCAGCGCGTACAGGACATCCTCGCCGACATGCAGCGCATCGCCGAGATCAGAACCAACGCCATCCTCGCCCAAGCCCAATCAGCCGCGGCGACCCGTCTCGCCCAGACCGCCACCCGCGACCCCGACCGCATTCCAAAGGGGCAGATCGCGGCCCACGAATCCGCCCGCAAAGCCGCCTCCCACCTCCTCCGCCTCGAAAGAGGCCCCGGCGCAAGCCCGGGCTCCTTCGCGCCGCGCAAATCCACCGCCGAGGTGGCTATGCGATCTCCCCCTCGCCTCCAATCCAGCCCCAGTCGTGCACCAAAATCACAGGCCCGACCGTCAAGAAGGGCGTCTACCCCACCTCCACTCACTCCATCCCCTCGATTCTCCACTCGCGACACCAGCACGAGGAACTTCCAGCCGTCGACCGCGCAAAGAGGCTCCAAGGCCGACGAAGAACAGGAAGACGCCCTCCCTCACGGTCAGGCCTTGGATATCGCAAAGACCCGCTCAGAGCCCACCGCCGTCGCGCCGAATCTCCTACCCGCTTCCATGCGGTACCTCAGACTCCTCAAGTTCCAAGGAGGCTGGATCGTGCTCCTCGAACCACCGCAGGATCTCGGCAATCTTGGCGAGCAGATGGCTCGGGCGCGACGCAATGCCGTGGGAGGCCTCGGGGATGCGCACCATCCGTGTCGGGACTTTTCGCAACCGCAGCGCCTGGTAATACTGCTCGCTCTCGCTGATCGGCGTGCGGTAGTCCGACTCGCCGGTCAGCAGCATCGTCGGCGTCGTGACGTTGCCCACCAGACTCAGCGGCGAGCGGTTCCAGTACTGCATCGGGTCCTCCCAAGGCATCGCGCTGAACCAATACGTTGGGAAGAAGGTGTACATGTCGGCGGTGAGCACGAAGCTGATCCAGTTGATCACCGGCTTGGCGACGACCGCGCCCTTGAATCGGTCGGTCTTGCCCACGATCCAGGCTGTCAGCACGCCGCCGCCGGAACCGCCCGTGACAAACAACCGATCCGCGTCGATGTGCCCTGTTGCGATCGCGGCGTCGGTGATGGCCATGAGGTCGTCGTAGTCCTCGCTCGGGTAGTTGTGGTGGATCTCGTTGGCGAACGCCGCGCCGTAGCTCGTGGACCCGCGCGGGTTGGCGTAGACCACCGCGTAGCCGGCGCTCGCGTAGAGCTGCACCTCGGCGCTGAATCGCGGGCCATAGTCGGCAAACGGCCCGCCGTGGATTTCAAGGATCATCGGGTGCCTGTCGCCGGGCTCGTGCTCGGGTGGCAGCACGAGCCAGCCCTCGATCTCCAGGCCCCCGACGGACTGTGCCGTCACACGCTCGGCAGTCGGGATCACCTTGTGACTCAGCAGATCCTCGTTCAGGTGTGTGCGAAAGATCTCCTCGCTGCGCCCGCCTTCGCCGTCCACCCTGGCGATCACAAGATCGCCCGGGCGGGTCGGGTCGGTCACCGTGTACGCGAACAGGCCGTCGGGTCCGACATCGAAGGCACCGCTGCCATAGGGGCGTCCCAGCGTCGTGCCGCCCAGATTGGTCGCGTGCACGATGATTTCACCGTCGCGTCCGATGCTCGCGAGTTGACCGACGCCGTGGTCGGAGTAGGTGAACCAGATGCTCTGGGTGTCTGGCGAGAACTCGAACGCTCCTACCGAGCGGTCGAGGTCGCCGGTGAGATCTCGCATCTCGCCGGTCCCAAGGTCCAGGATGGACAGCACGCTGGTGTGCGTTCCCAGCATGCGGTCCTCGAAGCCGCCGAATGCGACCGTCCGCCCGTCGGGCGAGAGCCTCGGCGAGCCCTCGATGCCGTTGCGACTGGTTAGCTGTTCATGCTCGCCGGTTTGGACATTCAGGCGGTACAGGTCCTGCTCTTGCGGGTCGTACTCGGCGTCTGGAACCGGATTCATGGCGACAATCAGATCGCCGCCGATCGTCCACGCGAGTTGTCCGGCGAAATCGGCGTCGCCATCGGTCACCTGCCTGGGCGTGCCGCCGTCGGCGGGGACCACGAACACGTGGCTCGCCCCTGCCTTTGCATACCCGCCCCCGTCGTTGCGATAGATCACCTCGTCGATGATCTTGACCGGTGGTGCCCAGTCGGCACCCTCTGGCTTCTTGGGGAGCGCCGCCGGCGAAGCCGCCTCGTCCTCAACGAACATGGCGAACGCGATGGAACTCCCATCGAGCGACCAGGCGGGGCTCTGGGCACCGGAGACCAGCCTCGCCACGCGTGCGGTGCGTTTGGTATCCATGAACATCACGCGCAGCTCGGGCTGCCCGTCGCTCGACGTGCTATAGAGCAGGCGGTCGCCGCTGGGCGAGAAGACCGGCGACGAGTATGAGCCCCCGCCAGCCAGCAGCGGGCGATGCTCATTGCCATGTTCCAGATCCACCATCCAGAGGCTCGAGACGAACCGGTCGATCATGATGTCGGCGCTGACGCGCTGGTACACCACGGTCGAGCCATCCGGCGAGATCGCCGGGCTCGTCGCGTATTCGAGTTCGAATACGTCGCGCGCCTGGAAAGTCTCGTCACCCAGTCCTGGGGCACTCATGCACGCCATCGCCACAACTATGAGAATCTCTCGCATGGTTTGCTCCAACAGGTTCTCTCTCTATCAGGTCGCACGCCCAGATCGATCGGTCCGCGCCACCGGTTCCTCCATTGCTCGATACTCGATCGACAGGATCGTCGCATCGTCCGCCATGTCGGCACCGCCGAGCGCATCCAGCACAGCGCCGACATCCGCCTCACAATCCTTCAATCCCGCCACGATCGCCGCGACGCCCTTGGCGCCCAGCGGCTTGGCCCCTGCGCCCCCACCTACATGCTGCTCGACGACGCCATCGGTATACAGGACGATCCGGTCGCCGGGCGAGAGTCGCCCGCTTTCGATCGCGTACGGCGCGCTCGCCTCGACGCCCAGCGGCAGCCCCGTGGCCCTCTCCACCGGCTCGGCGGTGCCATCGGCACGAACCACCAGCCAATGTCCGTGCCCGGCGTCGACGTACTCAAACACGCCATCGCTGTGCACACGCCCTGCCCAGAGTGTGACAAAGCTGCCATCGGTCGGGCGCTTGGCGATGAAGGAGTTGGTCCGCTCGACGGCGCGCACGATATCGCTCTCGCGCGTGATCTCGGCGTGGAGGTGCGCCTGGGCAAGCGAGGTCAGCAGCGCCGCCCCCACGCCGTGCCCCATCGCGTCGCCGATCAGCACGATCACCGACCCATCGTCTTGCGGATGGACGTCCACCAGATCGCCCGTGACGACCTGCCCCGCAGACATCCGATGTGCGATTCGAATCGGGGCGTGCTCGACCAGCTCGGCGGGCTCGAGCATCGCCCGCATGGCCGCCGCCCGTCCCAGCTCGACCCGCATCGCCGCCTGCTTACGCTCCATCTCGACCCGCCCCAGATGCGCCAGCGCCATCGCGTATACCTGGGCGACATCGTCGCAGAACGACGCCGCATCGCCCACCGGCGATTCCTCGGCCCGCGAATCCAGATAGATCAGAAACTCGACCCGCCCGTCCAGCTTCACCGGGCTGCACACCGCCGAGTGGATCGCGCTGGACACGATCGATTCGCTGATGTCCGATCCGACGGCCTGGTCCTGGATCACGGCGGTGTGCCCCAACGCCGCGGTCGACACCAGCGAGTTGGGCACGACGAATGCCCCCTCGCCCAGCTCACACCAGCCTGTGGGCTCGCGACCAAGGGCCATGACGAGCGGCGCGGATCCGCCGCCGGAGGGCGGTCGCAGCACGGCCCCGCGCCGGAATCCCGATCCCTCGATGACCGACTCCAGCGCCACCCGCGCAAGCGCCGCCTCATCGGGCGCGTCGATCAGCCGCTCGATGCACGAGGACAACGCCCGCAGGCGACGCGTCGGGGTGTGGATCGACGCCCCGGCCGTGGTATCGCCACGAAGCACGACCGTGGGCCCGCCCAGCGCCGCGACCGCGCCCACGCGCAGACGCCATGGCCCGATTGCGATCTCATCGCCATCGCTGAGTTCTGGCGATTCACCGGGAAGCAGGCGTCCGCCGTTGACGAGCGTCCCCGCCGTCGAATCGCAGTCCGCCACCACCCAGCGATCCCCGCACCGCGAGAACCTCGCGTGCTCGCGGCTGACCCAAGGATCAGGTAGACAGTGCGTGCAGTCCTCCGAGCGACCAATCGTCGCCTCGGAGGCGCCACACTCGAGGACCTCGCCCACCCCGGGCGAGCCCGGCCCGTCGATCACAAAGAGTCGCAGTGTGTCGGTCACGCCAGAAACGATACCACTCTGCCACGCTCCATGAAAGCGCCCGTGGCATTACGCGTCTCGATCCCGCGCCCTCACGCCTCGATCATCGTGCCTCGAACAGGTCCTCTACCCCCAGCGAGCGGTCCGGCACCTGGAACATCCCGCCCTCTACGGTCGCCCCGGACTCGATCTGGATGCTCGCCGCGTTGCAATCGCCCTTCCAGTTGGCCGTTCGCAGGATCCGGACGCGCGAGCCGTTGACGACCTTGGCGTGGAGCGTCCCGCTGACGTCGATCCCGCCGTGGGCCTCGACGAGGTCCGCGATCACCCGCCCTTTCTTCTGGACCGTCAGGCGTCCGCACGTCTGGAGCTTCTTCACCGCCTGGAGCGTCTTGACGATCACGTCCTGGACGAGCAGCGGCTTGTGGCACGCCGGGCACGACACAGTCATCGCCTTGCGGCTGACATCGAACCGATGGCCGCAGAGGTAACACTGGATGAGCCTTGGTTCGGCTGGCTTTCGAGACACCTCGCGACCTCCTGTCGCGCGATCACCTCTGTGCCCGCGTAGGCACGCGGCGGATCAGGCTGCTGGCAAGCTCCGCACACTACCTCTTGGCGGCAACCTTGGGCGAGTCGCTCTTGGCGTCTGCGCGGGTCTCGGGCTTGACCTCCACCGAACGTGACTGCCCGTTGGTCGATGCGGCACCGATCCGGCAATGGCCCACAAAGCTCGCGCCCTCGGTCACGATCAGCTTGGACGCGACCAGATCGCCCTTGAGCTGGGCCTTGGCGTTCAGTTCGACGCGATCGCTGGCCGTCACGTTGCCCTCGACCATCCCGTCGATCATCACCTTCGTCGCCTGGATCGACGCCTTGCAATGTGCGCCCTCTGCGACCTCGAACTCGCCCTTGGCCGTGATCTGTCCTTCGACAGTCCCCAGCAGCCTCGCCTTGCTGTTGAACGTCAGTTCGCCCTTGATGATCGTGTCTGGACCGATGACGGTCGCCGTTGAGTCAGCCATGACTTTCTCCCTGTTAGTCCCTTCAACCCACAAGGCCTCTCTCACCGGCACCGCCGCATCGCGAATCTTACCGGCGACCTCGTGTATCCAGACGCGGCGTTTCCCGCCGATCGACTGGACGGCGCATGGTAGCACATCCCGTCGTTTTGCACAGTGCGCGAGGCGCGCTTGAGGAGGAAATAAAAAAAATCGGGCCCGACGCTCGAAAGCGCCGGACCCGGAGGCTCCGATTGAACCTGTCGGTAGCGGTGGATCAGTCGTGGAAGATCTCGAGCGTCACGTCCTGGTTGCTCAAGGAGATATTGTCGCTGTAGGACCGCAGGAATGCGTTGCGGTTGTTTGTCTCGGTGCCGTTCACGACCTTGTCGCTGTCGGTATTGACGACGGTGCGATCCTGGTCATCCTCGTCCATCATGAGGTTGTCAGGCTGGCTGCGATCCTCGGGATTGAGAGCCGTGAACTGGAACGGCAGATCGTCCGGATCGGGCTGGGTCTCGAAGATCACCCGGTTGTCCTGATAGGCGATGTTGCCCTCCCACTTCAGGCGGCTGCCGTGAATCAGTAGCGTGTTCGAGTTCGTTCCGGCCGGCTGGCTGTAGTCACCCAGATCGCCATCCTCATCGATCAACTCCCAGGTACCGTCCTCGGCACCACCATCGAGCATGTACGACGGGCCGCGGTTGCCCAGGACAGCCTGGCTAGCAGAGAACGTGTCGCGCCAGGTCTCGTTCTTGCGACGCCCGAACGGCGGCGTGTGTGCGTAGCTGACCGAGCCCTCGTCGCCGTCCCGCTGCTGGAGGTAGGGGTTGTCCCGAGGGGTCGCACGGAATCCCGGATCCCACAGCGCCTTCTCCGGGTCGCCATTGGTTTCCAGAACAGCCTGGGGCTCAGAGACTTGATAGTTCTCATACTCGATGATCGGACCCTGCTCGGCAGGGCTGACCATCATCTCCACCGGCACCGCACCGTTGAAGATGAGCAGCGACATGATGTTGCGCGTTGAGTCCAGCTCACGCCCCTGCTTGGGATCGTCGCGCTGGCCCACGTCGATCGTGTTGCCGTCACGATCGATCTCGCTGGGGAGCGGGAAGCGCTCCTTATTCTGAAGCGCCCACTGCACCATGGACTGGTGGATGCCCCGGATCTGGCTGGAGTCCTTCAGCTGGCGGGCCGATTGGCGCGCCTTGCCGAGGGCCGGCAGCAGGATGCCGATGAGCAGCGCGATGATCGCGATAACCACCAGCAGTTCGATAAGCGTAAAACCACGATTCCTCTTCATCACAGTCTCCATTCGGTTCGCGACGTGCGAACCTACTTGAGTAAGACAACTTCACCAAGCTCCGCCCGCATGCAACCCCACGATGCATGGAGTCAGACGGAGCACGACTTGTGTCCCGACGCAATCTTCGGATAATCAACGCTTCAACAACGTCTCAGATCGCGTCGCAACACCGGCACGCCGATGAGTCAGCGTTCAAGCCGCAGAACAACGGCGTGCCAAGGCGAACTCGAGTTGTCGGCAAGATGAGGAGACCCGTGGGTCATAACTCTGGCGTGGAACCGCCAATGAGGGCATGTGTTCCGGAATCCGGATCCCCGCTTGCCTCGCTCACGCGCGAGCATTCGTATCCTTGCGACTGTCGATTCGCCTGTCAACCCCATAAGGTTCCTTTCGCACCGATTGTCGAGAAAAACCTCACGTAGACACCCTTCCCAAACCCGAACGAGGAATCGCCATGGACCCCGAAGCCCGCCTGCGCGAACTTGGGCACGAACTCCCCCAGATTGCCAAGCCGATCGCCAGCTATGTACCCGCCGTACAGACCGGCAATCTCGTCTTTGTGAGCGGGCAAATACCTATAGCCGATGGGCAGCTCCTCGCCCAGGGACGCGTGCCCGGCGAGGTCAGCGTCGAGACCGCCCAGCGATGCGCCGTCCAATGCGCTCTCAACGCTCTCGCCGCCGTCAAGGGCGAGATCGGCTCGCTGGATCGTGTCACGCGCGTTATCCGCCTCGGCTGCTTCGTCGCGTGCGACGCGGGCTTCCATGAGGAGTCCAAGGTTGCCAACGGAGCGAGCGACCTGCTCGCCCAGGTCTTCGGCGACGCCGGACGCCATGCCCGGGCAGCCGTGGGATGCATCGACCTCCCCCTGGGCGTGCCCGTCGAGATCGAGTTTCTGTTTGAGGTTGGGGAGTAGGGAGAGGGCGATCGGCGATCGGCGATCGGCAATCGGCAATCGGCAATCGGCAATCGGCAATGGCGATACCTGTGTGTGCCAACGGGTAGCTCTGATTTGCTGATTTTCGCTTTTCGCTTTTCGTTTTTCCAAGAGAACGCCCCCGCCGAAGCGGGGACGCCCCTCTCACCACCGCCTCTCGCTCGGTCGGCGTGCCTCTCAGCACCCCGCCGCCGCATCGCCCGCCAGAGAAGCCAGGCCGCTTGCCAAGCGCGCGCTCCCACTACTCGTGAACATGACCAGATCTCATTCGTGTCGAGATCCAGAATGCCGTGCGCCGGCACCTGTTCAACGACGAAAGGGTGAGTCACTCACGGGAAAGAAGGGGCAATAGGCAATAGGCAATCGGAGATGGGAGATGGGAGAACAGACGTGGAGCGTGGGGCGATGCTGCGGGTCTATGTCCCAAAGGCTGCGCCGTAGTCCTTCAGGAACTTCTCCAGCCCGATGTCCGTCAGCGGGTGCTTCAAGAGCTGATCGATCACGCTGAGGGGCACCGTCGCCACGTCCGCGCCCGCGAGCGCGCACTCGAGCATGTGCTTGGGATGGCGGATGCTCGCGGCCAGCAGCTTGGTCTCGAAGCCGTAGTTGTCGTAGATCGTTCGGATCTGGTGGATCAGGTCCATGCCGTCGGTGCTGATGTCATCGAGGCGTCCGATGAACGGACTGATGAGAAACGCGCCGGCCTTTGCCGCCATCCACGCCTGCATCGCCTGGAAGCACAGGGTCATGTTGCAGCGAAGCCCATCGTCGCTCAGGGCCTTGCACGCGCGGATGCCGTCGGCGGTTGTCGGCAGCTTGACCACGATGTTGCTCGCGATCCTGGCCCGCTCGCGACCCTCGCTGAGCATCGCCTCAAACTCCGTGGCGATCACCTCGGCGCTCACCGGCCCCTTGACGACCTCGCAGATCTCCTCGAGCCGCTTGACGTAATCCACGCCCTCCTTGGCGATCAGCGAGGGGTTGGTGGTCACGCCATCGAGCACGCCCATGTCGTGGGCCCGCTTGATGTCGTCGAGATTCGCCGTGTCGATGTAGAGATCCATCTGGCCTCCTGCTGCATGAGGGACCCGCCAGTGTAGCGGACAGCGGGGCGGCGACCGCCCTCGGCGAGTCCTGGCGGACAATGGAGACGCCGCGAATGCCCGGGTAATGGTCGATCTTCACGCGAGATTAGCCGATAGTGAACCCGGCGGATGCACCTGCCGACCGCCTGGAGATCGACATGACCCTCGCCTTTGGAATCGACTTTGGGACGACCAATGCGGTGACCGTGCTGGGCGATGCCAGCGTCGCAACGGGCGTGATCGTCGGCGACGCACCCGCGATCGTCACGCCAAGTGTCATCTACTTCGATCCGAGCGGTAAGACGCTCGTCGGCGATGAGGCGGTTGAGCTGGCCCTCGCCGACCCATCCCGTGCGATCCTGGATGTTCGCGACTGGCTCGGCGATCCCAGGTTCAAGCGGAAAATCGACGGCGTGAAGGTGCGTGCCTCAGACCTCGCGACCCTGCTGTTCGAACGCATCGCCTCGGGCCTGAATCTGCCCGCCAGTTCCGGTTGGTCGGGTGTCATGACCGTCCCGGCCTACACGTCATCCGATGGGCGGCAACTGGTGCTGGAGGGCGCGCAGCGCGCAGGGCTCCCGATCGTTCAACTCATGAACGAGCCCTCTGCCGGCGCATTGGCTTACGCCGTCACGCGAGGCTTGCAGGGGCGGGTGCTCGTCTATGCCCTGAACCACGATTTCGACGCCACCATCATCGAGTTCACCTCACCAACCGAGATGCAAGTGTTAGCGACTGACGGCGATCGCGCCGCCCCCGGCGAGCCCAGCGGCGTGCCGGTGGAACGCACCAAGGAAGCCATGCACCGCGTGTTGGGCCAACTCAAGATCAAGCCATCTCAACTCGATGCGGTGATCTTGACCGGCGAGCGGGCGCTCGACGACGGCGTGCAAGACATGATCTTGCAGACCCTCGCACAGGTCCCGATCCAGGACATCGACCCCTTCGAGGTCGTCGCGCGAGGTGCCGCGGTCAGGGCGGCATTGCTGTCTCAGGACGGCGGGCTCTCGCTCGCGGCCTAGCCCGGTGGCGGCTGCAAAAGTCCGCTCAGCGCCCGGCGCATGATCTTGCCCAGCGGATTGCGGGGCAACGCCTCGAGCACCCTGATCTGCCTGGGCACCTTGTACCCCGCCAGCAGCCCCCGGCAGTGCTCGCGCAACTTCCCCTCGTCGAACGCCGAGCCCTCTTCCATCTCGACGAACGCCACGGGAACCTCGCCGCGGATCCCATCGACCATCCCCACGACCCCCGAAGCTGCGACGGACGGGTGGCAATTGAGCGCCTCCTCGATCTCGCGCGGGAAGACGTTCTCGCCGGCGATGATGAGCATTTCCTTGAGACGCCCGGTGATCCGGAGGCTGGCGTCGTCGTCGATCCTGCCGATGTCGCCGGTGCGGAAGAACCCTCGCTCGTCGAATGCGGCTGCGGTCGCGTCGGGGAGCCCGAAGTAGCCGCTGAACACGTTGGGGCCGCGCATCCGGATCTCGCCCTCGTGACCCCGGGGCAGAAACTCGTCGGTTTCGAGATCCACGATCACCTGTTCGAGATCCGTGACCGGCGGCCCCACCGTGCCGAGCCTCGCCCGCCCCGGGCGATTCACGTTGGTCACCGGGCTGGTCTCGGTCAGCCCGTACCCCTCGTGGATCCGCTGGGCGAATCGCTCCTCGAAGCGCTGTGCGATATCCATCGGCAGCGGCTCGGCACCCGAGACCATCAGGCGGAAACACGAGAAATCTTCGCGTGTCGCGCTCTTGAGGCGCAGCAGCGCCCCATACATCGAGGGGATCCCGATGAACGCCGTCGGGCGATGCGTCCGGATCGCCTGCAATACCTGCGTCGGCACAAACCGGGCGAGCATGTGCGTGCGGATGCCCACCATCAGCGGCAGCAACGTCAGCACCGTAAACCCAAAGCTATGAAACTGCGGGAGCACACCCAGCAGCACGTCGTCCGGGCTGAACTCGGCGATCTCGATCGTCTGGCGGATGTTGGCGCTGAGATTCGCGTGGCTCAGCATGACGCCCTTGGGCTTGCCGCTGGTGCCGGAGGTGTACAGCAACGCCGCCAGATCCGTGTCGTCCGCTCGCGCCGGCCATCTGGGCGCGGGGAAGCCCTTGAACGACACATCCTCCAGGCGCAACAGGTGCGCCCCGCTCGGCTCATACCCCAGATGCTGGAGCATCGCCCCGGCGGTGATGATCGTGTCGCAGCCGCAGTCGCGGATCACATAGTCCAACTCATCGCGGGCCAGCAGATAGTTCAGCGGCACGACCGCCTTGTGCAGCGACCACGCCGCCAGAGCCGCGATGGGAAACGCACCGCTCGTTGGCAGGAGAATCCCCAGGGTATCGGATCGGCAGACCCGATCCACCGCCGACGCCGCGTGCATCGACCCGACCAGCAGATCGATCCCGCGATACGAGCGCCGATCGTCGCTCATGGCGACCCGCAACGGGTGCTTTGCGAGGGCTCGTATGACCGTCCAGTGGATGCTCAACCGTGCGTCCCCTTCCCGCGCCGGGGTACTCTAGCAACCCCCCGAATCGGCCCGCCAGAGCCCCCGGGAACCGACACCACCCCTGGGGCGTCTAATCCGGAACAGCGGGGCTACGGGTCCGTACGGGCTTGTAGGGATCCCCAAGTCGCCGCCTGGAACGAGAATCTTCAACCGGAGAGAATCCCATGGCCCGAGCCCTTGCCCATCTCGCCGCATTGAGCCTCCTTGGCCTCTCGACCACGCTGGCCTTGGGCCAAGCCCACGCCCCTCAGACGCCCTCGGGCAATCTGCCTGATCTGCTGATCGACCAGCCCGAGGTGCTGCCCCAGTGGGTCGTCCTCAAGCTCAAGAGCGATCTCGAATCCGCCCGCCGGCTGAGCAATCGGGCGTCGATGAAGGAGACCGAGAGGGAACTCAGGACCATCCGCCATCGCTATCTGCGGGGCTCGGACGAACTCCGCCAGATCGGGCTCAGCAAGGTCCGCGCGTTTGCCGACCAGCCCGACCTGTACCCGGTTCTCCTTGAGATCTTTGGGCGCGAGGACGACGAGGTCCGGTCCGCCGTTCTCGACATGATCATGGAGCAGGACTCGCCCGAGGGCGACATCACGCTCGCGTGGGCTGCTATCCATGAGCGCACGCCGTGGATGCGCGAGCAGGCGCTCAATCGCCTCAAGGCCCGCGTTGACGAGAATCACGGCAAGGTCGAACAGGGCATCGCCTACATCGTCGCCCATCGCCTTCTCGAGGGTGACGATCGCTATGTCGCACGGGCCGCCGGCCTCGCAGACAACCTCAGCATCGTCCAGGTCATCCCCCACCTCATCCAGGCCCAGGTCGGCGGGGCTGCTGGTGGCGCCGGTGGCGAGCGCGGCGGCGACAAGGCCTGGATCCTGATCGGGCGGCAGATCGGCTTTGTCAGCGATCTCACCCCGATCGTGTCAGACTCTGCCGTCGGCTTTGACCCCACCATCAGCGTCATCACCGAGGGTGCGCTCCTGCGCGTGCAAGACGGCGTCGTCATCACCTACATCTCAGAGGTCCAGGTGCCGCTGATGCGTCTGGGCAGCAGGGCCATCGGCTACGACATGGCCCAACGCAAGTTCGGCTACGACCAGGAGAAGTGGTGGACCTGGTACCACGACGAGTTGGTCCCGACGCTTGCGGCCAACGACGCCGGCACCGAAATCGTCGGAAGCTGAGTGATTCGCAAACCCCCGCAACACCGCCACACACTCCAAAGACCGTGCCACCAACCGCTGCTCTGAGCGGTTGGTGCTTCTTGCACCGGCGACGCAGCAAGACCCACTCAACCTAGTGCGATCACCGAGGCCATCGCCATTTCCCGCGTGTGACTCAACGACAGCAGCCACCCTGATATGCCTCGCGCCCGCGCGATCTCCGCCGCTCGCCCGTGCAGCGCGACTCCCGGGCGTCCCGCGTCATCGCGCACGACCTCGACATCCGTCCAGCGAATCCCGTCGGCGAGGCCGGTCCCGAGGGCTTTCATCACAGCTTCTTTCGCCGCGAATCGGGCGGCCAGGCGTTCATCGGCCCGTCTGGTGTCGAGGGCGTAGGCGCGCTCGGCGTCGGTGAACACGCGGGTGAGAAAGCGGTCGGAGTGGCGAGTGCGGATTTGGGCAATGCGCGCGACCTCGACGAGGTCGATGCCGTGGGCGATGGGGTTAGGCATGGATTGCTTCCTCGCCGCAGTTTGCACACGTTGGAGCCTCGTCCGGGCTCGTCAGGCCGCAGTTTCGGCAGATCTTCAGTCGAGTCCAGTCGATTCGAAACTCGGGTGTGTTTCTGGACCAGATCACGATTGCAACCGCGGACAGAAAGAGGGCCGTTCGCAAGGCCGCGTGGACCGGCTGGTGCATTGTGGTTTGCGAGCTTGGCCCAAGCATGATGACAACTGCCGAGAGGCTCAGAAGCACGCCCGTGGACAAACCGGCACGCCGACATGCTTTTACACGAGCCAACGTGACCTGCACCCTCTGATCAAATCGTTGACCTCGCCTCTCAATGAGCACACCGATTACGGCCATCGGTGAACAGACCAGGGCCAGCAGGGCACCGAAAACGATGGAGGCGACGACCGGCTCATACGCGTGGCTGTTCGGGCCATGCAACTCTGCAAATATAAAAGCACCGATGAATGCGCCGATCGCATATGCATGGTGCGCTGTCGCCCAGCCTAGCTTTCGCAGAAGATAGCCCAAGGACTCGGCAAGTTGGAGGTCCTCGATTGTGTGCTCATTGCCCATTCGACGATCCTTCACCACACTCCGGGCATGTGGCGACGCCCTCGCCTCGATCGTAGCCGCAGCGCCGGCAGAGCTGACTGCTTGACCAATCGACTCTCTCGATTTCTGGATCGAGGATCGATCGCAGCAGGATCGCTATCGCCACGACCCCGATGATCGCCATCCATGCGCTCCTCGCGATCGCGTCGGTCCCCAACGCCTGACCCAACCCCGGGATCAGAATCACGAACGCAAGGCCCAGAAAGCCGATCGCGGCGAGGGTCGATCGGCCAGCGGATCGGCGACGCCTCAACGCACTGCGTACCCGAAGGTCGAATCGGCTTATCCGGCGGGCAATGAGAATCGAAACCAGTGCCAGCGGCAGCCAGAGGGCCGTGAGCGAGCCTCCAAAGACCAACGCGTCGCCGACCGGCTCATACCAACGGGCACTCGGCTCGTTCATATCGACCGCGATGAATGCGCCGAGCACGACGCCGATGCCGAAGACGCGCAGGCCGTACGCGAGTGTCGCTCGCGCGGCATAGAACCCCCACCGCTCGGCGATGCGCGTGAGTTGCTCGTCGGAGAATAGCTGGCGATCAGTCAACTGACGCATCCTCGCCGCACTCGGGGCAGACCGAGACGCTTTCGCCTCGGTCGTAGCCGCAGCGGCCACAGTGGTTGGTCTTTGACCAATCGAGTTCCGGCAACTGGATGTTGCAGGCGCGCAACGCGAACGCTGCGCAGGTAAGGAGCAACATCGCAGAGAGAATGAGGAGGAGGGTCGAGTATTGCTCCCTGAGCTGCTCGTTCGCTAGGGGCAAGGGAAAGTCGGCGTCGATCAAAGCGAATCTCGAGAGCAAGAACGACGAGATCGACAGCGACAACAGGGCAAGCGGGGGCGCGATGGCCTTCAGGTACCAGCGGCTCCACTGCAATGTTGCGACGCGGCTGTCGAGCCGGCGGCCGAAAGCCAGAGTAATCAGTGCGACAAACACCGCAAATGGCGAGAACAGCAGCCCAAGCACAAATGTCAGCCAGACGGCGTTGTCGATGAGCACCGCCACATCGCGGAACGGCTCGTTCGTGGGTGCGATCAGCGCGCCGAGCACGTTCGTAATACAGAGCGTTGAAATCCCGCACGCGATGAAGACGTAGATCGCGCCAAGGACTGCGCTTCCATGACCCGGCTTCCAGGATTCGCTGTTGTGACGATCACCCATCTGGCGCTTCCTCGCCGCACTCCGGGCAGGTTCTCACACCCTCGCCTCGGCCGTACCCACAGCGCCGACAGAGATCGCTCCTCGTCCAATCGAACTTGAACTTCGGCAGAGTATGTGCGAGCCAGGTCGCCATAGCACCCAGCACGATGGCGCACACGGCCGCTATTACGAACATTGTCGAGTGCCGCTTGCGCAGATCCGCGCCAGACAAGAGCTCCATGTGATCGTCGAGAACCGATCGTGAGAGCATCAGGAACGAGACCGCCACGGATAGAAAGAAGAGCGGCAAGACGATGTTGAAGCACGACCATCCCCAACGGACACTCTCGACGCGACGATCGAACCTGCAACGCCCGAGGACAAAGAACGTCACGATCGCGGCGAGGATCGGGAGAGGAAGGAGTATCCCGCCGAGTATCAGGGCCAGCTCTCCCGCCGACCAGGCAAAGTCGTACACGTCTCGAAACGGCTCGACGGCCGGGGCTGTCATTGCACCGAGCATGCATGTTGCTGACAGGACCGCCAATACAGCCGCGCCAAACACGCAAACCGCGGCAGAGAAAGCGCTGCTGCTCAGCTCCTCGCCTTTGACGCGCATTGTTCGGCTGGTTTTTTCCCGCACGCGCACGCCCCGCCTGAATCACTCTTGGACGAGCCGCCCTTGGACCCGCCGCCGTCGGACTTGCCTTTGGAATCCTTGGGCTCTCTCGCCTTCTTTTCCTTCTCGGCGCCCTTCTTGTAGCTCTCGGACCGATAATCGGTCTGGTAGAAGCCCGAGCCCTTAAAGAGCACCGCCGCGCCCGTGCCGATCAGCCTTTCCAGCGCGCTCTTGGCGCACTTGGGGCACTTGCGCTTGTGCTTGGCGCTCATCGACTGGAACAGCTCGAACTCGTGGTCGCACGCCGTGCAGCGGTAGTCATACGTCGGCATGTCCATCCTCTCGCGGGGTCTCCGGCGGTCCCTCGTCGGGTTCTTCGCCAAAGTTCATATCGCCCAGACTCTCGTCATCGATGTGAAACACGCCGTCGGGATCGGGAGTCCCTTCGCTGACGGCGGGCCCGGGGTTCGTCTCGTCGGCCAGGGAATCGGCGGAATTGTCCTCTGCGGCGAGATCATCGCACCCAACGTCGCAATCGCCACCAGCCCGGCTCGCGGCGACGATCACCTTGGCGGGTCGAATCACGCGGTCATTGAGCTTGTACCCCACCTGCACCATCGCGACGACCTGCCCGCCGTCGAACTCGTCGCTCGGTTGCTCCATCATCGCCTGGTGGCGCTGAGGATCCAGCTCCTCGCCCGGCGTCGCCTCGATCAGGCTCACGCCATGATACGAGAGCGCCCGGATCAGCTCACCGCGGATCGAACGCACGCCCTCGACGATCGACTCGACCGTGGCGCTGTGCATGTCTTGTGACAGCGCGAGATCGAACGAATCCAGCGCCGCGATCACGTCGCGTGCGACCGCCGTCACGCCCTGGCGGTTGGACTCCTGCACGTCCTTGCGCGCGGTGCGCAGGCGATTTTGCGCGTCCGCCGCACCGCGCAGGATTCGATCCTGCTCGGCCCGGAGTTGATCGCGCTCGCCGACGATGTCATCGAGCGTCTGCTGGTCGATCTCGTCGAGGCGTACGCCCGCGTCGATCTGCTCTTTGCTGTCCGGCTTTTTCTTGCCGATCATGCCATCCATCCATTCCGCCTAAGGCCTCGCCCCACAACATCGTTCCACATGGTCAACTCAGCATTTCCTTGATCTTTTTGAAGACGCCGTGGCTCTCCGGGAGCACTCTTTCATCTTCGGTATCGGCAAACCGCCGCAGAAGCTCCTCCTGCTTCTTCGAGAGCCTGCGGGGAATCTCGACCTTGCAGCCCACGATCAGGTCCCCCCGCCTCGAGGGCGACCGCAGGTTCGGCAGGCCCGCGCCATGGACCTTGAAGATCGCCCCGTGCTGGGTCGCCTTGGGAATTGTCAGCACCTCGCCGCCGTTGAGTGTCGGCACGTCTAGCTCGGCGCCCAGCGCCGCCTGGGTGAAGCTGATCGGCAGTTCCATCAACAGGTGATCGCCCTCGCGCTCGAATATCTCGTGCTTCTCGACGCGCGCCACGACGTGCAGATCGCCCCGCACGCCCGAGCCGTCGGGGCTCACCTCTGCGCCCGGCGGCTCGCCCTCGCCCTGCACTCGCACCGCCTGCCCGTCGTGGATCCCGGGAGGGATCTTCACGCCGAGCGTCCGCTTCTTCGGCACACGTCCCTTGCCCTTGCAATCGGCGCAGTGGTCCTTGATGATCTTGCCGCGCCCGCTGCAATGCGGGCAGACGGTGACCATGCGGAACATCCCGCCGAGGCCCTGCTGCTGGACCTTGCCCTGACCTCTGCAGGTCGAGCACGTCTGCGGCTTGGAGCCGGGCTTTGCGCCGCTGCCGCTGCAGGTTTCGCAGACGTCCATTCGGGTGAACTCGACCTCGTGCTCCACGCCGCTGAGCACGTCGGCGAGCGTCAGGACGACCTCGGTCTCCAGGTCGTATCCGCGGGCCACGCCGCGGCGTTGGCGAGGCGGGCTTCCGCCAAAGCCGCCGCCACCGCCGAAGATGTCCTGGAACATGGTGAAGATGTCCGAGACATCCATCCGCGAGAAGTCATGCCCCGCGGCCCCTGCGCCGCGCACGCCCTGGTGGCCGTACTGATCGTACATCGCGCGCGTCTTGGGATCGCTGAGGACCTCGTAGGCCTCTGCGCACTCTTTGAATGCCGTCACCGCGTCGGTATCGCCCGGATTGCGGTCGGGGTGATACTTCATCGCGAGGCGCCGGTACGAGCGCTTGATCTCCTCGCCGTCACAGGTCTTCTGGACGCTGAGGATCTCGTAATAGTCGCGGGTGGTTGGCAAGGGGATCTCAGATCTCAGATTTCAAATCTCAAACTTCAAAGCACGCGTCAGTCGGTTCGATCGAGAAGTTGGCGACGAATCTTCTTTCCTGGGGGCCCACCTGAGTTGGCAGTCCGCAGCTTGTCCACTCCTGCAACCGCTGCGATCTGCCTCGCCTGATTCAAACTGACGTAGTTCGGTCGCACCACCCGATCCGGATTCTCCATCGCCTCTGGATAAGACTCCCAAAGACAGGCGCCACACATATCCGGCGCGCCTGCGATGAGGATGAGGCTGTTGCATGCCGGACAGTATTTGTCCTTCCTACTGCCCATGCCGAGGCATCTCCGTGTCTCCGGGTCCTTTGCACTACGAAATCGCGCCAGCCTCGATCTCCTCATCTTCCTTGAGCTCCGTCACCACGACATCGGTTGTCAGCATCAGCCCCGCGACGCTCGCGGCGTTCGTCAGCGCGGTCTTAGCCACCAGGGCCGGATCGATGATCCCCGCCTTGACCAAGTCCTCATACTCGCCGGTCGCGGCGTTGAAGCCGAAGGAGCCGGACTCTTCCTTGATCTCTTCGACGATCAGGTCGCCGTCGTAGCCGGCGTTGAGGGCGATCTGATACGCCGGGGACTCGACGGCGCAGCTGACGATATCGAAGCCCTGCTTCTCGTCGCCCTTTGCCCTCTTGCCGGCGGCGAGGATGGCGTCTTGGGCGCGGATGAGCGCGACGCCGCCGCCGGGGACATAGCCCTCCTGGGCCGCGGCCCGCGTGGCGTGCAGCGCGTCGTCGACGAGGTCCTTGCGCTGCTTCATCTCGATCTCGGTCGCGCCGCCGACGTTGATGATCGCGACGCCGCCGGTGAGCTTGGCGTGGCGTTCCATCAGCTTTTCGCGGTCGTAGTCGCTGGTGGACTTCTCGAACTGGGACATGATCTGGTCGGCCCGCGCGGTGATGTCCTTCTTCTTGCCGCCACCCTCGATCACCGTGGTGTTGTCCTTGTCGATCACGATCCGCTTGGCCTTGCCCAGCTCTGAGGTCTCGATCGACTCGATCGACCGCCCCAGGTCGTCGGCGAAGAACATCCCGCCGGTGAGCACGGCGATATCGCCCAGCATGGCCTTACGACGATCGCCGAAGCCCGGGGCCTTGACTGCCGCGATCTTCAAGACGCCCCGCAGGCGATTGACGACCAGAGCCGCCAGCGCCTCGTTCTCCACGTCCTCGGCGATGATCAGCAGGGGCTTATCCGTCCCCGCGACCTTGTTCAGCAGGGGCAGCAGGTCCGCCAGATTGCCGATCTTCTTCTCGTGGATCAGGATGTGGCAGTCTTCGAGCACGCACTCGCCGGTCTTGGGATCGGTCATGAAGTACGGCGAGAGATAGCCCTTGTCGAACTGCATGCCCTCGACATATTCCAGCGTCGTCTCGGCGCTCTTGCCGTCCTCGACCTCGACCACACCGTCGGGACCGACCTTGGCGATGGCCTCGGCGATCATCTCGCCGACCTCCTCGTCGTGGTTCGAGCTGACCGTCGCGATCTTCTTGTAGTCGGCCTTGCCCTTGCACTGGACGGCCATGGCGTCGATCGCCACGCTTGCGGCCTCAGCGGCCTTGTTGATCCCGCGCTGGAGCTGCACGGGGTTCGCGCCCGCCGCGACGTGCTTGAGACCCTCCGAGAAGATCGCCTGGGCGAGGATGGTGGCGCACGTCGTCCCGTCGCCGGCCTTGTCGGCGGTCTTCTTGGCGACCTGATGCACCATCTTCGCGCCCATGGACTCGAACGCCTCGGGCAGCTCGATCTCCTTGGCGACGCTGACGCCGTCCTTGGTGACGGCGGGTCCGCCGTAGCTCTTCTGGATGACCACATGGCGTCCACTCGGGCCCATGGTGCATTTGACGGCGTCGGTCAGGCGCTCAACGCCCTTGGAAAACTCGACCCGCGCGTCGGTGCCGAACATCATCTGCTTGGTGCTCATGATCGCTTCCTTGTCTATCTCTCGGCGTGTGCCGTGTGTTTGCTCAAATCCAAAGCTCTTTCCGATACAGCTTCAATCGGTTCCGCCCGCCCCTGGGCGGCGCAGAACCACAATCTCACTCCTACCAATCCTGATCCCGCTCGTATCCGAGCGCAACAAGCGTCTGCCCGGCTTCCTCGTTGAACCATCGGCGGACATCGTCATTGAAATACCGCGCCCAATCGCCCACGACGCCCTTGCGCCGCAGCCCGCTTGGGTCCTCCTGGCGGGTAAACCCGGGGCTGGTGTCCTCGCCCTGCTCTATCGAGATCGCCCTCTCGGGGTCCACGCCCAAGAACTCGTACATCCCCCGGCGCAATCCCTCGATATCGCGATGCAACGACTCGTAACGAACCTCCATCACCGCCGGCGACCCATCGTTCAGCGTCATCCCCGACGCCTGGTCCAGATCGCTCACGGCCCGCTCGCTCCACGATCGTGCCGCGTGGCGCACCCAACCCTCGTGGCTCAGCAGCAACGCCGGCTCGTCGGCGAACAGGCGGGGATCGTCCTCGAATCGCTCGCGCAACTGCGCCAGCTCACTCTTGAACGGCTCGCGATCCATCTGGAAGCCCGCGCCGCGCAGGTTGTGCAGAGTGAAACTCACCAGCACGTCCCGCCCATCGCGAATCACCAGGATGTTCCTCGAGTTCGGCAGCACCTGGCGCACATCGCTCGGCGTGCGATCGCCCAGAATCATGGCCTCGGGCTTTTTCTCGGCTGTTGCCCGCATGCAACGCCGGATCAAGTCGTGCGTCGCCTTGCGAGCCTCGGGCTTCACGGGCTTGCCTGAACCGATCTGGTGCGATCGCGAACAGAACGACCGCAGCGCGTTCTGAAATATCTGGAAGTGGAACTCGCCCTGGCAGTTGATGTTCGGGTGCAGGTTCAGCAGGCGCCCGACCCAGTTCGTGCCCGAACGCGGATGGCCGCGCACGAAGAAATAGGTGTATGCCGTCAGCGGCTTGGGTTTGAAGACAGCTTCGATCGGCTGTTCATCGCTCGCCTGATCGGCGCTCGGCGCATGGACCGGATCGCGAACCTGCCCGCTGGTTCCGGGCTCATTCGGGCGCACCTCGACCGCCGCGGAGCTTCCAAGCCCCAGCGCCGACTTCGCCCGCCGAATGATCCCGCCCGATTCCACTAGCAGCCCCTCAATACCCGACTCACTCTGTCACTTGGCCAGTTCGCCACTTCGCCACTTTGCCACTTCCTGACCTACTGCACCAACCCCAACAGCTCACTCTCGCGCATGATGAGATGCTTGTCGCCCTTGATCTCGACCTCGGTGCCGGCGTACTTGCCGTAGACGACGGTGTTGCCCTTCTTGACGCTCATGGTCGCGCGCTGGCCGTTGTCGAGCAGCATGCCCGGGCCGGTCGCGACGACCCTGCCCTGGACGGGCTTTTCCTTGGCGCTCTCGGGCAGATAGATGCCGCTGGCGGTCTGGCTCTCGCCCTCGATGGGCTTGACGAGTACGCGATCTTCGAGTGGTTTTACTGCCATTGTCTATTTCTCCTGTTCTTCTGGTCTCTTCTTCGCTGGCACGGGCGTCCCGCCCGTGCGCCTCTTTACGTTCACTTCTTCCTCGTGCCACCGACCGTGGCTCTGCACGGTCGGTGCTCGTCGTCAAGCTGCATCTTCCAGTTCAATCTCAACAACATCACCCTCAGACTCCACGTTCCCCGCCGGCATGGGATCGCCATCGAGCCGAAGACTCTCAATATACGCCTCGATCGCCTCGGTGATATTCGCAATCGCCTCATCGCGCGTCCGCCCATCGCTGTGACACCCCGGCAGCGCCGGCACGCTGGCGCAATACACGCCGTCGTCGTCTGTCTCGATCGTGACTCGGTACTTCATGGTCTAATCCTCAACGTCCCGGTGCCGTGGTCTGAGCGAGTCTTCGAGAGAAGGTCACTCCGCCGACCCTTGACTCGCACATGTGCTCCTCGACCGAACCCTAATCAAAGCCAATGCCAGTGCAGTTGATCACTTATCCAAGAACGCCGATATCGCTCCCACAGCGGCGACTAAAATCAACCCCATCTGAATCCAACCAATTAACTTAATCGCTCGCCAACGCCTCTGGTTACGATTGTCATCAAGTGTCCCGTGAACGACTCGCTCATCTGCACAAAGAATAATCTCAGCAAGATTCGCCACTGCCGGATATGTAACGGTCAAGACTAGAACTGCCAGGAATGCTGAAACGAATCCAACATAGTCGAAGAGCTGCGGCTCTGGCCGGAGCCAGATTGGAGAACTTCCGAGGATTCCGGCTGCCAGTACCGAGCGATGGACAAATCCATTCGCATGCCAACCAAGAGCAAGATTCAACAACTCACGATTGATTTCAGGTTTGACATCCGTTCCTGCACCCATCTCAGAACCCCATCTCACACATACGCGGCATCCCGCCACAGATGCCGCCCATGCCCGGCATCGCGCCGCCTTGCACCTCGAGATCCGGCTTCTCCTTGGCGCTCTCGGGAAGATAGATCCCGCTGGCGGTCATGCTCTCGCCCTCGATGGGCTTGAATAGGACGCGGTCTTCGAGTGGCTTAACGGCCATTCATGATCTCCTTCTGATTCTGCTGCTCAACAATTAGTCTTGTGAACTACCGGCCCATCATTCTCAATCGAACCACCGAGGTACCTGGCATCCCAACCTGCTCCCAGGAGATTCACGACAGCATCGCAGAGGCGATGCTCCAGGTCGCTTGGCAGGGAATACTTCACTTCGACTCGCTTTGAAAGCAGCGAATCGACTTCTGGGTTGTCCATCCTCCCGGGAGCCGTCCCTGCTTCAAGAGTCTTGCTGGAAACTTCCCCAGTTGAGACATGCTCTACGCCTTCCAGGCGGTGGTCATAAAGAGATATAGTTATGATATAGTTTGGCACACCGTTATCCGAAGGCTTTCCAATTAGTAGTTCGTGAGTGTACATGACTGCTCCATTCCCCTAGCCGGGTTTATCCTGCCCGCCTTGACCTCGCGACTTGCCCTCATTTTTACTAAGCAGGTCGAACTGCTTGACGCCAACAGCAGTGACCAAGACTCCAAGAAGCGTGCTCGCCGACTCCGATTCAATCAGCTCTTCTTTGGTAAATATGTACACGGCTCCGAACGCGGCTAAAACTGTGGTGGAAAAGAACACTAGGTGAATAAGCCGGCTCTTATCGGGAATCTCATTTGCCCGCCAACCAATAACAACTACGGCAGCAACTACGACCAAACCTGCTCCAAGCAAAATCCAATACACGACGCCCCCCATATTCTGCCGCTCACTGCCGAAGAACAAAGCTCTTCACTACATCAGGAATAGACTCCCACCATTTCTTCCCTGCCACTTCGATGGCCTGCTTTGAACCACAGACGTCTGAATCGACATTGATATTGCAGTTTGAAGGATTCAGTATCATTTTGAACTCAGCGATCCTACTTGGGTCTGACTTCTCGGCCTCAAGGTGTTCTATCAGCTCACATGCGTGCGGAGTCAGAGCGCAGGTGCCACACATCGACATGTCTTGCAGGTATCCCCGCCGAGATAAGTCCACCAACACTTCCCCTCGCTCCTGCTCTTCTATCCCTAGCCTTGCCAACACTTCGCTAGCATCAATAAACACGGACGTTCTACCGCTGCACTCTTCATAGAGTGACGAAAGCACTAGGACCCGCTCCGCAGCTCGTTTCTCAGTCGTACGCACTTAGAACCCCCAACCACCCAAACCCCGCCAACCCCCCCCCCAAACCCCGTCGGGACTGCGGCGGGGTGGGGAACAGTGTTGTGGGACGTGTAGTTCTCGGG
>CBDVAM010000012.1:0-51511 GCA_965371965.1 uncultured Phycisphaerales bacterium
ATGACGACTGCAGCGACAATAACATCCCCTTCAACCCCGCATTCGCGGGTGCCGGAACCACGGTGTGCGAGCTGACGATTCTCGATGGCTCGCCCTGTATCGACGCGGGCGATTTCCGTTCGATGTTTGATGACAGCGAGGACTGCTCAGACCCGCCCTACGGCAAGGTCAGGAACGACATGGGGGCCCACGGCGGGCCGGGGGCTTGCTGGACGCTGCCGCCGCCGCTGTGCTGTCCGAGCCCGGCGAATCTGAACTGCGACTGCACGGTCGATGCCGACGATTTCTTTGCGTACCTCGACGGGTTCGCCGCGGGCGACCTCGACGTCTGCGACATGGATGGCGACGGCGACTGCGATGCGGACGATTTCTTTAGGTATCTGGATTTGTTCATGTTGGGCTGCTGAGGGGCTGCGTGACGCCCTGGCGGTGTCTGTCGCCGGTGGTCCTTCCGCTCGCCCGGTGGGGATACGCCAGGGCTCTTGCCGCGAATATCGTGGTGCGAGAGGTTGAGGCGTGGGCGGGCGAGGGGCGGGCGGCGTCGCGCCGATGGTGAGGGGGCGGTGAGGAAGAGGCTGCGGCAGGGGTTTGGGGAGTGTGGTGACGGGGGCTGATGTGGCGCGGGATTGAGGGTTTGTAGGGTTCGGGAGGCCTCTACGAGCGGGTCGTGCGGATGGGTGTCGTGATTGCGGGCAAGGCAAGCGTTCGAGCGCCCCGCTGGGGCTGTAGAGACTTTGCGAATGCGTACGAGGGGCTGTCGCCCCTCGCTATGTTCGGGCGCTGCTCCGCAGCTGAGAAGGCGGCGAGATGTTGGCGAGTCGGTCACGGCTCGTTTGGATTAGATTAGACGAGCGTGATCTCGCGCTTGGCAAAGTTGAAGCCCATCTTCTCCTTGGCCAGGGCCAGCGTTTGCTCTGTCACGGCGTTGGCCCGGCGAGCGCCATCCTTGATGATTTCGAGCACCTTCGCGTCGCCGGCGGGGCCTTCGAGCGCGGCTCGGTTCTCACGGATGGGATCGAGCAGTTCGTTGATGGCGTCGATGACGTGGGCTTTGACGTGCCCGTCGCCGAGATTGTCGCCCTTGCGGTAGCGGTCGCGGAGGTCGTCGATGAAGGCTCTGTCCTTGATGAAGGCGTCGCAGTAGTCGAAGACGGGGTTGATATCGGGGTCGCCGGGCTGGTCGGGGTCGCGGCTCTGGCCGGGGTAGATGGCGTTGATCTTCTTCTTGACTTGCTTTGGGGTGTCGGAGAGGAAGATGGCGTTGTTGAGGCTCTTGGACATTTTTTGTTTGCCGTCGGTGCCGACGAGGCGCCCGATGCGTCCGATCTTGGCTGCGGGGATCGGGAAGAGCCCGCCTTCTTTGACGTAGTTCTCGTCTTCGGTGTGGGGGTCGACGCCACAGTAGAACTGGTTGAATCGGCGGGCGGCCTCGCGGGTCATCTCGATATGGGCGGCCTGGTCCTCGCCGACGGGGACGAGTTCGGGTCGGAAGGCGAGGATGTCGGCGCACTGGCCGACGGCGTAGAGGGGGAAGCCGAAGGAGTAGGTATCGCCGAGGCCCTTGTCCTCGATCTCGGTCTTGAGGGTGGGGTTTCGCATGACGCGGTTGAAGGGCAGGAGCATTGCGAAGTACCAGCAGAGCTCGGTGATGGCGGGGATCTCGCTCTGGAGGCAGATGGTGGAGCGGTCGGGATCGAGGCCGACGCTGAGCCAGTCCTTGATGATTTCGATGGTGTCTGCGCGGATGGCTTGGGCTTGGTCAGCGCGTGTGGTGAGGGCGTGCTGATTGGCGATGAGGAAGTAGCAGTCGTACTCGTCCTGGAGTGCGAGTCGGTTCTCAAGGCTGCCGACGTAGTGGCCGAGGTGGAGCTTGCCGGTGGGTGTGTCGCCGGTGAGGATGCGAGGTTTGGTCATGGGGGGAGAGTGTAGAGGGGGAGCGAGAGAGCGAGGGAGGGGGAGAGCGAGTGAGCGAATGAGGGAATGAGTGAGGAGGGGGAGATGGGGAGAGCGAATGAGCGAGTGAGCGAATGAGTGAGGAGGTGGAGGCCCTGGCGCGGGCCTGGGTCTTTGGCCGACCGTGCGTGTCTGGGGCGTTGGTATCGCTGCGCGATGACCGGCAGGGATGCCGGTCCCACCGGGGGGAGCCCAGGCTTGCGCCAGGGCCTCTTTTCAGATCTTCTCGCGGGTGGCGTAGACCCAGTCGGTGACGGCGGGCTTTCCGCCGGCGCGTTTGGTGAGGCTGGCGATCTGGCCTCGGTGGTACCAGCCGTGCCCGAAGAGCTGGGTGAGGATGTCTTCGATGCGGCTGCGGAAGCGGTCGCCCTCGATGGACTCATAGTCGAAGGTCTGGCGGATCTGGGCGTCGGAGAGCTTGTCGATGAACGGTCGCCAGGCGTCGTTGACCGTTCTGAACGAGGCTTCGGATTGTTCGAGGGTAGTGGCGACGGGGAAGAGGGTGTCGGGGGAAGCGATGGTGTCGGTCATGCGGCTGAGCCAGAGCTGGCGGGCGGCGTGCATGTGGGTGAAGATGTCGAGGGCTTTCTGGTAGTGCTCGCTCGATTGTTCGGGGATGGATCGCAGCGATTCGAGGACCTTCTCGTTGCTGTCGATGTCGTACTGGTAGAACCGCTGGAATCGCTGGTACATGGGGCCTCCAGAGGGGAGGGTATGGCGGGGGAGGGGGCTGGCGGGTACTCGCGAGAGACCCGGATCTTCGCGGACTCAGATCCGGCGTCCGTCTAGGGGCTTGCCTGCGCTTGAAACCAGGCTCGCCAGGCGGGTTCGATCGCGTCGATCTGGGAGGCGAGGGCCATGCCCTCGGCGTCGTGGCGGTCGTAGAGGCGGAGGCGGTAGCAGCGCCGGACGGTGAGCTTGGCGGGGTGGCGCTCGACGAACTCGATCGGGTCGCCGGCTTGGATCTCGCCCTCTTCGAGCACGCGCATGTAGAAGCCGGTCTTGCCCGATTCGCTGAAGAGCTTGGGGAAGTGGATCGAACCGACGCGCATGGCGAAGGTGGCGCATGGGCTTCGGGGCTGGGTGACCTGGGCGAGGACGGTGCCGAGGCGGAGGATGTCGCCCATGTGGACGTTGTCCTCGTCGAGGTGGGTTGTGGTGAGGTTTTCGCCGAAGCCACCGAGGGGCCAGTCGGTGAGCCCGGCGTGGGTTTGCCAGTATTGGTAGTGCTCGTGGGGGTAGGCGTAGAGGGCGCGGTATGGCCCGCCGTGGACTGTCTTGTCGGCCTGGTCGTCGCCTTCGAGGGCGAGTTTGTGGGCGTGGACGGGACCCTGCACGGGGGTCTTCATGATTGCGGTGCGCCAGGACCTGTCGTCGCGCTGGAACTCCTGGACTTGGGAGACGTTGACGGAGAGGACGCGGGGGGTGTCGGGCATGGCGCGATTGTACGGAGCGACGTGTCGGAACTAGCCTTGTGCCCATGTCGGCGGAAATTGGTGACATTTTGAGAGAGCGGTTCGGGCATGATTCGCTGCTTCCGATGCAGGCGAGGATCATTGATCGGGTGATGGGCGGGGGCGATGCGCTGGTGGTGATGCCCACGGGCTCGGGCAAGAGTTTGTGCTTTCAACTGCCGGCGCTGGCGCTGGCGGGATCTGATGAAGGCCCGGGGGTGACGCTGGTGTTCAGCCCGCTGATTGCGCTGATGGAGGACCAGGTGCAGGCGCTGCGGGCGAGGGGGATTCGCGCGGGGTATATCAACAGCACGCTGGGGCGTAAGGAGCGGGAAAAGCGGTATCGGCGGCTGGGCGAGGGCGCGTATGAGATGATCTTCGCGACGCCCGAGCGGATGCACAAGCCGGAGTTTCGCGAGGCGCTTGCGCGGGTGCCCGGCGGAGTGAAGCTGCTGGCCGTGGACGAGGCGCACTGCATCAGCAAGTGGGGGCACGACCTGAGGCCGGCGTATCAGCAGATCGGGGAGTTCCGGCGACTGCTTGGGCGTGACGGGAAGCCGCCCACGACGATCGCGCTGACGGCGACCGCGACGGCGCGGGTGCGCGACGATATCCGCGAGGTGATCGGGCGGACCGGCGAGGAGATGCCGCTGTTTGCGCTGCCGATCGAGCGACCCAATCTCGAGTTGCGAGCGTGCGAGGTGTGGGATGATGGCGACAAGGTGGACGCGATCGTGCGCACGAGCGAAGAGTTCGCGGGGACGGGGATCGTGTACTTTGCGCTGATCAGGGATCTGGAGCGGTACGCGGATCTGCTGCGGGCGCGGGTCTCGAACCGGCGCGTCGAGATCTATCACGGCAGGCTGGACCCTCGCGAGAAGAAGCGGATGTCGCGGTTGTTTGTGGAATCCAGGCCCGGGGATGGGCTGCTGTTGCTTGCGACCAACGCGTTCGGGATGGGCGTGGACAAGCCGGACATCCGGTTTATTGTGCACGCGCAGGTGCCCGGGAGCGTCGAGGCGTACTACCAGGAGGTCGGCAGGGGCGGGCGTGACGGCGAGGCGTCGCGGTGTGAGTTGCTGTTTGCGCAGGATGACCTGGCGATCCAGCAGCAGTTTATTGAGTGGATGAACCCGCCGGCGAGCCTGCTGCTGGAGGCGGGGTATGCGCTGGAGCGGAGCGTCCATGCGGACTTTGACGCCGACGAGTTGCGTCTGGCGATCAGGGGGAAGGTCGGCGGGGACGGGCGGTTCGACTATGCGCTGATCGCGCTGGAGAAGCTTGGCGTTGTCGAGCAGACGAGTGTCCCCGGGCGGTTCGCCTTTGTGCGGCGGCTTCGCGAAGGCGAGGTCAACGAGGCGGAGATCGACGAGAAGCGTCGGCGCGATCTGACGCGACTGCTGGAGGTCGTGAATATGAGCCGAGAGGGAGATATCCAGGCGTTCGTCTCGGCGTACTTCGATCTCGGCCAGTGAGGCGCGAGCCCGGAGTTTCTCAGGAAGCAGTTGCCAGAGCCTGGATCTACTGGTGCATTTGCTTGGCGAGGATCGGGATGTCGCGGTGCAGGTCGCTCAGGGTCGTGCCTTGTTCGAGTTCCGGCCTCAGGGCGGAGGTTGTTGCGTCGCAGGCGCTGAAGGCCGAGACGACCACCTGCCATCGGGCGTGCAGCTTCTTCTTCACATGCAGGTCGTTGGCGTGCTGTGCGATCAGTTCGGGGTAGACGGCGCGGGGCGAGTAGAACCAGACCTGAGGGACCTTGATGAGCTTTGCGTGGGCGTCTTCGTGCCCCTCGCACGACCAGCATATCTCGATGACGCGAAGGGTCGAGAGCGCGTAGACCAGCGGGAGGATGTTCGCCTCGATCGGGAACTGCTTCGGATCGGACGAGAGCATCGCGGGCGCGTTGGCGCAGCTCGGCGAGCAGCCGCAACAGCAGGCAGGCGAGTGGTCGGGGCAGTCGAAAGGCAGGTCGCAGGCGGGGCAGGGGCGGTGTTCGCGATCGCTCGGTTGTTCGACAAGGAGCTTGAGGCGAATCGTCCGCTCCTCGAGGCGATTGCCCTCGGCGCGTGCCTGGAACTCGGTGATTTTCATGTCTGGTCCTCTTGGACTCGGATCCAGCGCCTTGGCTTCGGCACGCCGTGCGACCGGGATATCCCCAATGGGCGATCGGGTACAGTGTTTCCCGCAGTTTGGAAGGAAGAACCCGCATAGGACTGCCAGGACGCATTTCCTCGGACGTGGCGAGCGCGACGGGGCGTCGGAGAACCTGTCGGGCGCGCCGCCAATCCGGGAGAGCCGGGCGACCCGCTTGAGCGCGGTGGTGTCGAGGGGGCGGGCGAACCAGACACTCATTAGCCCACTGTTTGCAGAAGGTTTGGCGATCTTGGTGCCGGTGGTCGCGTGATTGAGACGCGCCAGACTCGGAATCCTGCGATTTCGGCCTCGCGCCTGTTCTACAATCTGGTAGATTAGCGGAGACGTTGTTCGAGGCCCGAAGGCCTCAAGAGAGACAGGCAAAGCGATCGGATTCGGGTTGCAGGGTGCGCAAAACCAGCGCGTACGAGCCACCTTTCGATCACGATGCTCACCAGGAGGAGATAGAGATGATGCGTTTATTTGAATTGGTTGCGCCACGCCTGAGATTGCAGAACGTGCTGATCCCTGTCGCGGCGGTCGTTTGTGCCGGAAGTGCCGGCGCTGATGTCATCGCGTTTGACAACTTTGATTACCCCGACGGCTCGTTGGTGCCCAACGGCGGTTGGGCGAATCACAGCGGCGTTGAGTTTGACATGCTGGTATCGGGAGGTCAGGTCGTGGTGCAGCACGGCGTGCCCTCGGAGGATGCGAATCTCGCGTTTACGTCTGTGGGCGGCAAGGTCTACTACGGCATCGACTTCACGGTCCCCGATCTCGGGGCTCCGATTCCGGGAACGGACAACGAGTACTTTGCTCACTTCAAGTCGGGGGACTTCGACTTTTCCGCGCGTCTTGACGTCGTTCCTGCGCCAGATGGCGGTGATTTCTCCGTCGGGATTGCCTCGGACGAGTCGACCGCCGATACGATTTGGCCGGCGGACCTGTCGTATGGGCAGACGTATCGAGCGGTCGTTGAGTACGACCAGGACGCGAATATTGCGAGGCTGTGGATCGACGCGGCCGTCATGACGGACCCTTCGATTTTCGGGGAAGACCGCAACGACCCGGGCGACTCGGTTTCTGCGTTTGCGCTGCGTCAGTCGGACTCGGACCTGAACGAAGCGATTCTGGTGGACGGCCTAGTGATCGGAACGACCTTTGAGGATGTCGTTCAGTTTGTACCGGCACCATCGACGCTTGCGTTGCTGGGCCTTGGCGGTCTGGTTGCGATCCGCCGGCGGCGCTGAGCCTCGGCGTCTGGGAAGTCCGTGCACGCCCGGCGTTTCGTACGCCGGGCTTTTTCGTTCGATGGAAGAACGGGCGATTGTCTGTTCGATCGAGAACTCTCTACGGGCTGATGCGAGTAGGGCGAGCTTCAGGCCACCTCTTGGCGGCTCGGGTTGACGCGCACGCACTGCACTCGATGACGGTCGGGGTGGAGCTGCCCGTTAGGAACGGACGGGCGTGGGTTCATCGCTTTGACTGAGATGCGCGATAGGTCTTGCGGTTACTTCCTTTTTTGGCGCGTTTTGCTGCGCGACGGCCCTGCTCCTGGTAGGCAACGCGAAACCCCTCGAAGGTGGTCTCGCGGAGGGTCCGGTCCATGAGGACCTTGAGGGCGACGAGTTTGTCGTGCAGGGCGCACGGGTCGCCGGCACCGCAGTATCCGCCGCCGAAGGGGCATTTGTCGGAGAAGTCCTCGCGCTCGAAGAGCGACCAGACCTCATGGAGGGTTATTTCGCGGGGGTGAAAGGCGAGGCAGAACCCGCCGCCGGGACCGCGCTGGCCCGTGACCAAGCCGGCTTGGGAGAGCGTCGAGAGGAGTTTGGAGACGAAGGGCTTCTGGAGGTCGCGGTTCTCGGCGATTTCGGCGGCTGAGAGCAACGTCTGGCCTTCGTCATAGACCTCGGCGAGGCGACTCATTGCGGCGATGGCGTTCTCGGTGGCTTTGCCGTACATTGGATCTCGCGAATGTGAGCGGTGCGTGGTCACCTTATCCTACACGACCTGCCCATGGCTGCTGGATTGGGGAGCCTGGGTCCTAATAAGTTTCACGGTTTGGACATCGATGGGGATGATGGTGTCGATCCAGGCGACGCCATCGTGGAGATAACGGATCTGCATGTGCCCGGCGTGCCCGGGGGCGAGATGATCGCGCAGGGGCTGGTCTGTGGGGTTGTCGCGGGTGCGAGTTTGAGCAGCGGGGTCGCCCTTGAGGATCTCTTCGAGCAGAGCGCGGAGTTGTGAACGAGTGAGGATCGTCTGCTGAAGGTCTGGCGGCTGGGTCATCGCGAGATCCCCGGTTGCGAGGGGCGTTCGATCGGCATGATGCGGACGGCGTTCTCGGGCGCGGGGCAGACGTAGTGGCACACGCCGCAACCTGTGCAGACCGAGGCGTCGATCTCGGGGCGGCCCTGATTCAGCGTGATCGCGCCGGGGACCGGGCACTGCTCGACGCAGACCGAACAGGTTGTGCCCTGATAGGCCAGGCAGGTCCAGGTCTGGATGGTGGCGCTGGCGATGGTGCGGGGGAGGGCCGGGAGAAGGGCAGAAGTCGGACAGGCGGCGACGCAGGGCGTGTCGTCGCACATCAGGCAGGGTTGGAGTGCGGGATCGATGATGGGCGTGCCCTTGGCGGCGCGGAACCGGGGCGGAGCGAGGCGGATCGCGTCGTGCGGGCAGGCGGTGATGCACTCGGCGCAGCGCGTGCAGGCCTCAAGAAATCCGGCCTCATCGAGCGCGCCCGGCGGGCGGATAACCGGCAGGGCGACTCGGGCGGGCGAGGGCGCCGCGGAGGTCGGGCAGATCTTGGTCGGGGCGACGGCGGGAAGTTTTCGGGCGCGCAGGGCGCGTCCACGGAGGAGGTCGCGACGCGAGATGGGTCGCTCGACGGTCACGGGCCGGCTCCCTGCAAGATGCGGAGGAATGCGCTCGCCTCGGCGGTCGGCGCTTGGTTGAGATGCGCAGAGGGCGCGTGGCACTGGAGGCAGCTCGTGCGCTCGGGGTGGCTGGTGCGCATGCCGGGGGGGCCGGTGCGTCCGTGGCAGCTCAGGCAGTTGGAGCGCATGGCAAGGGAGTGTGGGATAGTGGGTGGTGCGCCCATCCACGCACGCTGGCCGGCCTGCGGTGCGGGGAGACCCTGGAACGAGTTGGGCGAGAGTGGCGAGCCCTCGGATTGTTCGACGTGGCATTGTGTGCAGTTTGTGAAGGCCCTGTGTGGCGGCATATGGGCGACGTTCTCGGCGATCCGTAGCCCCTGATCGTGGCACGCCAAGCAGTTGGACACCGAGAGTTGGTCGATGGAATGTGGGATGATGGGCGGTGCGCCGTTGAAGGCCCTGCGCTCGGCGCGTTGAGCCAGGGAGGCGAGCTTGGCTTGCGGATCCTGGCCCATCCACGCCGACGGGTCGTTGCCTGGTGGGCGTAAGCTCGACAGCTCGCTGTGGAACCCGGCGTTCGGTCCGAGGCGATTCTCACGCATCTGCGCATAGGTCATCGACGGAACAACATCGGGTGAGGTGGTGTGGGCCGGTGGTGCCTGGCCTGCCTGTCGGAGCACGCTTGCGAGCGGTCCGTCGGATTGGGCGCTGGTGTGGATACCCACGAAGAACCCGACGAACGAGATCGCGATCACGCCCGTGAGGACGAGGTGGGTGGGGCGGGCGATTGAGCTCGGGGTTGGGCCTTTCTCGCTCGTCATGGTGCGACTGCCTTGCGGATGCGCACGGCACATTTCTTGTAATCGGGCTGCTTGGAGACCGGGTCGTAGGCCTCGAGAGTAACCTCGTTGATGAGGCGGGACTCATCGAAGAACGGCACGAAGACGCTGCCCTTTGGGGGACGCCCGCGACCGTTGATCCACGCGGGCAGCTCGATGCGCCCGCGCCGGCTCTCGACGATGACGGCCTGCCCGTTGGCGATGGACATCTCGGCGGCGTCTTCGGGGTTGAGCTCGACGTAGGCGTTGGGGACGGCGCGGTGGAGTTGGGGGACACGGCGGGTCATCGAGCCGGTGTGCCAATGTTCCAGGACCCGCCCGGTGCAGAGCCACAGCGGGTAGTCGCCATCGGGAACTTCGGGCGGCGGGGAATAGGGGAAGAACCAGATCTGGGCGCGATCGTCCTTGGTTGTCGAGTGGTAGAACTTGAAATCCTTGGCACCATCGGCGTAGGGATCATCGAAGGCGGCGAAGCGGAAGCGGGTCTCGCGCCAGGAGTTGTCGGGCTGTTGCACGACGGGCCAGCGCATGCCGCGGGCTTTGACATACTCGTCGTAGGGCGCGAGGTCCTTGTGCTTCAGGCGTGAGAAGGGGCGGTATTCCTCGAAGAGTGCGCGGTCGACGTTGGCGTCGTAGTAGTGGTCCCATTGCCAGGCGGGGACCTCCTCGCCGGCGTCGTTCAGCACGCGGAATATGAAGTTGCCGTCTTGGTCGCGCATGCCCTCGTGCCCGAGTTCGAGCAGGCGATGGGCGACGGCGAAGACCTGCCAGACGTCGTCGCGGGCCTCGCCGGGCGGATCGACCATCTTGAACCACTGCTGGGTGCGACGTTCAGAGTTGCCGAAGACGCCGTTCTTCTCGACCCACATCGCCGAGGGAAGGATGAGATCGGCCAGGCGGGTCGTGGCTGTCGGGTAGACGTCTGAGACGATAAGGAACTTCTCTTCGAGGTCTTCCTTGGCGTTGAAGAGCTTGTCGAGATTTGGCAGGGTCTGGGCGGGGTTGGTGACTTGGACCCAGATGGTGTCGATGTCACCTCCGTCATAGTCCGGCGTGCAAAACTGTTCCCACATTTTGACGGTGTGGTAGCCGGGCTTGGGGTTGATGCGTCCTGCGGGGAGGTTCCAGAACTGCTCGCATTGTGCGCGGTGATCTTCCTTTGCGACGAGGCGTCCGCCGGGCAGGGCGTGTGCGAGCGTGCCGACTTCGCGGACGGTGCCGCAGGCCGAGGGCTGTCCGGTGAGGCTTGTTGGCGCGTCGCCGGGCTTTCCGAAGTGTCCGCTGAGGAGATGGATCCCGTGGACGAGGCAGTTGATGCCGGTGCCGGCGGTGTGCTGGTTCATGCCCATGCACCAGAGGCTTGTGATGCGCAGGTCGGGGTTGGCGAAGAGGTCTGCGAGCATGCGGATCTTGTCTGCGGGAACGCCGGAGAGTTGCTCGACGTACTCGGGTGTGTAGCGAGCGACTTCTTCCTTGTAGTGCTCGAAGGTGATGGCCTGGCCGAAGAGCGAGGGTGGGTCGGTCGGGGCGCGGAAGTTGCAGAAGTTCTCGACGAAGTTCTTGTCGTAGGTGTCGTTGGCGATGAGCAGGTGGGCGATGCCGTTGGCGATGGCCAGGTCGGTGTGGGGGACGAAGTTGAGGTATTCGTCGCAGAACTCGGTCGTGCGGGTCCTGCGTGTGGCGAGGTCGATGAGCTTGACGGTCTCGCCGCGGGTGCGCCGGTCGATGATGCGGCTGAAGAGGACGGGGTGCATCTCTGCGGCGTTGTTGCCCCAGAAGATGACGACGTCGCAGTTGTCGAGGTCGTCGTAGCAGCCGGCGGGCTCGTCGACGCCGTAGGTCGCGAGGAATCCGGTGACGGCGCTTGCCATGCACAGGCGTGCGTTGGGGTCGATGTGGTTGTTGGAGAGGCCGCCCTTGATGAACTTCTGGCAGGCGAAGCCCTCGGGGATGGTCCACTGGCCCGAGCCATAGATGGCAAAGCGCTCGGGGGCGGCCATGATACGTTGGGCGACGATGTCGATGGCCTCATCCCAGGAGATGGGCACATGCTCATCGCCGACGCGTTTGAGGGGCTGGGTCAGGCGGTCTTCGGCGTAGAGGATGGAGCCGACGTGGTAGCCCTTGACACAGAGCAGGCCCTTGTTGACCTCGGCGAGCTGGTCGCCGGCGATGGCGACGACGCGCCCATCCTGGACTCCGACCTGGACGTGGCAGCCGGTGCCGCAGAATCGACAGGGGGCTTTTTCCCATGTGACGGCGCTGGATCCATTGAGGACCGGGAGTGAGACGGCGCGGGCCTTGCCTGCGGCGAGCGCGGTGGCGGCCGTCATGGCGGCCGATTTCATGAAGGATCTGCGATCCTGCATCGGGCTAGCTCCTCTGGCTCGGTTGGTCGAATGACACGAATGCGATGTCCACGGCGAGCACTCCCTCGAGGGCCGCGAGTTCGTCGACCACGTCGCGCGATGCTCGCCCATCCTCGGCGTCGACGACGACTGGCAGGCGCGGGCCGTTGGCTTCTCCCAAGGTGAGGCGGGGGTCGGTGTTGAGGATGCTCAGGGTGTTTGGCGGGGTGGCGGGGTCGAGTGTGAGGACGAGGCCCGAGATGCTCATGGCGAGGCTCCTGAGCGTGTATGATAGATCGCATCGGGGCGCGATCGCGGGAGTTCCAGAAAACAACAAGGGGAAGTGTTCTTGATTTATCTGTTCCGAGTGGTAACGTCGAATCGGAGGATACCATGGGCGGTCAGGTGACGCAGGTCAGAATCCGCTCATGGAGCTTGATTCGGCGGCTCGTTGGGGTTGGGCTTGTGATCGGCCTGTGCGCGGCGTTGACGCTCGGCGCACTTGGCATTCTCCAGAACGAACGAGGTGACCGGGGGGATATTGAGGCCGGCGTGCTCACGCTGCCGAGGTACGAGACGATCGTCAATCGACCGAGTCCGCCCGTCGGGGCGAGCGCGGGCGTCGATGTGCTCGGGCGAGAGATCACGATTTCCTGCGTGGTTTGCCACAGCAACCGCACGCCGAATCGTGCAAACGCGAGCGGGGAGGATCTTGATGAGTTTCACCAGGGCTTGAGCATCTCGCACGGCGGGCTGTCGTGCCTGTCGTGCCACAACCCCGACGATTATGGATCGCTCCATCTGTCCGGCGGCGCTCGGGTCGAGTTTTCCAGCGTGCAGACGCTGTGTGCCCAGTGCCACTCGAAGACCGTGGAGAGCTACGAGCATGGCGCTCATGGCGGGATGACCGGCTACTGGGATCTGACCCGGGGCGGGCGGATTCGCAACGGGTGTCTGGATTGCCACGATCCGCACGCGCCGGCGTTTCCACAGATGATGCCGACATTCAAACCGATCGATCGGTTTCTGGAGGGCAGTCATGGCTGAGATTCGCACGCCGCTGCCGATGCTGTCGCGTCGGACCGCGCTCAAGGGCGCGGGGGCGGCCTTGGGGCTGGGGGCGTTCGGGCTGTCGATTTCACCCTTGACCAAAGCCATCGGCGAGCTCACGCTCGATGAGGTCTTGCAGAAGCACTACAAGGAGATGACTGATGAGGAACGCGGGCGCGTGCTCGCGCGGTTCGAGGATCAGGCGCGCGAGGAGTTGGGCGTCGAGGTCACCATCGATGATCCCAGGCCGATTCCCGGCGTGAAGTTTGTGTACGGGATCAACCTGAGCGTGTGCAACGGCAACGGCAAGTGTGTCGAGGCCTGCCACAAAGAGAACAACCACGACCGGGAGTCCAAGCAGTCGTATATCCGCGTGCTCGAGCTGCCCAAGGGCTCGACGGATCTGGAGGGCGCGGACTCGACCTATACGCACGCGGTGCCGGCGAAGGACAAGTATTACCTGCCGGTGCAGTGCATGCAGTGCGACAACCCGCCGTGCGTGAAGGCGTGCCCGGTTGAGGCGACGTGGAAGGAAGACGACGGGATCGTGGTAGTGGACTATGCGTGGTGCATCGGGTGCAGGTATTGCGAAGCGGCGTGCCCGTACCACGCTCGGCGGTTCAACTGGCAGGAGCCGACGGTGCCCGCCGACGAGATCAACCCCGACCAGGGCTACCTGTCCAATCGCATCCGTCCGCAGGGCGTTGTCGAGAAGTGCCACTACTGCCTGCACCGGACGCGCAAGGGGAAGCTGCCGGCGTGCCTGGAGGCCTGTCCAACCGGGGCGCGGGTGTTCGGCAACATCCTCGATCCGGATTCAGAGATCCGCTGGGTTCTCGAGAACAAGCGTGTGTTCTTTCTGAAAGAAGAGCTGGGCACGAGGCCGGCGTTCTTCTACTTCTTTGATGCGTGAGTCACGATTGAGTACGCCCGATGAGTAAGCAGCCGCCAACCCGATCTCCGGCGAGCCCGATCAGCGAGGGCGCGGGACAGGAGTTGGATCACTGGGTGAGCTATCCGCGGTTTCTCTGGCGGTCGCTGGTGCTTGCCACCGACGGGTCGGTGAAGTTCTACGCCTGGATGACGCTGCTGACGGCGGTGTTTCTGGTCGGCGCGAACGCCTGGGCCCATCAGGTCGCCGACGGCATGATCCGCACGAACATGACCGACCATGTGAGCTGGGGCCTGTATATCGCCAACTTCACGTTCATGGTCGGGCTCGCCGCCGGCGGCGTGATGATGGTCATCCCGGCCTACCTGTACCGGGACCATCGCCTGCACGATGTCGTGATCGTGGGCGAGTTCCTGGCGGTCGCGGCGATCGTGATGTGTCTGATGATGGTCACGGCGGACCTCGGGCGCCCCGATCGGTTCTGGCACCTCATCCCGGGCATCGGACGGTTCAACTGGCCGATGTCGATGCTGACCTGGGACGTCCTGGTGCTGAATATCTATCTCTTGCTGAACCTGCACATCTGCGGCTACATGCTGTATACGAAGTACCTGGGACGGGAGCCCAGCGCCCGCTGGTATGTGCCGGTGGTGATGGTCTCGATCGTATGGGCGATCTCGATCCACACCGTGACCGCGTTTCTCTATAGCGGCCTGGGCGGGCGACCGTTCTGGAATAGTGCCCTGCTCGCGCCGCGATTCCTCGCCTCGGCGTTCGTGTCGGGGCCGGCGTTCATCATCGTGACGCTGTTCGTGCTTCGCAAGTTCGCGGGCGTGCGGATCTCGGGCGACGTGATCCGCGTGCTTGTCCGCATTGTCCGCGTGACGGTGCTCATCAATCTGTTGATGCTGGGATCGGAGCTGTTTACCGAGTTCTACACCGGGGGATCGCACTCGGCCTCGGCGACGTACCTGTTCTTCGGGCTGCACGGGTTTAGCGGGCTGGTGCCCTGGATCTGGACGTCGATCGCGTTCAACGTGATCGCCGCCATCTTGTTCTTGACACCCGCGGCGATGCACCGCGCGGGCGTGCTGATCCTGGCGTGCGTGCTCGCGTTTGCGGGGATCTGGATCGAGAAGGGGATGGGGCTGATCGTGCCGGGATTTATTCCGAGCACGCTGCACGAGATCGTCGAGTATGCACCTAGCATGACTGAGTGGAAGGTGAGCGCGGGGATATGGGCGTTTGGGCTCATGATCTTCAGCATAGCGCTCAAAGTCGCAATCCCGATCTTCACCGGCGAGGTCCGGTTCGATCGGTAGAAACATGGGAGGTTGGTATGTCAATGAGTTTGGCGTCGTTGGGCGTTCGAGGTGTTGATGGACGCGCGCGGTGCGCGATGGCCCGAGGGATCGGCGCGCTCGTGGTGTTTCTCGCGGGCGGTGCGGTCGCGCAGGACGCGGCACCCAAGCCCGCGTACAAGGGGCTGCGCTTCAACGAGGACTGGTCGGCGTTCGATCCCGCCGGCGGGACCGACTTCTGGGATCCCATCAAGCACGTCAAGCTCAGCGAGGATGGCAAGTACTGGGCGAGCTTCGGCGGGTCAGTCCGCTTCCGCACGGAGAGCTGGGAGAACCTCGGATTCGCAGAGCCCAATGACGATTCGTTCCTGCTGGGGCGGGTGATGCTGCACGCCGATATCCACGCGGGCGAGAGCGTTCGCGTGTTCTTGCAGGGCAAGTCGGCGTTCATGCCGGGCGACCGCGATCTGCCCGGCGGCAAGCGTGGGCTCGATGTCGATTCGCTGGCGATTCAGAACGCCTTTATCGATGTGTTGATTCCTGCGGGCGATGACCTGAGCCTAACGGCTCGGGTGGGGCGTCAGGAGTTGCTGTTCGGCAAGCAGCGTCTGGTCAGCCCGCTGCCCTGGGCCAACACGCGGCGCACATGGGACGCCGCGCGGGTGATCGCGAAGGTTGATCGCTGGCAGATCGATACGTTCTTCAGCCGGTACGCGGCGGTGCAGAAGTATGATTTCAACGACTGGCGACCCGGGCCGGATTTTTATGGAATCTACGCCGCGGGCAAGGTCGGGTCTGAAGAGAACCCGCTGAACCTCGACGTCTACTTTCTCGGGCTCTCCCGCGAGATGGCGGCGTTCAACGGGAGCGCGGGTGAGGAGGACCGATTCACGCTCGGGGCGCGCCTTGCGGGCAAGATCGGCGAGAGCCCGTTCGATTTCGATGTCGAGGGGGCGTACCAGTTCGGCGACGTCGGCAGCGCCGACGTCAACGCCTATATGTTTGCTTCGGAACTGGGCTATAAGTTCGAGGTCAAGGAGTTCAAGCCGCGGGCGTTCGTGGGCTTTGACTACGCCAGCGGCGACGACTCGCCCGGCGATGGCGAGGTCGAGACGTTCAACCAGCTCTTTCCTCTCGGGCACGCGTACTTCGGGTACATGGACTTTGTCGGTCGCCAGAACGTGATCGATCTGTCTGCGGGCATGACGTTCAAGGCGCACGAGAAGGTGACGGTCAAGCTCGTGGGACACATGTTCTGGCGGGCCAGCACCGACGACGCGCTCTACAACGCGGGCGGAGGGGTGGTCCGGGCGGGTGCGCTGGGCAGCGATTCGGAGATCGGCCAGGAGATCGACGCGGTGCTCACCTACAAGCTCGACGGGCACACCACATTCCAGGGCGGGTACAGCCACTTCTTCCCGGGCGAGTTCGTCGACCAGTCCGGGCCGAGCGAGGACATGGACTGGCTGTATCTGCAGGTTTCATACAAGTTCTAGCCGGTCAAGGCGGACCCAGGAGTCCAGCATGTCGCTCACCTTTAGCCGTATCCAGGGAAATGTTGTGCACGTTCGCGTGTCGGGAACGCTGAGCGATGGGGACTACCAGGAGAGCTTCGTACCGAAGATGGAGGAGCTCTTTGAGACCTGGACGGGCCTGCGGATGCTGTTTGTCATGGATCCCGATTTCGAGGGCTGGGACGCGCACAGCGCGTGGGACGAGCTCCGATTCGAGCACAAGCACCGCCACGAGATGGTTCGCGTGGGCGTCGTCGGCGATCAGCGCTGGGAGCGCTGGGCGACCAAGCTCTCCAAGCTGTTTACCGGCGCGAACGTCCGGTTCTTCGCGCCCGAGAGTGAGGGCGACGCGCGCGAGTGGGTCGCCTCGGGGGTGTAGCGATGGTTCGGAGGGTCACGCCGCTGTCTCGGATCGATGTGCCCGAGGGATTGCTCGCGGTCGAGGCGATGGTCGGGTGGACGCCGCTGATCGAGATCGGCTATCGGTCGAGGGGGAGATCGCGGCGGGTCTTCGCCAAGTATGAGCAGCGCAACATGACCGGCAGCGTGAAGGACCGCATGGCGCTGTGGATCATGGCTCGGGCGTACGAGAGCGGGGCGTTGCGCGCTGGGGACACGATCGCCGAGGCGACCAGCGGCAACACCGGCATCGCGTTCGCGGCGATCGGGCGGGCCATGGGCCATCGCGTGCGGATCTTCATGCCCGACTGGATGAGCCGCGAGCGGGTCGAGTTGATCCGCTCGCTGGGCGCAGAGATTGTCCCGGTCTCGACCGAGCAGGATGGCTTCAAGGGCAGCATCGAGCTGGCCGATCGGTATGCCAGAGAGAGCGCCGAGCGGGTCTTCTTGCCGCACCAGTTTGATAACCCCGCCAACTGTGAGGCCCACGAGCGCACCACCGCCCCGGAGATCATCGCCCAGCTCGCGTCGATCGGTCTGCGGTGCGATGCGTTCGTCGCCGGCGTCGGCACCGGGGGAACGGTCATGGGCGTGGGTAGCGCGTTGCGTGAGCGAGATCCCGATGTGCGGATCCACCCGCTGGAGCCGGCAAACTCGCCGACGCTGAGCACCGGCTGCAAGGTCGGGAGCCACCGCATCCAGGGGATCTCCGATGAGTTCGTGCCCTCGATCGTCCGCCTGGAAGAGCTCGATCGGATCGTCGATATCTGGGATGGCGACGCGATTCTCATGGCCCAGCATCTCGCGCGGATCGGGCTGGGTGTGGGGATCTCCTCGGGCGCGAACTTCCTTGGCGCAGACCGCCTGCTCGATGACCTGGGCGACGACGCGACGGTGGTGACGATTCTCTGCGATAGCAACAAGAAGTATCTCTCGACCGCGCTGTGCAAGCACGAGCCGGCGCGCGAAGAATACCGCGCCCCGGGCATCTGCCTGGGCACCTGGCGAGCGATCGGAATCCCGCCATGAGCGAGGGCGAACCGGTTTGGTCGATGCGCCGTGCCGCGATCATCGGCGCGGGCGCGATGGGCAGCACCCTCAGTGCCATCTTGGGCCAGAGTATTCCGGTCGTGCTCGTTTGCCGCAACCCCGACCGGGCCGCACAGATCATCCGCTACGGCGTCTCGACCGAGGGTGCGATCCGAGCCCAGGCGAGGCCGGTGATCGTCCGGGACCTGCGCGGGCTGCTGGACGCCGGCGGGGCAGACGTGGTATTCGTGGCGACCAAGACCACGGCGATCGATCGGGTCGCCGAGGAGCTTGCGCCGATCTTGCCCGCGCTCCGCTCGGAGAATGGCGCGCCCTACATCGTCAGTTTTCAGAACGGGATCGCGCCGGGCCAACGGCTCACCGAGTTGCTCGAATACGAGCGTGTGCTGCGGATCGTGCTCAACCTCGGGGCGACGCTCGATGAGAGTGGGCGAACGGTTCGGGTCGGGCTCAACGACCCGCCGCACGCGATCGGCGGGCCGGACCCGCGCCACCGGGCGGCGTGCGAGTCGATCGGGCGGGCTCTGACGAGGGGCGGGCTCGAGACGGTTTATGACCCCGACATCGAGTTGGCGGTGTGGCAGAAGGCGATCGTGAACGCGGCGGCCAATCCGGTGTCGGCGCTGGTGAACAGCACGGTTGGGCAGGCGATGGACTCGCCTGCGCGGGTGATCGTGGAGGCGCTGCTCGACGAGGGCATCGCGGTCGCCTTGGCCGACGGCCTGGAGCTTGCGCCGGACTTCAAGCGTCACGCCATCGAGCTGCTCGAGCACGCAAGGACTGTTGTCCCGAGCATGGTCGAGGATATTCGCGGCGGTCGAGAATCCGAGGTCGGGCAGCTCAACCGCCAGATCATCGAGCACGCCCGCCGATCGGGCGTCAAGGCCCCCACGCACGAGATCATCGACGCGCTGATCGAGACCTTCGACTGGAAGATCTATGAGCGCAGGGCGCGGACGGCGACACCTCCGCAGTCGCCCGATTCGTAGCGATGCTCGAAGCGATGAATGGCGTAACCCCAAGGGGTCATGGCATTCGGGTTCTGTATAGACAACTGGGCTCGAACAGACGACTTCTTCCAGTCCACTGCCTGCAAAGTCCCTTCTATCGGCCTTCAGGGGCCGCCGGGGGCATTCTTGATGGACGGGGGTGGACTCGTTTGGACTCGAAACGGGTCAGCATACGGGCCAGCGCCACAGGGCGTAGCTTCGGCAATCCACTGATCAAAGATCCTCTTGCCACAACAAGAGTGGCGGGCACGTTCCGGTGCAGCAATGGGCTCGGCGGATTGCTGCGGTGGCAGCCGGTAAGAGCGGCGTAATCGAGTCCGTGGATGGGATTGGGCCGGTGGCGCGGCTATAATTACGAGAAATCACTCCACAATTCGGTTTTCCGCGCCTTTGGAGGAAGGTTCCCGCGAATGACCCAGACCGATCCACACGCTGCGAGGCCGCAGGTTGTGGGGTTTTTCGTGGGGATCGGGTTCCTGATCGTCGCCGGGGCCTTTGCGATCATGAGCCCATCCGTCGAGATCCCGCAGAGCGATCCGGTTGTGGTCCGGGCCGATCAGATAGTGTCGGGCCCCTGGCGCGAGGCGATGGGCGACCCGCCGATGATCAACATCGGCACGCTCAATCAGCGCTGCAGCGACTGCCACGACCTCTTCGAGAATACCCGTGACGCGGATCGCGACCTGCGTCAGCACACCGATATCCACCTCGAGCACGGCTCCAACGACGCGTGCCTGAACTGCCACGACAAGGGCACCCGAGAAAAACTCACGCTCCGTGGCGGCGGGCTCGTCGGCTACGACCAGGTCGAGCAACTCTGCGCGCAGTGCCACGGCCCGGTCTATCGAGACTGGCAAAGAGGGAGCCATGGCAAGACGATCGGCTACTGGGACACGAGCCTGGGTGAGGCCACCAAGCTCTCGTGCACGCAGTGCCATGAGCCGCACCATCCGGCCTATCGCCCCATGGAGCCGCTCCCCGGCCCGCGGACGCTGCGGATGGGCGATCCGAACTCGGGCCACGCCGGCGATCTGATTGATCATCGAAATCCGCTCCAGCGGTGGCGTTTGCTTGAGGACGAGTCCTTGGATGATTCCGGACCTGGGAGGGAGCACGAATGAACCTCCCGGTCGTAGATCGGTCATCCTCGAATGGCCCAGGAGCCTGCGGCGCCGGTGATTGCGGCTGCGAACGGGCTCATCGGTACACCTCGCGACCGGGCATCACCCGCCGGAGTTTCCTTCGTCGATCAACCGCCGCGACCGGTGCGGTGGCCGCGATCGCCGCATCGCTAAGCCCGCTGCGAGAGCTCACGGACACCGACGAGTTCTCGGTCGCCAAGTTCCTGCAGAAGCACTACAAGGAGATGGACGGGCAGGACATGGCCGCGGCGCTGAAGCGGATCGCCGACGACGTTGAGAGACGCTACGAGATCCGCCCGGACATCCGCGATATCACGCCGATGGACGGCGTGGAGTTCGTGTACGCCCTCAACCTGTCGCGCTGCATCGGCTGCCGCAAGTGTGTGCACGCGTGCGTCGCGGAGAACAACCAATCCCGCAGCCCCGAGATCCAGTACATCCGGGTGCTCGAGATGCCTCGCGGCACGACCGACATCGAGCAGAGCAACCACCACTATGACCGGGCAACGGTGCCTTCTGAAGACCACTACTACATGCCGATCCAGTGCCATCAGTGCGCCAACCCGCCGTGCGTCAAGGTATGCCCGGTGGAGGCGACCTGGCAGGAGTCCGACGGCATTACGGTGATCGACTACGACTGGTGCATCGGATGCCGCTACTGCGAAGCGGCGTGTCCGTACTGGGCTCGCCGATTCAACTTCGCCAAGCCGTCGATTCCCAAGGACAAGCTCAACACGAACATGGCCTATCTGTCCAACCGCCCGCGCTCCATGGGCGTGATGGAAAAATGCACGTTCTGCCTGCACCGCACCCGCGTGGGCAAGATGCCGGCCTGCCTGGAAGTCTGCCCGACCGGTGCCCGCAAGTTCGGCAATGTGCTCGACCCAGAGTCCGAGGTCCGCCAGATCCTGAAGACCAAGCGGGTGTTCGTGCTCAAGGCGGACGTGGGCACGCTGCCCCGGTTCTTCTACTACTTCGATGAGCGGGATCCGATCAACGAGAAGGTCCCGACGGGGGGCGACTCATGACCAGCGCGCTCCGCGAGTACCCACGGTTCCTGTGGCGGTGTTTCCGGCTCAGCTTTGTCGGCGACTGGAAGTACTACACCTGGATGTTCGTGCTCTCGGTCGTCGCGCTGCTCGGGCTCAACGCGTATGCCAAGCAGTTCGTGCAGGGCCTGGCGACCACGGGCATGACCGACCAGGTCTCGTGGGGGCTCTATATCGCGAACTTCACCTATCTGGTCGGCGTCGCCGCCGCCGCGGTGATGCTCGTGATCCCCGTCTACATCTACAAGAACAAGGATCTGCACAATCTCGTGATCTTCGGCGAGTTGCTCGCGGTCGCGGCGATCATCATGTGCCTGCTGTTCGTGACCGTGGACCTGGGGCGTCCGGATCGCGTGCATCACCTGCTGCTCCGGTTCAACTTCCCGCTGTCGATGCTGACCTGGGACGTGCTCGTGCTCAACGGGTACCTGCTGCTCAACCTGCACATCTGCGGGTATCTGATCTACTGTGCGTACAACAAACGCCAGCCGACCAGGAAGTTCTACATCCCGTTCGTCTTCCTGGCGATCGTCTGGGCGATCAGCATCCACACCATCACCGCGTTCCTGTATTCCGGCCTGGGTGGACGCCCGTTCTGGAACAGCGCCGTGATCGCGCCGAGGTTCCTGGCATCTGCGTTCGCCGCGGGGCCCGCGCTGATCGTGCTGACGCTCCAGGTCATCAAGGCCAGCACCGGGTACCCCGTGTCCGACAAGGCGATCTCGACGCTCAAGGGGATCATCACGATCGCCCTGGGAATCAACATGTTCCTGCTCGGCTCGGAGGTGTTTACCGAGTTCTACACCGGCTCGTCGCACTCGGTCTCGGCCCAGTACCTCTTCTTCGGGCTCCACGGACACTCGGCCCTGGTGCCGTGGATCTGGACGGCGATCGTGCTCAACACGCTCGCGCTCGTCGCGCTGCTCACCCCCTTGAGCAGGCGGCGCTGGGTCCTCAACGCGGCGTGCGTGGCGATGATCATCGGGATCTGGATTGAGAAGGGCATGGGGCTCATCGTGCCCGCGTTCGTGCCCTCGCCGCTGGGTGAGATCGTCGAGTACGCACCGACAGTCAACGAGATCCTGATCTGCACCGGGATCTGGGCGATCGGACTGCTCATTTACACGATCCTGGTTCGGATCACGATTCCGGTGCTGTATGGAGAACTCACGGTGGACACAGTGGACGCCACCGATCGGACAACGCAAAGCGCGGCGGGTGTTTCGCCGTGAGAAAGGAAGCGGTCATGAGAACCAAACAACTGTTCGTTGTTGCGGGGATCCTCGCCCTAGCCTCGTTGGCACAAGGGCAGATCTTTGCGCCCGCGGAGATGTCGCGCCAGACGAAGGAATGTCTGGAGTGCCACCAGAAGCTCAACCCGGGGCTGTATCAGCAATGGGGAACGAGCAAGCACTACCGCGGCAATGTCGGGTGCTACGAGTGCCACCAGGCGAGCATCGACGATATCGACGCGTTCAAGCACGAGGGCGTCACGATCGCGATTCTCGTGACTCCCAAGGACTGCGCCCGCTGCCACTCCAAGGAGGTCGAGGAGTTCAGCGGCTCGCACCACTCCAAGGCCGGGCGAATCCTCGGCTCGCTGGACAATGTCCTCGCCGAGGTCGTCGAGGGTAACAGGGGGATGCGCACCCTCGGATTCCCCAATGGTGTTTCCGCGGCCGCGGTCAACGGATGCTGGCAGTGCCACGGATCGCAGATCAAGGTCCTGCCCGGAGGCAAGCTCGATCCGGCAACCTACCCCAACTCCGGCATCGGGCGGCTGAATCCCGATGGCACCGAGGGTTCGTGCAACGCCTGCCACACGCGCCACGATTTCTCGGTTGCCCAGGCCCGCCATCCCGACACCTGCGGCAAGTGCCACCTTGGACCGGATCACCCCCAGAAGGAGATCTACGAAGAATCCAAGCACGGCATCAACTTCTTCGCCAAGCAGGACCAGATGAACCTGGACAACGCCAAGTGGATCGTCGGCGAGGACTACTGGGCGGCTCCGACCTGCGCGACCTGCCATATGTCGGCGACCAGGAATCAGCCCGTCACCCACGATATCGGCATGCGGATCAGTTGGAACAACCGCCCGATCATCTCGGTCCGCCCAGAGACCTCCGACGCCAAGATGGGGCTCCCCGGCAAGGATGTGCCCTGGCAGGTCCGACGCGCGAACATGCGAGACGTGTGCCTGAGCTGCCACCAGGTGCAGTGGGTTGACAACTTCTATATCCAGTACGACGCGCTTATCGAGCTGTACAACACCAAGTTCGCCAAGCCCGGCAAGGACCTGATGGCGCTCGCCAAGCCGCTCAAGAGTCCCGTACCGTTTGCCAACAAGATCGACTTCACCTGGTTCGAGCTCTGGCACCACGAGGGACGGCGCGCCCGCCACGGCGCGGCCATGATGGCCCCTGACTACACCCACTGGCACGGGACCTACGAGATCGCCCGCAACTTCTACTCGGAGTTCATCCCGGAGCTGCGCGAGCTTGCCGAGCGCGGCATGCACTCAGAGGACTCGGAGCTGATCGCGGCGGGCGAGGCGCTCGACGCCAAGATCGACGAGGTTCTCAACTCCGACGATCACAAGTGGTTCCTGGGCAAGATGGACGCCGGCGAGGCGGAGGCTCGCAAACGCGCGGCGCAGGAGTTCAAGGACCGCTACAAGGACTGAGGAGAGAGAAGTGATCGAGAGATCGATCACGGTTGAACACAAGAGGAGGGTCCTTCATGGCACGCCAGCTTACTGAACACGACGCGAGCGTCGCGCTGAAGGATCACCTTGCAGCGAAGGCGATGAACGCCCGCCTCTCGTACGGGCTGTACATCGACGCCGAGACCATCGTGAAGATGCTCGACGACCGGACAATCGTCCGTTACCCCGTCGGCATCCGGTTCGACGATGGGCCGCTCGAGCCCGGCGAGTTTGCGGTTCCGGTAGCCCTCGGCGATCATCCGTCATCGGGATTCTGCCTGTTCATCCACCCCTACTTCGAGCAGCAGCCGGAAGCCTGGCCGCTGCTCATTGCGTACCACATCCCCTCGATCAACTACGGGGAGATAGTCTCGCACGACGACGCCGAGCACTTCGGCGCGACGCTGATCGGTCTTGACACAGATACCTATTACGAGGCTCTGTGCGAGCTCGTCGATTCGATCCCCGGAGCGCCCGGCGTTCCGCCATGCAGCGGAGTGAACGCATGAAACCTCGCCACGATTGGCACAAGACGCGTATTGGGCGGGCGGTCCTGTTCCTCGGATCCGTCAGATTCGCGGTCCCACTGCTCGCACTCACTGCCTGTGCGTTGATGTACGGCACATGGATCGAGTCTACGGCGAGCGCCCACGAAGCCGGCCTCGCCGTGTATGGATCCTGGTGGTTCATGGCGCTGATGATGCTGATCTGCGTCACGCTGGTGCTCGCCGTGGTCACGCGCTATCCATGGAGAAAGAAGCACACGGGGTTCATCATCGTCCACGCGTCGTTGATCACGATCATCGTCTCAGGGTTCGTCACTCTGTTCGCCAAGGTCGAGGGCCAGCTGACGCTCCAGGAAGGCATGAGTGGGGCGTCGCTGCAAACCGGGCAGAATGAACTCCAAATCCTGAGCCACGATGCCGGCGAGTTTACGGTCGTCGACGCCAGCGTCGTCGAGCGCTCGGGACTGGTGAAGCTCAATGGCATCGAGATAGAGGTCATCGAACAGTGGGCCAACTCGATGGAGCAGACCGTCGTGCTCAACGACGGGCTGAACAAGCTCCACGCGGTCGAGATCAGCTTCGATCCGGGCGCGAGCGAGGGCCATTGGATCGGGCAGTTGAGGGCCAACGAGGCCCCGCCGATGGTTGGTGGAGTCGAGATTCGCGTTCTTCGCGAGGGAGAAACCTGGCTCCCGCCGAGCCCCGATGAACACGGGCGGGCGGTCTTTCGCCAAGCCGCCAGCACAGAGCTTGTCGAACTGGGCGAGATTGGCGCCACCGCTCCCGGCGGCTGGCGGATCGAGTCCGTGCAGCGCTTTGAGCACGCGCTGGTTGATAGCGAGGGACTGATCGAAGGAGACGCGACCCGCGACAACCCCGCCATCCAGGTGACGCTGGTCCATGACGACGGCTCGCGCGAACGCCACGCCGCGTTCGATCGATTCCGAGGCTCGGTCAACAAGAAGAACCTCAACGGCGAGACGTTTTCCGATCTCATGCTGGACTACGTCGGCGAGGGCCTGAACCGCCCCACCCTGGCACTGACCCGAGATGAGTCCAGCACCTCGGCGTTTTTCGCAACGCCCCAGGGACAGCGCTCGGACTGGCGCCTCACCGGTGATGGGCCATGGACGCTGGAACTGGGCGGGCAGACGTGCACGGTGCTGAATGCGTATGCCAACGCTCGGGGCGCGACACGACTCATCCAAGCCCCCCAAGCTGGGGAGAACGCCCCGGCACTTCGGGTCATTGTGCACGCCGCGGCGTCAGAGAGCGAGACCTCGCCCGAGCCCATAACGCTGGTCTGGGGAAGGCGCTCGATGATCCAGGTCGGCGGACAGATCATGGGGATCGCCTACGCACCCGCCACCGTGCCGGTGCCCTTCTCGGTCGAACTCGTCGAGTTTCGCAAGAGAGACTACCCCGGCACGGAGCAGGCGATGGCGTATGAGTCCGATGTTGTGTTCACCGATGGCAACGGCGAGTCTCACGCCCAGACCATCTGGATGAACAACCCCCTCGAACACAAGGGCTGGAAGATCTACCAGGCCAGTTTCGTCGGATCGAATATCTCGATCTTCCAGGTTACCAAAGACCCGGGCCTGATTCCCATGTACGCCGGCTGCATCGGCCTGTGCCTGGGAATCCTCGTCATGTACTACTCCAAGGCGTATTCACACGGCCACCCGGGCATGCCCAAGGTGTTCGCCGCGAACAAGAGGAGCACGACCCATGCGACTGCGAAGCACACTCCTGATGCTACCCATACTCCTGAGCTCGATGCTGGCCTTCTCGCCGGCAAGCGCGGCGGACCGGCAGGAGAGCTGGCAAGCCAAGTTCGCGCAGATTCCGATCCAGGATCGCGGACGCATGATGCCGATGGACACCTTCGCCAGACGCGTCGCGATCGATCTCACGGGACGCACAAGGTGGGCTGAGGGTCGCGGCCCGGCGGGGTTCTCCGGTCGAACACACATCGACCTGCTCGCGGACCTGCTCTTCAAGCCCCAGGAGATGGCCCGCCGGGAGCTGATCCCGCTGGAGCGCAAGGCCCTGAAGACACGCCTCGGGCTCGACCCCGAGCAGCGGTTCTTCGCGCCCGAGACTCTCATGCTCAGCGACGAGCTGCACCAGATCTCCGGCGAGTTGCGAGCCAAGAAGCAACGCAACAATCGGTATCGCGGATCGGGCGACGAAGACGCCGCGATGGAGGCCGAGCGCCGCCTCTCTGCGCTTGCCTTCTTCCTCATGGGCAACGGCATCTCCATGGTTCCGATCGAGGGCAGCGACAGCTTCGCGGCGACGGGGCTCACGGGCGCCGACCCTGGCGTGGAGGACGTTCACGAGGCACTGCTCGCGATGCAGGAGGCCTATCTCAGCAACGCCGACATGGACGCCGGGGTCGATGCACTGATTGCCGCGATCAACGCCCATGGACAGGTGGCCGCCACGGTTCGATCCAAGATCGGCCTCGAGATACTCTACAACGAGCACAGCCCGTGGAAGATGGCCGCGATCGCGACCGTGCTCTCGCTCGTGCTGTTGACTCTCAGATGGCTGGTCCGTTCCAGAGTCGTCACCGTGCTCCTGGCGCTGGCGATTGCCTGGGCGATCGGCGAGCAGTTCTTCGGCCTCTGGCTGCGCGTGGCCATCCTGGGGAGGGCCCCGGTCTCCAATACCTATGAGGCGCTGCTGTGGATAGGAGTGGTCGCCGTCGCCTTCGGGGTTGTCGGGCAACTCGTCCGCCCGAAGAGCTGGTATCTCGCGGCGGGCCTGGGCGCTTCGGTCCTCGCCATCCTCTTCTCGATGCTGGTGCCGGTCGCGGATCAGACCAACACCCTGCCCGCGGTGCTGCGGTCCAACTACTGGCTGATCATCCACGTCCTCACGATCGTCGCCTCGTACGGAGCGTTGCTGCTGGCCGCGGTCCTCGCGCATGTGTACCTGGTCAAGGACGTGCTCATGGCACGCCCGTCACAGAAGTCCGATCGCGTGATCGTGCAGGTCTACAGGGTGATGCAGATCGGCGTCGTCCTTCTGACCGCCGGGACGATCCTGGGCGGCGTCTGGGCGGCAGATTCCTGGGGTCGGTTCTGGGGATGGGACCCCAAGGAGACCTGGTCGCTGATCTCGATCATCATCTACTTCGCGCTCCTGCACGCCCGCTACGTCGGCTGGATCCGCGACTTCGGCCTGGCGGTCGCCGCCATCGTCGGCTTCCTCGCGATCGTGTGGACCTTCTACGGCGTGAACTATGTGATGGCGAGCGGCCTTCACTCATACGGCTTTGGTTCCGGCGGCGAGCGATGGGTGGCGCTGTGGGCGATCTGCGAGATCGTGTTTGTCACGCTCTGTTTCTCTCGCAGGAACGCCAAGGCGGGCCCGGGCCCGATCGCTTCGGGCGCGCATTGATCGCTACTGGTAATAGCGCGGTCTTCGCGCGGTACAGCATTCCGTTCGCTCCACAAGGCCCATTGCCGGCTTGAGTACATCCCAAGTCAGAAAGGGCCGGCACCCGAGGCTGTCCACCGGAATGCCGCCCAAGAGTGACGATCGCCGCAGCCTCTTTGGACTATGGCCTTTGCCCAATGTGATGGAGTTCGACACCCTGGCCTTCTTCATGCCGTTGCCTGTGGGAGCCCTTCTACAGGCCTCCAGTGCCCGCCAGGGGCGTTCTTGATTGACTGGCGTGGACTCACTTGGGTTCATAGCGGGTCAGCAGGCGGGACAGCGCCATAGGTCGCACTAGCTTCCATGTCGCAAGCACACCAGCGCCACTATTCAGGGGTCCCCCCTCAATGCGCCGTCCTGTAGCCATCTCCAGAATCTCCCGGGACGCATCCCCTGGAGTCCAATGACGCGGTACTTCGCGCGAGACGGCTGTTGGAAAGCACAACCGTTCGAGAGTCAGGGTGGCTCCATTGCTAGGCCTCGGCAAGCCCCTCGCGAATGGCGAACCGCATCAGCTCGGCGCGCCCACCGATATCCAGCTTCTTCATCAGCCGCTCCTGGTGCCCGTCAATCGTCTTGACGCTGCGGCTGAGTTGGGCTGCGATCTCGGTGCGCGACAGGCCATTGCCAATGAGCCGCAGCACCTCGATCTCACGCGCCGTCAGGGTATCGAAGGGGGTCTTCGGTCGCTCATCGATCTGGGCGCGAGATCGGCTCGCGCCTGGTCCCTTTGGCCGGCACCGCTCACGCACCTTCGGCCCCATGACGAAGGTCCCCGAAGCGGCTTGCGCGACTTTCTTCACACCCGAGACGATATGTTCCAGCTCGTCGCCCTTGGCGAAGTAGCCCCAGGCGCCGCAGTTGTACGCGGCGGCGAGGTACCCCTCGCGAATGTGCGCGCTGAGGAAGATGAACGGGAGCTTGGAGTGCATGTGGCGAAGACGGTCGGCGGTCTCGAAAACATCAGGTCCGGGCATCTCGATATCGAGCAGCACAACATCCGGCTTCGAGCGGCTGACCTCTTCGAGAAGACCGTCCGGCGAAGGCAGACTCGCCACGATCTCGACATAGCCATCGATCTCGAACTGCGCCCTGAGCCCTTCCACGAGGACGGCGTGATCGTCCACGCACAGAACCCGGACCCTCCGGACGCCGTCGGGTGTTGTGCGAGGCCTCGGTGATGATGGCAGGCGACTCTTGCGCCGAGCCTTGATCGGGGCGGCGTCGGGATCGGGCTGATTGGATCTGGTCATGTCTCGCCTCCACTCTCACGGTCGGCTCAGCGCCTCGCTCAGCGCGGCGCGAACCGCGTCGAAGTTGTCCGGATGCTCTATTGCGATGGTCTCAAGGGTCTCCCACTCGACACGCGCGTCTGGGGCGGGCGGCCCAAACACGATGACGGCGCCGTCGGGATGTTGTTTGTGCCAGGCCTTTGCCTCGTTTGGGGCTGTCTGGCGCGGATCCAACACCCAGAGGTCGGCGTGATCCGGCGAGTCGCCCTCGCAGACCTGAGCGCCGGCGGATTCGAGCAGGTGGCGAATGAGGGCTGATGCTCGCCCATCGCGAAGCGAGATCGCCGCACGCGGGCGCTCGGCGGCGGCGGGTCGAATGGACTCCGTGACGGCGGGGAGAGTCATGATGACAGTCGTGCCATTTTCAGGCTCGGATTCGATCTCCACGGATCCGCCCGCCTGCTCGGTCACCTTCTGGACCATCGACAATCCCAGGCCGGTGCCCAGACCGCGCGGCTTGCTGGTGAAGAACATCTGGAAGGCCTGGCGTCTGACTTGATCGGACATGCCGCAGCCATTGTCGGTGACGGCGAGTCGGACGCTTCGACTTCCCTCGGGACCATCTATCGCTTCGACATGGACGCGGACGCGCCCCTGGCGCCGACGCTTGGGCGAGATCGCTTCGCCGGCGTTGACCACCAGGTTCAATACCGCCTGAGTCAGCCGGTGGGGCGGGATGCGCGCGTCGGGCACGTCCTCAGCGATGGACGCGATCACCTGCACATGCTTGGGCACCGCCTTTGACAGGAGCGCTCCTACCTGCGCCCACCAGCTTCTGAGATTCGTCGTCTCGCTCGGGTCGCTCGGTTTGTCGGGGTCCATCACGAGAAACTGCAGGCCATCGGCGAGCTGCTGGAGGTAGGCCACGCTCTTGCGAATCTCCTCGATGTGAGCCCTGCCCACCGCTGAGGTCGCGTTCTCGTCGGCATCTTCCGATAACGCGTTGAGTCGGGCTCGGATCGGCAGGAGCACGTTGTTCATGTCGTGCCCGAGCCCGGCGGCGAGCGCTCCGATCGAGGCCATGCGATCGGCCATGTGGAGCTGCTCGTGGCTCGCGCGCAGCTCCTCGGTGCGCTCGCCAACGAGATGCTCGAGGTTCTCGCGATGCTGGACGAGCTCCGCCTCGATCTGTTTGCGCTCGGTGATGTCGAAGTTGACTCCGATCATCCTGTTCGCCTTGGCACCATCGTCGCCGAACAACCTGCCCATCCCCGCGATCCAGCGGACCGATCCGTCGGGGCGCACGATCCGAAACTCCTCGCGGAAGAGCTCGCGATGGTTCTTCGCGCGAGCGATGGCGGCATCTACCCGGGGCCGATCATCGGGATGGATCAGGGCCAGCACGCTCTCGCCTCGCCCATCGAACTGCGATCTGTCGATTCCGAAGTGGCTGAACTGGCGGTCATCCCAGACGATCGTGTCGGTCTGGAGATCCCACTCCCACGCGCCCATCGCCGCGGCATCCAGGGCGAGTTCCAGGCGCTGCTCACGATGGCGGAGATCCTCCAGGAGCTGCCTCTGGCGGATCACCCCGCCCAGCGGCGCGAGCGCGGTCTGCACCAGCTTCACGAACTCGTCTGACTCATCGAAACCTGCGCGAGAGAAGCAGCAGATGACCATCAGGGTGTTGTCGGTGATCGAGATCGGCACGCCGATAGCCGAACGAACTCCCGCTTCGCGCGCGGCGTCCATGCGTGGTGATTGTGCGCCCGGCGCGTCGCCAAGATCCGCGATGACCTCCGATCGACCGGTGGCCCACACCCTCCCAACGAGTTCATCCGGATGTCTGATGGCGCGATCGTCGCTCGCACGGGCAATGGAGCCGCCATCGCAGCCCGGGCGCGACCAGTGAGCTTCGAGCGAGCCGTTCTTGCCGTTCGGCGTCCACGCCTCGGCGCAATCCCATCCGGTCAGTTCGCAGATGCAGCGCAACGCGCTCTCCAGTGCCGAGTCGAGGTCGGTGCCCGATCCGACGATCAAGGCGAGAGATTCAACAAGCCATCGCTCGCGCTCGAACTGCTTTCGGGCGGTCAGATCGCGGATAATGCCGACGAAGACCGGCTCGTCGCGCCCCGGAACGTCGGCTCGCGAGACGCACAACTCGATGGGGACAAGTGAGCCATCCCTGCGAAGGCCCTGGAACTCGCGTGGCCTGCCCATGATGTCTGTCTGGCCGGTCGCGAGGTATGCCGACATGTGCCCGTCATGAGCCGAGCGATGGGGCTCGGGCATGAGCACGCTGACGTTCTGACCAATGAGATCATCGGGCGTCCAGCCGAAGACTCGCTTCACAGAATTGCTTACCGATTGGATGGTGCCGCGGGAGTCGATCGTGACGATGGGGTCGAGCGCCGCGGCGAGCACCGCTTTCTCGACCGAGGTGTGCGCGGCAGGGGGAGCGCTGGGGCTGGCTGCGCTCCTCCTCTGAGGCTCACCGGCGAGATGGCGGAAGGCCATGCTATGAGGATAGGGGAACTTTCCGCGTGGAGCGAGGAAAGCGGGCACGACAAGATAAAACAGTTGATCCTGTGACGCCGCATTCACATGGAGGCCGACATGAGAGTCCTCGTCAGACCGCTCGCCGAACCGCAACGCGAAGTCGATGTGACAGATCGATTGGTGTCGGCGATCGCCGAGGAGCTATGGCGACGCTATGGCGGAAACGCGGCTCTGAACTGGCTTGAGGCTGAGCGCCACTTGGAGCGGATCCTGGCACACGCCCAGGCGTCGACGAAGACGCCCGTGCGCGAGCCGATGACGGTAGCGAGCGCGATTCGCAGGCATCCAAGCGCAGGCTCGGGTCCGGCGGGTCGGGGCGCGGCAGGGCGTGGCGAGCCGCTGGAAGAGAGTTACTCAATGCCCGGGCGGGGTGCGCGTCGCCCAAGGAAAGCTGTGCTGCGAGACGATGAACGTCGCCCGTGAACGGATGTGCGGCCAGGAGGCTCTGTTGTGTCTCCGGGAGTGACAAGGACGGTGTTGAACGGTGACAGGATGCGGGGCAACGTGTGTTGCGAGAAGACCGCTCAAAGGAGGTTTGAGATGAGAAACGTCAAATCCAATTCGACCACTTGCAGGATGCTGACCACCTATCCGTGGAAGACGCCAGAGAGGAGCGCCACGATCGCTCTCGGCGCTCGGCGGGGCTTGCGGGCCTTGGCCTCGGCAGCTGCACTGACCGCCTGCACCGGCCTGGCCATGGGCGATATCTTCTTTTCCGATTTCTCCGCCGTTGATGGACTCAACATGCTGGGCGACGCCACGACCCGTGGCACCGGGAATCAGGCGGCGCTCGCCATCACCAGCGGTCCGTCACAGGTCTCCAGCATCTGGTGCATGGATCGGCAGAACATCGTTGATGCCTGGTCGACCAAGTTCCTCCTCAGCATTACAGATGTTACCCGCGGTGGCGCAGATGGCTTCGCCTTCGTCGTCCAGGCCTCAAGCGTGGATATGCACGAAGACACGAGTGCCGGCCGCGGCGGTGGCCTCGGCTACAACGGAGGCACCAATCTCCTTGCCATCGAGTTCGACACATGGATGAACCTGGCCGCCGATGATCGTAGTGACAACCACATCAGCATTCAGAACGCAGGATCGGGCGTCACAACCAGCCATCATGATGATTCGCTGGGCATCGCGACCGACATCCTCGATCTGTCCAGCGGCGAGTTCATCGGCGTGCAAATAAGCTACGAGCCTGGCACGATGCGCATCGCCCTCAATGATGTTCTCGTGCTTGAGGCGCCGGTCGACATGAGAGCAGCGCTCGACTCCGATGGTACCGCGTGGGTGGGGTTCACAGGCGCTGGAACCTCGATTTGGCAGACCGTGCAGATTCACGCCTGGGCCTTCGATGACATCATTCCCGAGCCCGCGAGCGTGACGTTGCTAGGGCTGGGCCTGCTGGGACTGGGCCGTCGTCGCCGCTCTCTTCCAACCTGACCGTTGACAAACCCATGGAATAGCGGGTGCCTTAGGGAGGATCGCATGGATAGCACAACGAAGGAGCTCATCGCCATCGCAGCTTCGTGCGCGGCGAACAACGTGCAGTATCTGGAGTCTCACCTGCCGAAGGCGCGCGAGGCTGGAGCGACGGCGCATCAGATTCACAGTGCGCTGTGCATCGCTCGGTCGGTCAGGGCAGACGCCTCTCGCAGGCGAGATAGACGTACGGTGGCAGTGCTGCGACCGGCCCCGAACGGGGATGGCGATGAGGGCAATCACTCGGATGGCCGAACGGCCGCCCGCTCGTAGAAGACCGGATACTGGAGAACCGAAATGAGTAGCATCACGACAGAACCGACCGCACATGACGTGATGACCAACGATCCCGTGTGCGTCGGACCCGCGACGTCGATCCGCGAGCTTGCTCGCGTGTTCGAGGAGCACGAGATATCGGGGGCGCCGGTTGTCGATCAGAGCGGCTCGCTCGTCGGCATCGTCTCAAAGACGGACCTGATTCGAAGGTGTTCGGAGGGGACGGCGGAGCTGCCGCCGGCGTACCTGTTCGAGGTGCTCTCTGAGCAAGGTGCCGATGAGGAGGCGGAGATCATCCCCGAGCCGCTGGTGTGCGTCGAGGACTTCATGACCGAGGAGCCGGCGACGGTCTTGCCAGAGGCGCATGTGGGCGGAATCGCGCGGCGCATGGCTCAAGCGAGTATCCACCGAGTGATCGTCGTGGACGAGCAGGGAGTGCCGATCGGCATCGTCACGAGCCTGGATCTGCTGCGCCACTGGCCGAGCTCGTCCTGAGGCCCCCAACCCCTCCAAGAGTCGAAGGAGACAGCCATGAACAAGAACGCAGCACGAGCGAAGCCGGGGCGCAAGCCAAAGGCACTGCATGAACTCGCGGTACCGTCCGACATGATCAGGAAGCGTGCCTACGAGATCTTTGAGCAGCGCAACGGCGAGCCCGGAGATGCGATGTCGGACTGGATCCTCGCCGAGAACGAGTTGAGAGGCCCGGCGCAAGACGCCAAGACAGGATCTCCGCACGAGATTCTCCTTCGCAGCGCGCCATAGCCTTGACTCGGTGCGCGATCGAGCGCTGCTCTTGCTGTATCGCGCCAGCGATGGTCGCCCCAGGCCCGTGCCGCTTTCCCAAAGAGGCGAGAGCACGCCAATCACAAGTGACTCGTCTCACAAGGCATGGGGCCTGATCGCGCCGAGGCAGGGCCCGACGCCCCTTGAGAAGACTGGAGGTTCAGAGGTGGGCGAACAACAGAACCAACGACGCCTCGTGACCGCGGACTCGCGCCTCGCGATCCTCTATTCCTGTGCGATCGATCCGGATGGACGCCTGCGGATTGAGCGGCTCGGACAGCTCGACAACAGCCACGAGAACCAGCACGAGCGCGGACGGCCCGCGATGCTCGGGCGCGGCACTCCGACCGCACCGCAGCACCTGGTGAGCCCGGGGCACGAACGCGAGGAGACGGATCGCCGATTCGCCCGCGAGTTGCGGATATGGCTGGAGCCCGCCGCGAAGGAACCGAGGATGGGGCGTCTATGCGTCTTGGCTCCCCCGCGCCTGCTGGGAGTACTCAGGCGTGAGCTCTCCGCGGACACGGTCGACCTGGTGGACGCGAATCTGACCCATCTGAGCACCCACGAGCTAGAGTCCCATCCGACGGTCCTTGGCGCGGTATCGAACTCGTGATCCGCGACGCGCGTGTCAGGCGATCGCGGCGATCCCGCCACCAATCAAGCCGGCGACGACGACGGCGACCAGCGACCAGATCACGTATTGGCCCCGCTCCGGCCCGCGCATCGAGAAGCACGCGTACACGAGGGCCGCGAGAAGCACGAGGCCCGAGGCCACAACAAGGAACCACGCGCCGATCATCGTGGCGAACAGCAGCACGATGATCGCGAGGCTCGATGCGATACGCATGACAACAGGCCTTCGTTTGAGAGGTGCGGCGGCGTGTGTCATGGCGGCCCCCTAGGTACGACGTGCGTTGGCGGCTCGCTGAGTCGGACGCTCGCGGCTAATCGAGTCGGCGAGCAACTGGACCACCCGATCGTCGGAGACCTGCTCGAAGTCCTCAAAGAACTGGCCGACCGACCAGAACTCGCTGGGCACCACGAGACACTCGACGCGGTCGCACAATGACCGGATGTCGTTCAGGCGTTCTTTGCTGGCGACCGGAACCGCGACGATGATCTCACGGGGGCGATCCTCGCGGATCGTCCGCAGGGCCGCGATCATGGTGGAGCCGGTCGCGATCCCATCGTCGGTGACAATCACCGAGCGACCCGCCACGGCGACCCGGGGACGAGCGGATCTGAACGTGGACTTGTGCCGCTGGATCTCCGCCATCTGATGCCTGCGCTCGCGCTCGATGTAGCCGTTTCCGTTCTCGGTCAGCGCCGAGGCACGCCGGGTAAGGTAGATTTCTCCGGTCTCGGAGACCGCGCCGAGCGCGAGCTCGGGCTGATCTGGCGCTCGGATCTTCCGCGTGAGCACGACATCCAGCTCTGCGCCCAGAGACCTTGCGATGGGGGCTGCCACCTCCACGCCCCCTCGGGGGATCGCAAGCACAACCGGATCGGTCAATGGAATGACCTTGAGGCGCTCGGCGAGTTGGCGCCCGGCCTGCTCGCGGTTGGCCAAGAGCTTCTTCATCACGCATTTTCCTCGCACAACAAGTATTTGGCAAACCAGTCCAGGGCCAGGTGTGAGACCGTCTCGAGCGCCCTGGGCTCCTCAAAGAGGTGGGTTGCACCCGAGACCACGGCGAGATGTTTGGTGCAACGCAGCTTGCCCAGGGCGATCTCGTTCAGCTCGAGCACGTCCTGGTCGTTGCCGCCCACGATCAGCAGCGTCGGGGCCCGGACCTGCTCCAGCCAGTCGCCGGCGAGGTCCGGCCTGCCGCCGCGCGAGACGACCGCGCTGACCGAGGAACTCTGCGCCGCGGCGACCAACGCCGCCGCAGCGCCCGTGCTCGCACCAAAGAAGCCCTGGGCGAGGCTCGCGGTCCGCTGGTCAAGGCGAGCCCAATCAGACGCGCCGAGCAGGCGTTCTGCGAGCAAGGTGATATCGAAGACGTTGCGTCGCTCTTGCGCTTCGAAGTCGGTGAGCAGATCGAACAGCAGCGTCGCGATTCGAGCCTCGTGCAGCGTGGAGGCGACGGCCTGGTTGCGAGGGCTCTTGCGGCTGCTGCCGCTCCCATGTGCGAAGAGGACAACGCCGATGGGATCGCTGGGGACCGTCAGCGAAGCGGGGAGTGTCAGCGCTCCCATCTGGATCATTGTTTCATCGGTGGCTCGTGTGCCTGGTGACATGATATTTCTCACAAGCGAAGCGACGAAGCACTGGAGCTTGACGAAACAACTCGTTCAATACCGCCGCGGGGCCGCGAGACCCCACGGCGACCTCTCTCACACTCCCCCACCACCTCTTGAGACGCGGGTCACACGGCCTTGGAGAGCGGCGCCTCCCGGTTGAGCCGCTCGGCGATCTTCGTCAGCTCCGCGTCGGACTTGTGCTCCTCGCCCAGTGTTGTTTCCAGCTTGGCGGCGGCGTCCGTGGCTCCAAGCAACGTCGCCCACGTCCTCGCGCAACCGTAGCCCGCGATCTCGTCGTGCTCGACGTGCTGGGCCACGGCGATGATCGCGGCGTCGCGAACGTGGGGCTCGGCTCTGGAACTCTCGGCAAGGCTCAGGCAATCTTCGAGCAGCCCTTTCATACCCTCGCTCTCGATCCGCTTCGGCTTGGCGTCGAGCTCCAGGAACACCGAATCGAGACGCTCGACGTGGTGCTCCGTCGCGGCGATGTGGGACGCCAGCGCTTCCATGAGCGCCGGCTCGCTGGCCGACTTCTCGAGTTTGGGCAGGACTCGCAGGCTGTGCTTCTCCGCGGCGTACAGCTCGCTGAGTTGCTGGATGAGCAGGTCATTCATCGTATTGAGCGGCATATTCAATCTCCGGAATGCTGTTGGGATTCGTGGCAAAGCGCCGGCACCGGCACGGCGCTTGGTGCCGATACCGGTGCCGGACGCCACAGACAGGGTCTCAGTGAGCATCGCCAACTCTCTGCGCTGTAGGCTTGATCTTCACATGGCGCGGCTTGCCGCCGGGGCGCTTGGCGATGCGGATCGTCAGGACGCCGTCATTGGTTTCCGCGACGACGGCGTCGGCGTCCGCTGTTTCCGGCAGATTGATGACGCGCCGGAAAGAGCCGAAGCGTCGTTCGCATCGGAAGAAGTCCTCGCCCTTGTGCTCCTCACGCTCTTCTTTCTTCCCGGTAATGCAGAGCGAATGATCGGTCACCGAGATATCCAGATCCTCGGTGGCCATGCCGGGAATCTCGGCACGGACGGTCACCTCCGAGTCGGTCTCGCTGATATCCAGGGGCGGCATCCACCCCTCTAGACGCAGCATCTTGGGCTCGGTCATGTCGAAGGGGTCCGTGAGGAATCGCTCGAAGGTGCGATCCATCTCGTCGCGCAGACGGGTCAGTTCGCCATTGATCGGGGTGATCTCGATGCGTTTTCTCCAGGGTGCGATGTTCATCGTGTGCTCCATTTTTCAAGAGGTGTGATTCGTGTTGACAGATACTCCTTGTCGGCGCTGGATATCAGCGCCGCGTGGTCATCGTGCTTCACTGGTAGGGATCAACGGTTGTCTTGTCCTGGACCTGCCGGACGCCCGTGGCGTATCCGGCCGCCCGCTCGACCGCGTTGCGCTCGCCCCACGAGCGGACCGTTCCGGTCAGCGTGACGACGCCGTCGTGGACCGAGACGCCGATCCTCTTTGCCTCCCGCTCGGCCTGGCGTTCGAGCGCGTCCTCGATCTTGCGCTTGATGGTGGTCGTCTCGACTTGTGCCGGGCGGACCGTGATCCGGTTGAGCACGTTGGAGACTCCGAGGAGGCGATTCACGGCCCGCTCGGCGTCGCGACGCTCGATCCAGTAATCAACGGCGCCCTCCAGCGTGACCGTGCCGTTGGTGACCGTTGACGTGACGAGATCATCGGGCACGAGCAGATCCCAGGTCAGGGCGTTGCGCACCGCCGAGGCGACGTTCTCGTCGCTGCGTCTCGCGGCACTGGGGATCCTCACCTGCATGTGATCGACGACATCGAGCACGCCGAAGACGCGGTGTGCGCTGTTCCTGGCCGCCATCTTCTTCGGGTAGGAAGTGATATTTCCCGCGAGCGTGACGATTCCATCATGGACCTGAACGCCGACCTCGGTCTCGTCGACGATGGCGTCCCAATCAAGCTCATCGAGCACGTCCACTTTGACTTGCTGGTCGGATTTGGTGGTTACGGTCGTCATGGCATTCCCCTCTCGTGCTGCTCGTGCACCGGGTCGCCCAACGATGAGCCTCCCGGCCATCCACCACGATGATGGCACGCGCGGACGCTCGCCTCAACAGGGAAACTTCCGCGATCAGCTCTTCCTGGGCGATCGATTCAGAGCGTTGCCCAGACGACAAAACGCCGTACCCCTTGGGATTACGGCGTTTGTGTCCAGTGGAGACGAGGGGTCTCGAACCCCTGACCTCTTCCATGCCATTGTCTGTGAGAGCCCTTCTATCGGCCTCCAGGGGCAGCCAGGGGCGTTCTTGGTGGACTGTGGTGGACTCTCTTGGACTCAAAGCGGGTCAGCAGGCAGGTCAGATCGGTCCGCTTTGGCGGGCTCGCACAATCTACTGCGGCTGTGACCAAGTGCCAGCAGCGGCTAACGGCCAAGTGGCGGTCATGGGCATCGACGGTTTGCCGCAACGCGAGTGTACAAATCGGATATGCTGCGTGTGACGGTTGAGTACCAAGGAGATTAGCAATGGTCAACACAGGTCGTCTGACACGCGGATGGGTCACTGGATTCATCAAATGCTCGGTAGCGCTTGCGGTTCTCGCTGCCGCTCCGATGGCGAGCGCGCAGGATGAGACCAAGAACGCGAAGCAGGAGAATAAGCCGCTGTACGACGAGAAGGCGGATGCGAATAAGCAGATCGCCACGGCGCTGGCGGAGGCGAAGAAAGAGAACAAGCGTGTGTTGATCCAGTGGGGTGCCAACTGGTGCGGGTGGTGCACGATTCTGGACAAGCACTTCAAGACGAATCGTGCGGTGGCGCGGGAGCTGCTGTACGAATACAACGTGATCCACGTTGATGTCGGGAGGTTCGACAAGCACTTGGATATCGCGAGCAAACTCAAGGCGGACTTCAAGGGACAAGGCGTTCCATACCTGACGGTGCTGGATGCAGACGGAAAGGTGCTGGCGAATCAGGATACAGGATCGCTGGAGGTCGAAGACAAGCCACTGCACGACGGAGAAAAAGTGCTGGCGTTCCTCAAGCAGCACGAGGCGCCGCAGCTGAATGCGTCGCGTGTGCTATCAGAAGCGATTGCGAAGGCCAAGAGCGAGGACAAGCGAGTATTCCTGCACTTTGGTGCGCCGTGGTGCGTGTGGTGCCACCGGCTCGAAGACTGGATGGAGACGGAGAAGGTGTCGGCGCTGCTGGGGACGAACTTCGTTGATTGCAAGATCGATGTCGATCGCATGATTGGTGGGAAGGAGCTGCTGTCAAAGTACCGCAAGGGCGAGGGTGGTGGCATCCCGTGGTTCTGCTTTCTGGATGAAACCGGTGACATGTTGGCGAGCAGCGATGGACCAAATGGAAACCTGGGATTCCCCTGGAAAGATGAAGAGATCGCTGCGTTCGAGGTGATTCTGCACAAGGCCGCGAACAAGCTGAGCGATGAGCAGGTCTCGGAACTAGGCGACTCGTTGCGCGCATTCCGCGACAAGAAGAACGGTGAGTAGATTTGGCTCGATGGCGTAGTGATTCTATGAGGAAGCCTTTCCCCGGCGGTTGCTCTGTGGTCATGGACCCGCGGTGCCGGTGATTCGCGGAAGCCGAAAACCAAACCAGCTTGCCGCCGACCATACCGATCAGCGAGGAAACGGGTCAGCAGACCGGCCTGTGCAGGTCAGCCCCGCTTCTAACGCCCTAACGTAAAACGCCGTAACCCCTTGGGATTACGGCGTTTGTGTCCAATGGAGACGAGGGGTCTCGAACCCCTGACCTCTTCCATGCCATGGAAGCGCTCTACCAGACTGAGCTACGTCCCCGGGATGTCGTGACGCGGGGAGGAGAACCCCTCGCGCCGGACTGATCGTAGAGAATCGTCCGCAGGGGTCAAGCCCATGAGCCTCGGATCGGCAATCGGCGGGCCAAGCACGATTGGTGCGCTCTCAGCGAAAGGCGAGCCCTGAGGCGATCGCCTCGGCTGCGGGCGAACTCTGGGCGATAGTTCTCGGGGCTAGATTGTGCCGGTCCTGCGGCCTGGGTTGGCCTGACGCAATATGCCGCCCCCATAACCACCGTTCGAGACCTCGCAAACGCCACAGACCGATTCAACGAGCCGGTGCGGCCGATACGCGGACCCATGGCCCATATGGCTGGCACATTCCGGTACGACCAGATCGCCCATGATCGGACCTTCGACGCGTGGTCCATGGACCGCACGTTCACGATGTATGTCGAGCACAACCTCGAACCGCACGATTCCGGCGAGTTCGAGCGACGGGCCAAGGCTCGCGACGCGACGGCCCACGGGCGGGTCGATCCGGTCCGGCGCATCGGCTCGGTTGTCGTACGCGACGGCATGGCGCTCGAGCCTGTGCTCGATCGCCTGTGCATCGCATTTCCGGACGTTCGCTGGTACTCGTTTGAACCCGAGTGCGGCGACACGAGCCTGATCGCCGCCTGAACAGTCTCTTGTATCTACAGACTACGGCTCTGAGGCCAAGAGCGCGTCGACGGCCTCGACGACGCGCCGGGTTTGGATCTGTGTGATCGCACATCGCGCCGGATGGTCATTCGCCGACTCGCTCTCGGGCAAGGTCGGATCCGCGAGCACGAGCGTCTGGTTCGACACGCCACGGAGCGTGGTCCAGCGATGGTCGGTCGGTCCGAAGAGCGCGACGGTGGCGACGCCGAACGCCGCGGCGATGTGCCTGGGGCCCGTGTCGTTGCAGATGACGATCCGGCTGTCCCGGATGATCGCCATGAGCGAGCCGAGGTCGCCGCCAAGGCCGACCAGAGACGACACCGGCATCTCGGCGTGCTCCATGACGCGCTCAGCGATCTCGCTCTCGCTCGGTGAGCCGGCGATGACGATCCGAAGGGCGTGCTCACGTGCGAGATGGTCCGCGATCGCGGCAAATCGCTCGGCGGGCCAGCGCTTGGCCTCCTTGCTCGCGCCCGGAATCAGCACGGCGTAGCGATCGTCGGCTTGGATGTTGGCCTTGGCGAGGATCTCGCGTGCCGCGATGTCCTGGGGCGGAGTCGTCGCCAGCGAGACCATCTGGCCCTCAGGAGCGGTGTCTTCGCCCGCGTTCTCGTCGAGGTACGCGGTCATCAGTCGCCAGTAGTAATCGACGGCGGGTGTGATCTTCCAGTCGCGACCGTCGCGGAGCGGGCGGATGCCGCCGGTGAGCAGCGAGCCCCGGGCGTCACGGATGTAGCCGTAGCGTTCTGTGATACCCGCGATCCTGGCGATCAGCGCGGTAGAAAACGAGTTTGTCAGCAGGATGGCGGCGTCGTACTGGCGGGGGCGCAGGCGCCACGCGACGCGCTTTGGCCCCAGGACGCCGGTCGGGCGATCGATGTGAAACTCGTCGATGAGCCCGCTGCCGTCGAGCAGCGCATCGAGCCCGGGACGAACCAGCGCACCGATGAAGGCTCCGGGCTGCCTCTCGCGGAGCAGACCCAACGCGGGCGTTGCCATCACGACATCGCCCACCCACGATGGGCACACGATGAGGATCCGCCGACTCACGACTCGCCCGCCGGCTCGGGCCAGAGAACGCAATCGAACTGCCTGCGGTGCCAGGCGTTGGTCAATCGGCGCAGCTCTGCGGCGAAGCCCACCGCAACAAACTCCGAGCCTTCCAGCTCGATCTTCAAGAGCCCGTCCTCGATCGAGATATCCAACAAGCGAATCCCCGTGCGCTCAGCCAGGGCCTCGGCGCTGGCTTGAACAGTTGCCCGGATGCCCGCGTCGGCGAGCGCCGCCGGCTGTTCTGCACGCAGCGACAGGCTTGCACGCTCACTCGGAGCGACCGCAGCGAGGATGCGCAGGGCCGCCGCGGCGACGTCCGGTGTCCGCTCATCAAGCAGCACAAGGCGGGCATCGTCGATCCCAGCGTGTGTTCCGGCCTCGAGATCGCGCGGCGCATCACCCACGACCCACGATCGCGCGAGGTCGAGCCCCAGGTCCTTGACCGCCTGGTGGATCATCCCAGGGGCAGGCTTGCGCCAGGGGTGATCGCGCGAGAAGCCGGGCACGGATCCCTCCGGATGGAACGGGCAGTAGTACACCGCGTCGATCAACGCCCCGCCCTGCTCGTCGCGCAAGAGATCGCAGACGCGATCGTTGGTCGCATCCACATCCACAAGCGTCGCCCCGCCCCGAGCGACGACGCCCTGATTCGAGAAGATCACCAGGGCAAAGCCCGCCCGCTTGAGCCATCGGCAGCCGTCCAACGCGCCATCGAGCAGACGCACCCGATCGGGATCGGCGAGATCGCCCGCCCGCTCGCCGGGACGGAGCGTCAGATCCCGATTCACGATCAGCGTGTCGTCCCGATCGAGGAAGACTGCGGGCCTCATGGGGTGAATATAGCCCGAGGTCGTGGGCGGGCTCTCTCAGCCCTCTCAGCTGGGCTTGACCTTGCCGTTGGGCGACTCGCCCCCGCCTGGGGTCCGTACGAGCCCGGCACGCTGGGCGATCTGGGCGAGCTCGCCGCGCGTGCGAACGCCCAACTTGCGCCCGATCGAGACGCGATGCCACTCGATCGTTTTGATGCTCCGCTCGAGGCGGTCGGCGATATCCTGGGCCGAGAGGTGCTCGCCGATGAGTGCGAGAATATCGAGCTCGCGTCGGGTCAGGCTCTCCAGCGGACCCATATCACGAGCCTTGGTGCGAACCAGCGGATGATGGTCACTCCGGCATGTGTCATCCTGCAACGGCTGGGCCATGTCCCTGGCAACGACAAGAAAGCAGGGCTCATCACCGGAACCGAAGGCCCGGTAGGTCAAGCGCGTCTGCACGCCGTTGATAACGGTCTCGACGTGGACCGGATCGCCCGTGCGTAACGCCCGCTCCTTTGCGGCGCGCAGCTCATGGGCGATTCGCTCTGGGACGAGATCAAAGACGTTCTTCCCGACGAGTTCGCCCGCCGCCCGCTCGCGGTGTCGGCGTTGGGCGGTGGCGTTGGCCCAAAGGATCTTGCCGTCGTGGGACGTGATCCCCACGCGAGCCTCCGAGTCATCCACGAGCGCGAGCCAAATCTGGTCGATCCCGATCAGGGATACCAACTCGCTCACATCGCGCATCTTCGGCTCCAAGTCGGACACGCACCGGGCACAGAGGAGCACCGTCGCGTCTGCGTGAACCACCGCCGGAACCCCAAATATTCCCTGGGATCACACTCAATCCCTGCCAACCCTGGGCGAATGCCCATACAGTTTGATCGAACATGAGCCCAGGCACAATCCAACTCGGCGTCAACATCGACCACGTCGCAACGCTCCGCGAGGCGCGTTATCGGAGTATGCCCGGCGAGCACGAGCCCGACCCCGTCCGGGCCGCCCACGAGGCCGAACTCGGCGGGGCCGACGGCATCACCATCCACCTGCGTGAGGACCGGCGCCATATCCAGGATCGAGACCTCGAACTGCTCCGCCGCCTCGTGCGGATCCGCCTCAACCTGGAGATGGCCGCGACAGACGAGATGGTCCAGATCGCCCGCCAGTCCAAGCCCCACACGGCGATGCTCGTTCCCGAGGGACGAATGGAGGTCACGACCGAGGGTGGGCTCGATGTCGCCGCCCAGCGAGATCGCATGCGCGAGGTGATCGCGGCGCTGCGGGACGAGGGCATCCACGTCAGCGCGTTCATCGATGCGGATCTGAAGCAGGTCGAAGCCGCGGCGGAGCTCGGGTTTGACATCTGCGAGATCCATACCGGCCCCTACGCCCACGCCTTCGCCGCCAGCGGCGGAGACTTCCGGCGTGACGAGTTGCAGGCAGCGCTCGCCCAGCTACAGGATGCGGGCCGTGCGATCCGTGGTGCCGGCATGCGCTTCAACGCCGGGCATGCGCTGAACTATCACAATGTCGAACCGATCGCACAGCTGGAGGGGATCGAGGAACTGCACATCGGGCACGCGATCGTGAGCAGAGCGGTGTATGTGGGTTTGCGAGCGGCGGTGCGGGAGATGAAGGGGCTCTTGGCAACAACTCGGTCGGCGTAATCGAACCATCCAGGTGCTTCACTCGAATGGGTCCGAGGACCACGGATGTCAGGACAGACCATTATCGTGATAGTGAGCTGGATTGTCGGTGCTTTCGGCCTCTTGCTGCTGATATGGAGCATTCGTGGCGACCGTGCACGTGGACGCTTGCGATGCCCTCGTTGCTGGTACGATCTCCGCGACTCAAGGCGGGGTGAAGACGGTTGGGCATGCCCGGAATGCGGCAAGGCTCTGACCCGACATCGTCAACTAACAAGAACGCGGAGACGCCGGAGCATCCTCGTCCTTGCCTTACTCATTCTGCCGGCTCCCGGCGTCACACACGCTTGGCAGTTCGCCGACAAGAATGGATGGCCGCGGCTGCTTCCGGACTGGGCACTTGTGCGGTGGCCGTTCATTGAGGATGTCGGCAGCTGGCACGAGCGATGGCAGATCAGGGACAAACAGTCCGTCGGAAGCACTATATTTCGCACGCGTGACGAGCTGTCCACGAGCAACAGGCGATACTGGTTCACCCGAGTCACCAAGGCGGTCAACTCAATGGCCTTGATGCCGGTTAACTGCAGCTGCTCGCGCAAGAGAAGCGACCATTTCGTGCGAGCTTACAACGTCTTCGAACTCACGCTGCCGAGCGATGACGACCTCTCGTTCCGCTATACGCGGGAGCGTGGTTCCGAATCACGTCAAACCCAGAGAATCCAGACAGCTCGATTGCAGCGTCAATCCACGTGGGTCCTCGTAAACCTCCGGGGAGATGCGAGCCCTCGAGGCGCGTCGTTTGAGGGTTCGAGCAGTTTCTGCCCGGGCGGAATCATCATCCTCGACGGTCCCGAATCTGCCCACCGCACGATGGCGGCTGTCATCAACTCGGTTGGAACGGGAAGCGAGTCACCTCTCCGACCGGACGACCCGCTCTCATTCGTTCGCAAGTACGACCTGGCGCAACTCCTTGGGCTCGCCGCGGATGAGGACGAGTCGTTCCGGCACTGGCGCGATGCGGAGCAGGTCGAGATCCTCCTGGAGTGGCTGATTCATCCATTTTTCACTTCGTTGCAGGAACCCCGCGCTTCGCACTCGATGGCCTCTGCGATGTTCTGGTACGGCGACGCCGAGTACCACGCCCGGATAGCAGCTGTCTTATCCATGTTGCGCGATCCCGTGGACGCTCGCGCTTTGCCAGTTTCTACCGAGTACGAGGACTACACGATTCGAGCGTATGACGCTGGCGCCGCAGTCGCTCAAGTGCAAAGAGCAAACCCGGCACTTCCTGCCGCGGAAGCGACCGAGCGGATTCGATCCTATATTGATATGACACTCGATACGACACTGTCTTTCCGCCATGAGAAGCGGGCACACTCGTTCCTCCGCACCGTTCTGGTGCGAACCCGAGGTGATGAGGACGCCACGATTCGACGTTTGCTTGAGGAGTTCGAATCCGGAGAGAGGCTACTACCTTGACCAGATCAAGGGCGTGCTCTTTGGAACTTGAGGGGTAACTCAGCGTCTCACCTCACCGGGTCATGAATATCACACCAGACATCATCACGATCGTCGGATGGGTGGTTGGTGGCCTGGGAATCGTCCTGCTGCTCTTTGAGATCAAGGGCGATCGGGCTCGCGGCAGGCTGCGCTGCAAGCGATGCTGGTACGACCTGCGCGACACGCCGCGGGTTGATGGCGGGTGGTCCTGCCCGGAGTGCGGCAAGCGGCTGGTGCGCGAGCGTCAGTTGAGGCGGACACGCCGGCGATGGAAACTCGTGGCTATCTCGCTAGTGCTGCTGACGACGCCGGGCGGGCTGTACGCGGGGCGGGTGACCCAAGAGAAAGGGTGGCCCAGCCTTTTGCCGGATTGGGTGCTGGTGCGGATGCCGATTGATCTCGATTGGGTCCTGGAGAACCCCGACAGCGCGGAGGTTGATCTTGCGTGGTACGCGGCTCCGAGCGACTCGATCGAGGGGACGATCCGGCGACGCGTGGACACGATGTCGGACGGATCGAGGAACACATACCTGCGTCGATTGCTAAGGGCCATCAATAGCGAGCGCCGAGAGGACGAAGCCGGGCGCTTCCTGCTCGCCTACGACATGATCGATCTCGTTCAACCGCCGCAGGAGTTCATCGACCAATATCCGCGATACTACGGGTCCGGCTGCTCTGGACCCCCTGCTCGAGTGTCGGCGAGGGACCGTCTAGGCTCCGCCCGCGACGAGTTCGCCCATGGGACGAAAGTACTCGTTGATCTCATCACGAACTCTGACATGCGCGAGCCATACTCGTACTGCGCTGATCTCGACGGGCTATTGCTCGCGCGTGCCGACCGTCAAGGACACGCCCAGATCGCTCGCACGCTTGACCTCATCCGGAAACAGCCCGCGCCATACGAGTTGGCGCCGGGCCGACTTCTCGTATGGCATGACCTCAGCGACTTAGCGCGCGCGCCAGATTCATGGGATTCGCCATTCGAAGAGCAGAGGGAAGACATCCGGCTTATTCTGACCGAACTTGTGAACGTCGAGTCATGGTTCTGCAACGGGGGCAATGACGCGGGCCTGGCACCAATCGGGCACGTTCTTGCGGTCGTTGCCCCATCCGAAATGCAAGAGAACATTCGCGCAGTTCTCCAACTCATGCGGAATCCGGCGTCGGGGGTCCATGTCAACTCGAGACGAGATGGTGTGGCTACTACGGTCACCGCCTATGACATCCGAGACTATATTGCCCGCCAATCGATGTATCCCGATTGGCAAGGTTGGGGCAACTCGTGCTGGAGTGTACTGCCAGATGAGGAGGTCGCCGAGAATGTTCGCTTGCACCTCACCGAGACCGTCGAGCCCGACGCTTGGATCGACAACGGCGGCGACGAAGCGTCGCTCCGCTACTGGAACGGCATCTTCCTCGTCCGCACGACCCTCGACCTCGACGACCGCATCCGCGCCGAACTCGCCCGCATCGAACGCGGCGAGGTTGAGCTTGAGTATTGACCCTACTCCCCCATCACCACCCGCAGATCCAACGTCCGCAGCGCGACCATCCGCTCATCGGCGCGGGCGTGGAGCGTCAGCACGATCACACGGTCATACTCAGACTCATCGAAGAACCCCCGTTTGTCGAGCCCCTTGAGCTCGCCGCCCAGTGCTCGGACGATCGCGGGCACCGTGTTGGAATGGCCCGCGGCGAGCACGCACGCGCCGTCATCCATCCCCGCGAGCCTGGCCGCGAACGCCTCGGACTCGCGGGCTGCGTAGGGCTCTGAAGTGGTCTTGAGCCGCTCGCACGCCGGGGCGACGGTCTCTTGCGTCCGGCGGAACTCGGTCGCGAAGATCCTGGTGACGCCCGCTGCCTGAACGAGCCCGGCGAGTGCCGCAGCGCGCTTGTGGCCCAACTCCGACAATGCCGGATCGTCAGTTCCATCGACGAGCTTCTCGGCGTGGCGGACCAGGATCACGGTCGCGGACCTTCCTGTGGACTTCTCTGCGGGTTGAGCGGCACCCGCCGACGTCGCGAGCAGGGCACACCCGACGGCCCCGATCGCCTGGCGCCGAGAATGGTGTAACTCATCTTTCATCTTGATCCTCCCGTTGCTAGACCGTAGCAGCGCGCGCGCCGCCGGCGGGTACCGATCTCCACGAGCCGCGACCGTCAAGGAGTGGGTATCACCCGAGAAGCCCGGAACTCCGCTTCCTCACGGGCGCGGCTCGTGCTTGAACTCAACCGGACCTGCTGAGCCTCAATCGTCCTGGTATCCCGCCATTCTTCGTGTATGCTGGGCCCCGACCCCAAAGGAGCACCCATGCGCAATCTGTCAGCCCTCGCCCTCCTCCTCAGCACTTGTGTCCCCGCCACCGCCCATGACATCACCGACGACGAGGCAACACAGGCCATCGCCACCGGTGCCGCCAAGATCCTCGCCATGGAAGAAGGACCCGACCGCGGCGAGTGGCCCTACCAGGGCGTCTATCGCGTCGAACGCAAGATCCCCATCGGCTATCGCGTCGGCGGCACCGCCATCAGCTGCCTCGCAATGGCACTCACGCCGGGGTACGCCGATGACGACGCCCGCCAGGGTGCAGTCCGGCGCGGCATCGAGTTCGTCATCAACTCGACCGGGCACGATCTCATGGACCCCGACTACGCCGGCGGATACGACGTCCGCGGCTGGGGACACATCTACGCCGGGCTGCTGCTCATCGAACTTCAGCGGCGCGGGTTGATGCCAGACGACCTCAAGGACAAAGCCCGCGAGGCCGCGGCGTTCTATGTCGACGCCGTGCAGCGGACGGATATTCCGCAGGTCGGCGGGTGGAACTACGCCCGCCAGGGGATCGACGCCGTCTCGCCGCCGTCGACGTTCATGACCGCCTCGGCGCTCCAGACGCTCTTTCTCGCGCGCGACGCCGGCTACGAGGTGAACGATGCGGTCGTCGAGCGCGCGCTCAAGTATCTCGAAAGCGCCAAGCACGCCTCCGGCGAGTTCGTGTATTCGGGCGATGCCCGCCGAGCCGGGGGAGTCCCGGGCGCGACCGGACGGATGGTCATCTCAGAGATCACGCTGCACCTCGCCGGGCGCTCGAATATCTCCGATGTCCGGGGCGCAATCGACGCGTTCTTCCTGCACTGGGAATGGCTGGAGGCTCGACGGGCCAAGACCGGCACGCACCAGCCGCCCTACAGCGTCGCGCCGTACTACTTCTACTTCGCGCACTACTACGCGGCCCAGGCCATCGAGACGCTCCCGATGCGCGAGCGCACCGAATACCGACGCAAGTACCGCGAGGTCCTGTTTTCCACGCGCGATGAAGAGGGTACCTGGAACGACCGCGTCTTCGAGCGCTCGGCCAACTACGGCACGGCGATGTCCATCATGGCGCTGCACATGGGCGAGATCGGGCTGCCGCCGAAGTGGGAGATGATCGAACCTGCCGAGGAGGCCCAGCCGTAACTAGAGGTGGACAGAATCGAACGCGTGTCATGAGCAAGAGTGTCGATCAAATAGAGCGGCGGTGGCGGCGTGCATCCGTTAAGGTTGCAGCGTTGGCAGCTGTGATCCCTCTGATTGGCGCTGCAGCCATATTTGCTGCCATTGTATTCGCTAATGCACTATGGCGTAGCGGTCATTCCGGTTCTCATGGTCTAGCCTGGGGAAGGATTGCTGATGCCTGGTTTCGGTACTTGCCGTGCTGCTGATTCTTGAGGGTGTCGTGCTCTGGAGACTCGTAGTCAACTATCGACGATGGCGCAATCTGGGTAATCGCATGTGATTGATTCTCCGTGGCAGCCTACGAGCGGCAGATCGAGTGATTGGACAGGACGGCGTCGATGAGGCCGACCGGGGCTGATCGCCCATACCCTTTGAGGCCATGAACACCCACTGGTCAGACTGGCTCTTCTGGATCGGCGGGTGGGCGCTCGCCGGCGGCGGGGCGCTGCTGCTGATCTGGGCGATCGTCGGCGATCGCAGCCGCGGCAGGCGGCGCTGCCGCAAGTGTTGGTATGACATGGTTGCGGCCGAGCCGGTCGAGGGCGTGTGGACGTGCCCTGAGTGCGGAAAGCGGGCGACGAGGGAGAATCTGCTGCTCAGGCCGCGCCGGCGGTGGCGTTGGGCGCTGCTGACCAATGAACCTGCTGAGAACGCCCAGCCGTAGAGTCTGATGTGCCCCTCGCCGCGGGCGTGCGCACGCCGATGAACAACAAACGTGCAAGCGGCAAGGCCCTGATCTTGCCACGCCTCTCGATTGCTCCGGGAACACATGGTCGGCCCTCTGGAGCTGGTTCGTGGAACCCAAGATGGTCCGGCTTGGCGTGAGCCTAGCGATCTTCGGCGGCGGCCAGTCTTTCGAGATTGGCAAGTCGCTCCTCGATCTGCGACAGCTTGTGCAGAATGATGATGTGGGTCTTCTTCGCATCGATGCCCACCGGACTTGCGTCGCTGGCAATCAGGGCTTCGATTTCGCGGTATTCAGCCGTCGGTATTTCCGTGTTCATGACTTGAGCGTATGACGGGTCAACCGCCCGCGCCACGCTCTTCTCTCATTTCTCCGGGATCCGATCCCGTCTTGTCCAACTCCCCAGCCGACGCCGCTGCAATGCCCACCGCGATGTCGATGCTGCTACAACCCTGGCCGAAGATTCCTCAGGAGCTAAACTCCTCTCATGGCCACCCACTGGTCAGACTGGCTCTTCTGGATCGGCGGCTGGGTACTCGCCGGCGGCGGGGCGATCCTCCTTCTCTGGGCGCTCATCGGTAGTCGCAGCCGGGGCAGGCGGCGGTGTCGCAAGTGCTGGTATGACATGGGCGCGATCGACGCCGTGGATGGAGTGTGGACGTGCCCAGAGTGCGGCAAGCGGGCCGACCGAATCAAGCATCTGTCCAAGTCGCGCCGGAGATGGCGGTGGGCGGTGCTGGCGAGTCTGTTCCTGCTCGTTGCCTATCCGCTCGGCCTAGTTCCGGTGATTCGCCAGCACGGCTGGATACGCGCGCTGCCGTCGAGCGTGTTGGTGTTCATCGCTCCCATCGAAGAGCAAGACCTTCCGACCGACACGTACATGAGCCTCACGGTCACTCAAGTAAAGCCCCAATCAACACTCCTCAAAGAACTCCTTGCACGGGCAGGAAGCGGAGAACTCGCTCGTTGGCAGTATCAAACGCTCATAGATCGGATCATCCGAGCAGAGCCGTTGTTCCTTCGGGGTGCGCTTTGGACCCGAGATACATGGCCTGTGGGAGAGCCACTGTTCATTGACCCACTATTCATCCAGCCGCTGCTCGGTCAGACAACCATGTTCGCAAAGCCCAACGACTGGATGTTCCGCTTGCGGGATCGAGGTGGATCTCGGTGGATCGTCGCCTCGCCGTACGATCGCTGGTTGAGTTCGGAGCCTTCCCACAGCGGGGAGACCCTTGGCCCGTTCCCGGCCGGGATGGTCGATCTTGAGGGCGAGATCCTCGTGGGCGTGGAATATGTGAGGAACGACTCAACCAAGTATGACATCGACATGTCCAACGCACGCGTTGTCTGGCGAGGAAGTCTCGGCCAGATCGAGATCGTTGGGTCGATCGAGGATCACATCGTGCCATATGACACCCCTGCCGCACGCAAGGCGGTTGCTGGGCTCATCAAGGGCGTGACCACGAGCAGCGATGGGCACCCACAACTCATCATCCGGCACAGAAACCGTCATATCGAAGACGGTGAGGTTGATTGGGGCCTGGGATTTCGCGCCGAGATCCTCGTTGATGATCGCGTCGTTGCTCGAGGATCGGAG
>CBDVAM010000013.1:0-51139 GCA_965371965.1 uncultured Phycisphaerales bacterium
ATCCCCCCACACAACTGACACCAGCAACCCGCACCTCCCTCGCCACCTGCCGAACTGGCAGCCCACCCCCACACGCTCTCCGGCCACTTTGTCACTCTGCCACTTCTCGTTCCCCCCTCCCTACCATCGTGCCCCCATGACCGACCTTGCCAGCTATGTCCCTCTTGCCATCGTCATCCTGATGGGCGTCACGTTCGCCATCGCAACCGTCGTCCTGTCGAGAATGCTCGGGCCCTCCCGCCAAGGCAGGATCAAGGGCATGAGCTACGAGTCGGGCATGAACCCGATCGGTACGGCCAGAAAGCGCTTCAACGTCCGGTTCTACCTGATCGCCATGGTCTTCCTGGTCTTCGATGTCGAGATCATCTTCCTGTACCCCTGGGCCGCCACCTTCCACGACTTCGAGGGTCCCGAGCGCCTCACCTGGCTGTTCCGCATCCTGTTCTTCCTGCTGACCACCGTCGTGGCCTATCTCTACGGCTTCCGCAAGGGCGTCTTCCGCTTCGACTAGGCCCTTCCTGGTCGCCCTATCCGGACCTCTGGGCCAACGCCGGCCCGAGAAGCGCCCGCCACACCCCCACTAGGCGTACCAGCCGGTCGCCACCCAACTCCCAAACCCACCAACACCCTTGCCAACCCCAATCGCGTCCCGGTGTCGGCCCGATCCTCTCACTCGGGAGCCTTCGGCCGCCCGGCGGGAGAGACATGTACAGACCAGAAACGTCAAAGCGTCGCCGACGAGCGGAGACGCCCGAGGGGGCCGGAGGGCTCCTCGGGCTCATCCGCGACTCGGCGATTGAGACCTACTTCCAGCCCATCATCGATCTGGGCGAGCTGAAGGTCATCGGACTCGAAGCGCTGACAAGGCCCGCCGATACGGAAATATTTCCGGACGCGTCGGCGATGTTTTCCGCCGCCGCCACCCTGGGCCTGCTCCCCTCGCTTGAGACCGTCGCCCGCCGGCGGATCATGTCGCGGGCGAAGCCCTGGCCGACGAGCGCCCTGCTGTTTCTCAACCTCTCGCCCGATGCCCTGGCCGAAGCCGGCGTCGCAGAGCGCATCGATAGCGAGGTTCGCCCCACGCACCAACCCTCTCGCGTCGTGATCGAGATCACCGAGTCCCACGCCGACACGGCGACGATCCGCGACGCCGCGAAGACCCTGCGCAGACGCGGCTTCCAGATCGCTCTGGACGACCTCGGCGCGGGCTCGCAAGACCTAAGACGGGTCGTCGAGATCCGCCCGGATTGGATCAAGCTCGATAGGGAACTCATCCGCGACATCGACCGCGACCCGATCCGCCAGCAACTGGTCAACTCGCTCGCGTCGTTCGCGAGGCGCGTCGCGTGCAACGTTGTCGCCGAGGGCGTCGAACGCGTGGACGAGCTGCTCGCGCTGCGGCGTCTGGGCGTCAGCCACGCGCAGGGCTACCTCATCGCCCACCCGAGCACCTGCCACCAGTGCGCCACGACGACCGCCTCGCGCGAGCTGCCGCGCCTGCTCGCGGCGTGATATGTGGACACCGGCTCGCGAGACCCTCGGTGAGCCGGTCTGTGCGAGCGACTGAGCAAAGGGCGCGCTTCCGGTCCAACTCCGACAATCGGGTCTAGGTCCAAGCGCACTTGGCTGTTACCCGCCGGGCTCATCCCTCCAACGACTTCAACAACCCTTCGCACGCCGCATCCAGCATCTGAAAGACAGCCTCGAAGCCCTCGCGTCCGCCGAGATACGGATCCGGCACGTCCAACTCCCGCTCGCGGACACCTTCCATCGCCGGATCGAACGACCGCATCAGGCGCACCTGCGACTCGCGTGCGCCGAGGTCCAGCAGATCCCGACGATTCTCTCGGTCCATCGCCAGCAGCAGATCGAATCGCTCGATATCCAGGTGCTCGACCTGGCGGGCGATGCTCGCCACATCGACGCCGTGGTGGTGCCCGGCCGCGATCGATCTCGGATCCGCGGGCTGGCCGATGTGCCAGTGCCCGATCCCCGCCGAGTCGATGTCCATGGCGTCCAGGACGCCCGCCGCATGTGCCTTATGAATAAAGATCGCCTCGCCCAGGGGGCTGCGGCAGATATTTCCCAGGCACACAAATAACACGCTTCGCTGACTCAAAGTACAAAGCCCTCAACTTACAACCATTGGACGGCGACGTGCCGGCGCGTGCGCCCAGATCGAACTCAGCGTGTCGGCGAGCCCCGGCGACTCCCGCTCCTTGTGCTCCATCAGGCTCGTCCGGAGCCGGCGACGCAGCATCCGCGATTCGCCCAACGCCGACACCCGCCCGGCGACGACCGTCGGCTTCGTACTCCTGGCCAGGCAGTGTTCTCTCGCCAGGAGCGGATAGTCGGCGAGTTCGGCGAGCGCCGGCCCACCGAGCACCGCAACGCCCGCCGCGTGCGCCCGCTCGATCATCATTGCGTTTGCCCCTCGCCAGGGGCTGTCTTCTTCGATCCCGCAGATCGCCATATCACACATCGCGATGGTCTCGTGCATCGGTCCATCCAGGCGCACCAGCGGGCTGCGCAACTGCATGTTGCGGTGCACGCGCTTGGCCCGCGACCACGCGGACGCATCGGCGGGCACCAGCCCGATGACCCCTATCCCCGCGTGCTCGAGGACGACCATCATGCAACAGACCCAGAGCGCGTCGGTGTTGGGCGTGGGCTCGCCGAGCAGGGCGAACACGATCTCGCCAGAGTCGGCACCGAGTGCGTTGCGCCATCGCGTGCGATCGTCGTCGCTGGGCACGTTGGCGTCGCGGGGGCAGGCGGCGAGGTGGGCGTCTGCGCCGCGCGCACGCCAGGCGTCGGCGTCGCGCGCGTCGAAGGTGACAACTGGCGTAGAGTCGAGATCGCGCGCGCCGGTCGGATCGCCGAGCATCACGCCGATGGCGTCCAGGCTCATCCAGCCGGCCCGCTGCCAGAGGGTGAGGGTGCGCTCCGACCAGCAGGTCAGCGTGTCGAACAGCGGGCGGTGCTGGAGGTAGCGCGACAGCGCGGTCTCGGCACGTGCCGGATCGTTGGAGGGGCAGGCGATGCGGTCGGTGGTATCGATGCCCAGCGCCAGGGCGCGATCCTCGATGGACTGCGGGCCGAAGAGCAGGACGGTGTGTTCGTGCTCGGGGGTGCTATCGATAGCGTGCTTGCAGGCGAGAATCGCGGCATTTGGGAGGGACCGCTCGAGCGCGGGCGAGGGGATCTCCATGCTGAGCAGGTGGCAGATGCGCATGGTGTGAGCCGGGTCTTATTAGCCCCTGCCGCGGTCTTCGGTGACCTCGCGTTTGAAGAAGAGCTGGGCGACGCCGATGCCGGTCCAGGAGGCGAGATTCTGCTGGGCCTCGAATCTCTCCGCGCGAGTCGTGGGTGCGATTCCCTGCTGGGTCGGCATGCGGATGATGCGTGCGAACCCCTCGCGCTCGGGCGGCCAGATACGCTCGCCGGTCGTCACGTCGATGACCTTCACGCGCGTTTCTGAGATCGGTGCGAAGGTCTGGCCATCGGGGCTGAGCGAGAAGCTGTCGATGGTGATCCAGACCAGCACGTCCGCGCCGACGGCGCGACCGATCTCCTGCAGCGAGAGCGGCTCGTCGTGGCTCTCCTGGCGTGTGACGAAGCGGAGGCCCCGGGCAGAGATCAGATCCTTGACGAGGTTCTTCGCGAGGATTGTGGTCTCTGCGACCTCTGCGATCTGCTGGCCCAGGATGGGCCTTGGCAGGACGCCGCTGCGGTCGTCGATGAACAGGACGGTCGTGCGATCCTTGTCGAGCCTGTGCTCAGCGGGGAAAGAGGGCGGGCCGTGGATGAGGACGAGGGCGGGGCCGACGATGTTGCAACCGCCAAGGATGAGCGACGTCAGAATGAGCGATGCCATCGCGATGGCGAGAGCTGTTCTAGTAGGCGATGCCATATTCCTCCTCGTGGTCATAGAAGAGCCACGCGCAGCGCTGGCTGAAGCGTTGGACGAGGACGGTGGCGACGAGGCTTGCCCTCATCTCGTCGGGGCCGTAGCCGGCGGCGTCGGGGAAGCCGACCGAGATCGGGCGGTTGTAGGCGTACTCGTCCGGGAAGGGACCGTCGGTCTCAAGAACAGCGACAGTCCCTGCGGCGACGCCGTCCCAGAGGTGGCGGTTGCCGGGCTCGTTGAGACGGAACTCGAAGAGTTCGATGAGGATGATGCGATCGACCTTGGCCTCGCCGCCAACGAGGGCGCTGGCGAGTTCTGAGCGGCTCATGACTGTCCAGCGGGGGTTTGTCTGCTGGAAGAGGACCACTTCCACGGGCTGGACGTGCCCGGCGGCGAGGGAGTTGGCTCCGATTTCGGCGTCGATGAGTCGGGTGAGATCCGTGACGAGGCTCGGCCAACGCCCCTGGATCGCGCGGTCGGCATCAATAACGATGGCGTAGCTCTTGCCCGTCAGCCCCTCGTAGTCGGCATAGACCTTGGCGGGGGTGCTCTCCTGGACGGCCACGGCGATGAAGCCGGCGAGCTGGCAGCCCGACAGGGAGGCGACAACGCCAATCAGGCAGAGTGCGTGGAGGCGGATGGTCGCGCGTCGGTCCATTGGGTGCTCTCAGAGGCTGGGCGGCGGGGTGACGATCAGTTTATACGCCCACGCCGAGGCGAGGAGCCCCGCGAGCATCCACAGCTGACGCGGGCGGAGCAGGACACGGAACGGTTGTGCGGCCCTGGAACCGGTCACTGCGACGTGCAGAGCGATCCAGAACCCGGTGGCGCTGGCCAGAGCCAGCAGGAAGCCAAAGGGCTGTGCGAGGAAAGAGGCCCGGAGGTTCCCTTCGGCGGCGTGGGCGAAGGAGGTGGTCATGCCGCAGGTGGCGCAGGGGTGCCCCGTGGAGACCAGGAAGGTGCATTCTTTGAGGTCGAGTTGCTCGTGGGTGCCCATGCCCCGCGAATCGGGATTGAGGTAGGCGGCGACTCCGAGGAGGGTCAGGAGGGCGAAGGCTGTGATGAGAGCGATGAGGCGGGGAGGCATGTGGGAGGATAGGGCGTAAGAGGTTTGTTGACAGAGGGTTGGAGGTTGGTCTCGCCTTCGGCGATCGGCGGCAGGATGCCACCGCCCCGCCCACCGCCGCGCAATGGTCGATGGGATTGCGAGGCAGACGTGCCCGAGGTCAGATATCGAGAATCAGGCGGGTCGGGTCTTCGATGCAGTCCTTGATGTGCATGAGGAAGCTCACGGCGTCGGCCCCATCGACGACGCGGTGGTCGTAGCTGAGGGCGAGGTACATCATGGGGTGCAGCGCGATGTCGGCGGGCTGATCGGGGTGCTCGACGGGTCGGTTTCTAATTGCGTGCATGGCGAGGATGGCGGATTGGGGGGGTTGAGGATCGGTGTTGACTGGAGTGGGCTCTTGGTCGGACGGCGGTGGCGGTAGTTGTCATGGAAGTTCGACGTGATTGAGCTCGACCGGTTCGCGAAACTCTTTGCGCGTCCGCTCGAACCGATGATCCCGGCGCCGGAACGTCCGACTCTAGCAAAGGGATCGGATGCAGGAGGATTGGTGGGTTGTGCAAGAGCTCGGCTTCTGGTAAGATTCACAAGGTTCAGTCATCCTTCTCGGGAGGAGCAATGAGATCTACTCCAATCCTGCTTCTTGCTGTTGGCCTGCTGACAACCTCGGTCGCGGCACAATCTGACGAACACATCAGCCACACGCCTCCGGTTGGCCCGCCATGGGTCATGGACTTTGGCGAGGCTCGGACGCAGGCGCTTCGGTCGGGCAAGCCGATCTTTCTTTACTCCACCAAGACGTACTGACCACATTGCGTAGTTATGGAGAGGGGTCTCCTCTCTGACGAAGCGTTGTCGTCTTCCTATGACGATGTGGTTTGGATGTATCTGTTTCAGGACTTTTCGGGCAGCGAGGCGGACCGTGCCGCACAGCGCGTTGCCATCCGATTCGGCATCAGCAGCTGGCCTCAGCATTTTCTCGTTGATCCGAAGAATCTAGAGGTGCTTGGGAGTACTGAGCGCACGCTCGAGTCCTTCCGCGCAGCCGTTGCCGGAGCCGAACTTGGGCAGAATACCGTGAAGCCATCGCCTCGCGAGCTCGCCGAGGCCGATCGTCTCGCGGCGCAACTTGAGCTCGAGCCGGACGTCAAACTCGCTAGAGAGTTCCTTGAGCACGAGGACGTCGTCGTTCGATACCGGGCCATCGAGATACTCGCTGAGAAGAGCCCGCAAGAGATTGTCTCACGCGCCGATGTGCTTCTGGCGGTCGAGCACGATCAGACGCGGTACGCCGTGTGTGCGGTGCTTGCGACGATCGGCGATGAATCCGCGGCTCCTGCGCTGGAAGCGATTGTGCGAGATCCCGGCTACAGCCGCAATCCCAACGTCGCCCGCATTCGCGCGGTTCAGGCGCTGGCGCGTTGTGGCACTGGTGAGTCGCTCGGGGCTGTGGCACCCCACGCGGCGAGCGGCGTCTATTTCAACGGGTTGACAGGTGTTTCGATCGACACGGTTCTCGCAATCGTCCAACGCCACCCCGAGAGCTTGGACGAGGCGCGATCCATTCTAAAGGGCGCGTTCCCGGTGCTGCCGGGCAGTGACAAGCCAGAGCGAGACCTTGGAGCCTGCGTACGGCTGGCCGAGCGAGTCAACGCTGCGCTCTGCGAGTTGACAGGTGAGACCATTGCCTTTCCAGATCAGTACACCGATCAGAGCAGGATGGCGTTGATCGACCGCTGGTAGCCCACTGGTTGAGCGAACGTTCGGGCGGTGCTCAGGATCTCGCTCGCGTTGTCCCGCGCTGTGGCGGTCTAATCGCAGGGCTTGGCAAAGAGCTGGAGAAAGACGAAGAAATCCTGTGCGTCGCAATCGCCGTCCTCGTCCATGTCGCAAACATCAACATCGCCATCGACGAAGCGGTCAAGGAAGTAGAAGAAGTCGTCGGCATCGACATCGAGATCGGCGTCAAGATCGGCTGGACAACGCCTGGCGTTAAACACATATGCCGCCCCGGCGTCCGCAACGCCAGGGGCATCGTGCCACCTTGCACCCACCAGGGCATGGGCCTCGGTGATCGCAACAGTATTGCCAAACCTGTCATCCTCGGCACCGGTCTCAGGAACGAGTTTGGCAATTTGACGACCTGTACGGATATCAAATAGGTATGCCGATCCGCTGGCCGAACCATGCACATCGTCGTAATCGGCTCCAACAATCGCCGTGGAACCACTGATTGCGACGGACTGCCCGAACCGCATACCGCGTTCAATGTCGTCCGGCATGAGCTTCCAGATCAGTTCGCCTGAGCGCACGTCGTAGAGGTAGGCCGCCCCGGCCAAGTGATCTGCTTCGTCGTCGCCACGAGCGCCAACAATCACCGTTGTGCCGTCGATCGCGACCGCCGCGCCGAAACGGTCAGTGGCGGTGGGATGATCGGATACGATTCTGGCGAGTTGCTTGCCTGTTGTCGTGTCAAAGAGGTACACCGACCCCGGATGGTCGTTATACCTGCCGCGCGCACCAACGATGGCGATCGAGCCGCTAATGTCGCAGGAGCTGCCAAAGTCGTTGTCTTGGATGTCGTCTTCTGGCAAGAGCTTCCGGATCAGCCTACCTGAGGGAACCTCGTATAAGTATGCCGAACCGGAGCCGTCCGGGCTGTCTCGGTCATCGCTACGACCGATGATCGCGACCCCGCCGCTGATGCCGCCGACGTGTCCAAAGTGATCGCCTATGGCCCGGTCGTCTGGGACAATTCTCAGAACTTGTTCAAAGGTAATCCGATCGAACACGTAGGCAGCGCCCATGCCTCTGAACTCGCCGGCAGCACCGATGACAAAGCAGTCTTCACCGATCGCGATGCTGCGACCAAAGTGCGCACTAACGGCGCCACGGACTCCCTCGGGAAGCAGCTTGACAATCTGTTCTCCGGTCGAGACGTTGAAGATATACGCGGCACCATTGAACTCACCGATATCGTCGTCCCTCCATGGTCCCACGATGGCGTATTGGTGATCGAGCGCGACTCCGTAGCCGAGTCGCTGATCGGCGAAGTGATCGTCGGCTCTGAGAAGGAATAGTTCGTCGCCAAGATCGGCGTGCGCGAGAGTGGCGAGCATCGCCGCCATGATTGTCGAGGAGCGCCACATGGATGTCACCTCCTCGTGTAGTCTAGTGCTTGAGCCTTGACGGGCAAGCCGTTCACGCACTGAAAGCAGTTTCAGCGGCTCACCGCACGCCCAGTGCTCAAAGTTCGAGAATCAACCGCGTCGGATCCTCGATGCACTCCTTGATGTGCTTGAGGAAACTCACGGCTTCGGATCCATCGACGATGCGGTGGTCGTAGCTGAGGGCGAGGTACATCATCGGACGCAGGGCGATCTCGCCGGGGTTGTCGGGGTGTTCGACGGGGCGGTTCTTGATCGCGTGCATGCCGAGGATGGCCGATTGCGGCGGGTTGAGGATTGGTGTTGATTGCAGGGAGCCGAAGACGCCGCCGTTGGTGATGGTGAAGGTGCCGCCGGTGATGTCGTCGATGGATAGCTTGCCATCGCGGGCGCGGGTGGCGAGGTCCTTGATGGTGGACTCGACGCCGGCGAACGAGAGGGTCTCGGCGTTGCGGATGACAGGGACGGTGAGGCCCTTGGGGGTGCTGACGGCGACGGCGATGTCGCAGTAGCTGTGGGTCTCGACGGCGAGCTTGCCGTCATCGTCAACGATGAAGGCGTTGACCTTGGGAAATGCCTGAAGCGCACTGCACGCGGCCTTGACGAAGAAACCCATGAAGCCGAGGTTGACGCCGTGCTTCTTGGTGAAGGACTCTTTGTACTTCTTGCGGAGGTTCATGACGGCGGTCATGTCGGCCTCGTTGAACGTGGTCAGCATCGCGGCGGTCTGCTGGGCCTCGACCAGGCGGGCGGCGATGCGCTGGCGCAGGGGGCTCATGCGCTCGCGCGAGCTGCTGCGGGATGTGCCCTGTGCGGGCGCCGAAGATTTTCCGACGGGCTGGGGGGCGTTCTTGTTGGATTGAACGTAGGCGAGGACATCTTGTTCGCGGATGCGCTGGCCCGGGCCGGTGGGTTGGATGTCGTGCAGGTCGACGCCGTACTCGCTGGCGACCTTGTGGGCGAGGGGGGTCGCGCGGAGGTCGCCGTTGGATTTTTCGTCAACGCGCGGCGAGGGGGCGGATGGGGTAGCGGAAGGCATGGGTTTGTCGGACTGTGCAGGTGTTGAAGTAGAGCCCGGGCTTGCGCCGGGGCCTCCATCGGATGCGCCGACGCTTGCGACCGCCGGCTCGGCCTTGGCTGCTGGAGCGGGCTTGGGGGCGGACTCGTCGATACTGCCGACGGTTGCGCCGACGTCGACGGTGTCGCCCTCGCGTGCGCCCTGCTTGACGACGCCGGAGGCGGGCGAGGGCAGTTCGACGGTGATCTTGTCGGTCTCGAGTTCGAGGACGGTCTCGTCGCGCTCGACCCAGTCGCCGTCGTTCTTGAGCCACGAGGCGATGACACCCTCTGTGACGGACTCGCCGACGGATGGGATGACGATGTCGGTCGGCATGGTGTTCCTCAGGCGGCGGACATGGACGTGTGCTTGGGATTCTTGTCGCCGGCCTTCTTGGGAGCGGGTCCGACGGCCTCGGCGAGAATGGACTCTTGCTGGTTGCGGTCGAGCTTCTTGGAGCCCGACGCCGGGGTAGCGCTCTCCTCGCGACCAATGTACGGCAGGTCGGCGAAGCGCTTGTCGGAGCCGCTCCAGGCCCGGCAGAGATTATCTGCGATGAAGAGATATGCGCCCATGTTGCGGGGCTCTTCCTGGGCCCAGACTATCTTCGAGGTCTTGGGGTAGCGGTCGAGGGTGGTGCGGAGCTGGTCGAGGTGGAGCGGGGCGAGCTGCTCGATGCGGACGATCGCGGTGGTGTGGTCGTCGCGGGCGTCGCGTCTCTGGGTCAGCTCGTGGGCGATTTTTCCAGTAGCCAAGACGATGCGCTTGACGATCTGGGGATCATGGGCGGGCTTGTCGCCCGTGAATGCGCTGTCGTCGAGGATCTCGTGGAAGGTGCCGGTGATCAGGTCGTCGAGCGTGCTGGTGGGCGTGCGAAGCATGCTCTTGGGTGTCATGACGATGAGCGGCTTGCGGAAGGATCGCTTCATCTGGCGGCGGAACATGTGGAACGCCTGGGCGGCGGTCGAGGGATAGATGATCTGCATGTTGTCGTCGGCGAAGAGTTGTAAGAAGCGTTCGAGGCGTGCCGAGGAGTGCTCGGGGCCTGCGCCCTCGTAGCCGTGCGGGAGCAGGAGTGTGAGGCCGGTCCAGCGCTGCCACTTCATCTCGGCGCTGGCGATGAACTGGTCGATGATGACCTGGGCGCCGTTGCTAAAGTCGCCGAACTGGGCCTCCCACATGACGAGCATGTTGGGGTCTGCGAGGGAGTAGCCGTACTCGTATGCGAGCACGGAGGCCTCTGAGAGGGGGCTGTCGTGGACGCACAGGCGGGCCTGGCTCTCGGGCGAGGCCTTGGGTCCGCCCCGCATGTCGGAGATGACGACGCTGCCGCGGACGTTGTTGAGTGGGATGAAAGCCTCTTGGGTGTCCTGGTCATACAGGACGGCGTGGCGGTGGCTGAAGGTGCCTCTGCCTGTATCTTGGCCGGTGAGGCGGACGGGGTAGCCCTCGATGAGGAGGGTGCCGATGGCGAGGCTCTCCGCGTCGGCGTAGCTGATCTGGCGTGTGGTTGGGAGCTCGCCCCGCTCCTTGAGGAGGCGCTGGAGCTTGCGGTGGACCTTGAATCCTCCGGGAACCTTGGCGAGACCGGCGCAGACTTCCTTGAGCGCGTCCTCGCTGACGGCGGTCTCGGCTTGCTCGTGGATGAAGTCGTGACGGACGCCGGCCCAGCGCGCGCTGCCGGGGTCGATGGTGGGGTCGTGCGGCTTCTCACTCGCGATGCGCTGGGCCTCGTTGAGGGCCTCGTTGAGGTTGTCGTGGATGGCCTTCATGTCCTTGTCGCCGATGGTGCCTTGTTCGAGCAGGCGGTTGGCGTAGGCCGAGAGGACCGACGGCTTGTCCTTGATGAGCGAACAGAGGATGGGCTGGGTAAAGGCGGCCTCGTCCTGTTCGTTGTGCCCGTACTTGCGGTAGCAGACGAGGTCGATGAAGAAGTCCTTCTGGAAGCGCTGGCGGTACTCGATGGCGAAGTGCCCACAGGCGATGGCGGCCTCGGGGTCCTCGGCGTTGACGTGCAGGACCGGGGCCTCGATGAACTTGGCGATGTCGGTGCAGTAGAGGCTGGAGCGCGAATCGGCGGGCGAGGTTGTGAAGCCGATGAGGTTGTTGACGACGACGTGGATCGCGCCACCCACGGAATAGCCGTCGAGCAGGGACAGGTTGAGGGCCTCGGCGGCGACACCCTGGCCCGGGAGAGCGGCGTCGCCGTGGAGCTGGAGCGGGACGACGCGCTTGCGCTCGACGTCGCCCCGAAGGCGTTGCTTGGCGCGGCATCTGCCGAGAACGAGGCCGTTGACGAACTCGAGGTGGCTGGGGTTGGACGCGAGTGCGAGTTGGAGGGTCTGGCCGTTGCGGAACGTGCGTTGGCCCGAGTAGCCGCGGTGGTACTTGACGTCGCCGCCGCCGTCGGCGAAGTCGATATCCCAGGAGTCCTCGAACTCGGTGAATATCTGCTCGTGGGTCTTGCCGAGGATGTTGTTGAGGACGTTGAGCCTGCCGCGGTGGGCCATGCCGATGACGAACTCTTCGACGCCGAGGTCGGTGGAATGCTCGAGGATGCGGTCGAGCAAGGGGATGAGCGACTCGGAGCCCTCGAGGCTGAATCGCTTGTCGCCGGGGTAGCGTTTGCCAAGAAATATTTCGAAGTGCTCCGCGTTGAGAAGTTGTTGGAGGAGGTGCATCTGCTCGCCCTTGGTGAGGGGCGAGCGATCGACGCCGCGCTCGAAGCGGTCGAGAAGCCACTGGCGTTCCTCGTCGTTTGTGACGTGCATGACCTCGACGCCGATGGATCCGCAGTAGCATTCCTTGAGGTGGTCTTCGAGTTGTCTGAGCGTGACCTCGCCGTCGAGTCCGACGTGGGTGGCGTCAACGGCACGGTCGTAGTCGGCGCTGCTCAGCCCGTGGTACTCGAGCGAGAGGTTGTGAGGGGGCTCGTTGGTTCTGCCGAATGGGTCGAGCTTCGCGGCGATGTGCCCGACGGTGCGGTAGGCCTCGATGAGGTTGCCGACCGATGCCTGGAAGTGGCTGGCGGCACCGGCGCTGCCATCGCCAGAGGGCGAGCCGCCGGCGAGATCGAAACCCTGGAAGAACGCGCGCTGGCTCGGCGTGACCGAGTCGGGATTCTGCTGATATCGGGCGTACGCGTCGTCGAGGAACTCCGCGTTCCAGCCATTGACCGACGCGGGTACCGAACGGGGCGAAACGCTCATCTGGAAGCTCACAGGGCCATTGGAGGGCCTCTTTGACCGGGTTCGCGGGCGTGGACAATCGTAGCCGGAGGTATCGGTCTTACAAGGACGAGAGTCCGGTGAGGGACGAGGATTCGGGTGTGATTAGGGCGTTATCCGAAGCGCCCGGTGACGTACTGCTCGGTCTCGCGGAGGGTGGGCGTGCCGAAGAGGTGGGTGGTGGGTCCGAACTCGAGGAGACGACCGAGGTACATGAAGGCGGTGAAGTGGCTGACGCGCGAGGCCTGCTGCATGTTGTGGGTGACGATCATGACGCTGTAGCGCTTTGCGATGTTGCGGATGAGTTCTTCGATGGCGACTGTCGCGATGGGGTCCAGCGCCGAGCAGGGCTCATCGAGCAGGAGCAGTTGGGGGTCCGCGACGATGGCGCGGGCGATGCACAGGCGCTGCTGCTGCCCGCCGGAAAGCTCCAGGGCGGAGGCCTTGAGGCGGTCTTTCACCTCGTCGAAGAGGGCGGCGGATCGGAGGGCACGCTCGCAGGCGTCGCGGAGGACATTCTTGCGTCGCTCGCCATCGATGCGGAGGGGATAGACGACGTTCTCGAAGATGGACATGGGGAAGGGATTTGGCTTCTGGAAGACCATGCCGATGCGTTTGCGGAGGTCGATGACGTCGACGCCTCGTTCGTAGACCGAGCGGTTCTGGAGGAAGATGTCGCCCTGGATATGAACGCCGTCGATGAGGTCGTTGAGGCGGTTGACCGAGCGGAGCAGGGTGCTCTTGCCGCAACCGGAGGGGCCGATGATGGCGGTGACCATGCCGGCGGGGATGGACATGGTGACGTCAAAGAGCGCACGGACCTTGGAGTAGTAGAGGTTGAACTTCTGGATCTGAAGGACGGGGTCGGCGGCGTGGATGTCGGCGTGGACCGCCGGCTGCGGGATATGCCCGGCGCGGATGCGGTCGAGCAGCGACGCCTCGGCGTCCTGGGCCCGGGTATGGGGGAGCGTGGTCTGCTCCAACTCTCTTTGGATGAGGGTTTCGTCCATGGCTGTATCTGGCGGGGGCGGATGGTATGGGGCTCAGACGGCGCCGCTCCGCCGACCCCTGATTCTGGCTCGGAGGATGAACGCGGCGAGGTTGAGGGCCATGACGATCGACAAGAGCAGCAGCGTCGTCGTCCAGACTAGGGGACGCGAGGCCTCGGCGTCGGCGCTCTTGAAGCCCAGCTCATAAATGTGGTAGCCCAAGTGCATGAAGCTGCGCTCGGCGTGGAGGTAGGGGAACTCGCCGTCGACGGGGAGTTCCGGGGCAAAGAACAGCACGCCGACGAGCATCAGCGGGGCGACCTCGCCCGCGCCTCGGGCGATGGCCAGGACCGCGCCGGTCATGATGCCGGGCAGGGCACCGGGCAGGACGATGCGCCGGACGGTCTGCCAGCGGCTTGCGCCCGCGCCGAACGAGCCCTCGCGCATGGAGCGGGGGACGGCGGAAATGGCCTCTTCGGTCGCGACGATGACGACCGGGAGGGTGAGCAGGGCAAGGGTGATGGAGGCCCAGAGGATGCCGCCAGTGCCGAGCGTCGGGCTGTTGAGTTCGGCCTGGGCGCGGAAGAAGCCGGAGAAGTAGGGCGTGGTCGCGATGAGCCAGAGGGCGAGTCCGCCGGCGGCGAGCCACAGCGCCGGAACCGCACGCCGGGCCAAGGCGGAACGATCGGCCCTGCCCGCGCCGGCGGCGAGGCTGAGCGCGAGAGCGAGGATGATCGCGCCGGTTGCGAAGATGAGCCACCACGCCGGGCGCGTCGCGGTAGATGCGGGGCCGGTGTCGAGGTACTTGCCGATGGTGTAGGAGAAGAACCCCAGACCGAAGACGCCGTAGACGATGCTGGGGACGCCCGCGAGGTTGTTGACCGCGATGCGGATGATGCTGACCAGAAGCCCCTGCTTGGCGTACTCGCGGAGATAGATCGCGGCGATGACGCCGAGGGGGACGACGAAGACGGTGAGGAGCATCGTGAGGGTGACGGTGCCGATGATGATCGGCAGCACGCCGCCCTCGGTGTTTGCGTTGCGCGGCTGGGCGGTGAGGAACTCGCGCCAGCGGCTGAGATAGACGCCGACTTTGCCGGCAAGCGAGAGGGTGTTGGCCGGGACGACGCGGACGATCTGGCTGACGCGCATCGGCACGTCGGGCGTTGACTGCTCCGCAGGGGCGAAGCGCCCGGTCGCGAGTTCAGTGATGATGATGCGGTGGGCGGCGTCGGCGGCGCGAAGTTCGGCGATCTCGTCCTCAGCCGCTGCGCCTTGCTCGCGGAGTTCCTGGACACGGGTGTCGATCTCTGTGAGGCGTTGGTCGATCTCGGCGTCGTTCGGCGCCGCGTTTGCCCAGGGATTCTCGAGCCAACACAGGAAGAGGAGTGCGATGGCAGCGACCGAGATGAAGCGGGCGAACAAGCGGGGCTCGGGCGGCGGATCACTGAGGCGGCGTCGCCAGGCGGAGAGAGCGACCCATGCGAGACCGGCGATTCCTAGCGACAGCGCGAGCGCCCAGGCCCAGGTTGGGAGCGGCTTGGCGGCGGAATGAGCGCTATCGGTGCGCTTCAGCTCAACACGGGTGCGATCGAGTGCGAGGGACTTGATCTCGCGATTGATGGGCGCGCTCTGCTCACGCTCCAGGCGCTCAATCTCGCGCGTGCGCCCTCTTGCATCGCGGATGAGGTCGTTGATGCGATCGGCGGCGTCTGCGCCGCTGAGGTCGATGCGCTCGCCCTGGTGGACCGCGGCCTCGGGCTTGCCCAGGAACACGCCCCAATCGGTGCGCTCGAAGAGCAACGCGTCGTCGGGATAGAGCTTGTCCTGGATCGTGTGCAGATCAACCCAGCGGAACGAGACGCCGTCGAGCTCGCGGTTGCCCACGAGATAGAGGCGGCGGGTAAGCAGGCCGGCGTCGCTCAGCGTGGTCGGCGAAAGCGCGCCGGCGTCGATGAGGCTCTGGAGGCCTTCGGCTCTTTCGTAGTTGGGCTCGTAGGTCTCGTCGCGGACCTTGATACCCAGGAACTCACTCGACCCATCGAGGGGCGGATCGAACGCGGTGGATGCGACGACGACGTGCTCGATGGCCCTGGGCCAGAAGGTCTTGGTGCCGTGGTAGGTGATCAGGGCGATGAGCGAGACGATGAGCGCTACGCCGACCATGAGTGCGAGCGCAAGGAGCCAGACCATCGCGCCGCCGTCGTGGGTTGCGCCGGCGCGCCGGGCGATGGGGGCTGTGGCGAGGTCGGCCTGGTTGGTCTCGACTTGTTTGGTCATAGTGCCGCGTTCCTCTTGCGGAATCGCTGGCGGATGATCTCAGCGGTAGTGTTGATGGCGAAGGTGATCAGGAACAGGACCAGGCCGCACAGGAACAGGACGCGGTAGAGCGTGCCGTCCTTGGGAGCCTCGGGCAGTTCCATGGCGATGTTGGCGGCGAGCGTTCTGAAGCCGGAGAAGATGTTCGCGGACATCTCGGGCGTGCTGCCGGTGGCCATGAGGACGATCATGGTCTCGCCCACGGCTCGCCCCAGGCCGATCATGCAGGCGCTGAAGACGCCCGAGCCCGCGACGGGCAGGACGACGCGAACGGCGGTCTGCCAGGGCGTCGCGCCCGCGCCCAGAGAGGCCAGGCGGAGCGAATCCGGGACGCTGCGCAGGGCGTCGTCGCTGATGGTGTAGATGATGGGAATGATCGCCACGCCCATGACGATGGCGACCACGAGGGTGTTGCGCTGGGTGAACGGGCCGAGGATGGAGTCGCGCGGGTCGATGCACATCGTTGAGAGAACCGAGGCGAGGGTGAGGGCCAGGGCGATGGCCAGCGCCAGGGCGATGAGCATGGAGACAGTCGCGCCGAGCAGGCCGCCGGGGGTCGCGCCGCCCTGAACGCGGGCGCGCCGGATTCGCCCGCGGATAACCAGGGCTATCAAGACGAAAACGGGCACGAGGATCATGGCCCAGCCGGGGTATTGGCTGCGAATCTCGCCGTTGAGCCAGCGGATGAGCCCGGCGCGATCCAGACTCTCGCGACGGATCATCTCATCAAGCTCGGCGTGGCGCTGGACGCGTTGGGCGAAGTGCACGATGTCCTCGGCGTCGATGTCGCCGTCGGTATCGGAATCGGCGGCGCGATCGCGCGCGCCGTGGAGCTGGGCGAATCGAGCGATGTCCGTTTCGTCGGCGACGCCGTCGTGATTAATATCGGCGGCGGGGTCGATGGGTCGGACGACGCCGAGATTGGATTGGTACGCGAAGCCGTCGCAGGCGAGGCGGCGCTGCTCGCTGGGCGACAGTGCTTGGCGGCTGCCGACCCATTCAGGGATGTTCTCGGGTTCGACCGGCTCGACCGCGCCGCCCATGAGGAGCATGTCGGTGCGGGTGGGGCTGAAGACGAGTCGCTCGATGGATGGGGCGAGCAGGACTGTTGCGAGGGTGGCGATGGCGAGCATGGCGAGGACGCCGAGGGTTCGGACGCCGCCGGATTCTGCGGCGCGATCGGCGGGGCGAGCCGAGCGCCAGGCGGTAGCCGCGATCCAGACCGAGGCCGGGACCGCGACGGCGAGGAGGATGATCGCGAGCAGGTGGTCGCGGACGTAGGGCGCGACGATCATGGCGGCGACGAAGCCGAGGACCACGCTGGGCAGGGTGGCCAAGAGCTCGATAGTCGGCTTGACGTAGCGCCGCGTTCGCGGCTGCATGAACTCGCTGGTGTAGAGCGCGCCGAGGACGGCGATGGGCGCGGCAAACAGCATCGCGAAGACCGTCGCCTTGAGCGTGCCGAAGATGAGCGGGACGAGGCTGAGCTTCGCCTCGGCGTCGTCGCTGGCCGACGAGGACTGGTAGACATACGAGGCGCTCGTGGGATCCTTGGAATCCTCGTAGAGGATGGGGCCGAAGAGCGACTTCAGGCTTGCGCCGGCGAACGCGCCGTCGATGGACCATGTGCGCATGGTCGCACCCGCGTCGATCGCAACGAGGGCGTCGCCCTTGGGGCTGATCGCCCAGGCCGCGGGGTGGGCCAGATCGATCGAGGCGATAGGCTTGGCGCTGGTGGCGTGGATGAGGCGTCCGCGGTCGTTCTCCGCGGCTGCCGCGAAGACGCGGTCGCGCCCGCTGACGGTGATGCTGGTCACAGGCGCATCGCCGATGGTGTAGGTGTTCGAGCGGATCAGTCGCCGGTGGTCGGCGGTGGTCGCGTTCGGATCCTTATCGACGAACCAGGCGTGGACCTGGCCCTTGTCGTCGCCGACCAAGACGGTGCGAGCGCCTGTGAGCAGGGCCGAGGCGGTGATGGATCTGCCCTCGGGGACGAGGCGGGCGGTCTCGATGAGCACGAGCGGCGAGTTGACGCTTGCGCCTTCGGTTGGCGCGAATCGCAAGGCGGTGCCGTCGCGGGTAATGGCGAGCGCGTCGTGGCCGCTGGCGAGGACATACAGAGCGTCGGGGATGGAGTCCAGTTCGATGGGACGTGTGAGGAAGCGTCTGCGGACGGGTCCGCCGCCGAGGGGACGGCGTTCGATGATGCGGTGGAGCATCGCCGAGCCGTCGGCGCGGATCTGTGCGAGGACGCGTCCGGTTGCAGTCTGGGCGATGGCGACGTGGATTGCTGCGCCCTCGCCAAGAGGGGCGGGGATGGGCTCGCTAGCGTCGATGCGCAGGGTCGTGAGCCGGTATTCGATATCGCGGTCGGTCTCGATGGCCTCGATGAGCCCACCGGCGCTTTCGGGGGGGGCGTCGGCTGCGTCGGCAAACAGTCGTCGGACGATGTCGGCGGGGGCCGGGACGGATCCGCCTGGGGCAAGCTCGCCAAGCGAGGAAGCGAGGGCTGGATCTTGCGAGAGTTCTTCGACCTGTTCGGAACTGAGCAGGAGTGACTGGAAGGAGATATCGGCGAGCACGAGCGAGCCGTCGTCGAGGCCGATGACGGCGAGCCCCAGCCCGGGCAAGCGCGCGATGCTGGTGAGTTCGCGACCCGCGGGAATTACGGAGCGCTGGTCGATGGCTTCGCCGGTGGCAAGAAGAACGGTCGTGAGCACGCCGTCGTCAGAGAGTGTGGCGGAAGCCTGGAGGTACTCGTCGATAAAGACGGCGACGGGTTCTTGCTGGAAGGCGACGCCGGCCTGGTGCTGCTGGGTGGCGCTGCCGCTGGCGAACAGGGGGCTGACGACGTAGGCGAGGTAGATGCAGATGGCCAGGACTGCGCCGAGCACGAGGACGCCGCCGAGGGTGATGACGCGCTCGGCGGTCTTGTCCCAAAAATGGACGCTCGCACGGGTCCTGCGTGCGTTTTTCGTGCTTGGCTCGGGCATCTGATACCAGGGTGTTCAGCACGGGCTCTGCGTCACGCCGCCCGAGTTCCTACTTGTCTTCGAGCAGAGCGTAGTCCAAGCCGAGTTGGCTTGCCTGCTCCTTGGCGATCGCGCCGGGCAGAGGAAAATATCCGGCACGAATAACGGCCTCCTGGCCCTGGCGGGAGAGGATGAGGCGGATGAACTCCTCGCGGAGCGGGTCGAGGCCGACACGCTTGTCGAGGTTGACATAGACGTAGAGAAAGCGGGCGAGGGGGTAGTCGCCGCTGATGGAGTTGTCGAACGTCGGCTCGGCGGCGGGCATGAAGCCGTCGGTGACCTTGAGGGCCTTGACGTCGGGGGTGACATACCCGATGCCCGAATAGCCGATGCTGAACGGGTCGCGTGCGACGCCTTGGACGACGGCGGCCGAGCCGGGCTGCTCCTTGACGGTCGCCTTGAAGTCGGTCTTGGCGAGGCCGACCTCCTTGAAGAAGCCGTAGGTGCCGCTGGCGCTGTTGCGACCGTAGAGGCTGATGCGCCGTGCGCGGAAGCGCGGGTCGGTGACGCCCAGGTCGCCCCAGGTGAGCTCGGGCGAATCCACCGAGAAGACGGCCCTGATCTGGTCCAGGCTGATCTCTTCGAGCGGACAGTCCTTGTGGACGAAGACGGCGAGCGCGTCGATGCCGACCTTGAGCGCCGTGGGCTTGAACTTGAACTTAGCCTCGAACGCATCGACCTCACTCCGCTTCATCGGGCGGCTCATGGGGCCGAACTGCGCCTGGCCCTCGATGAGTGCCGGCGGAGCCGTGGAGGAGCCCTTGCCCTCAATCTCGACGGTGACGTTGGGGTAGAAACGCTTGAAGAGCTCCGCCCAGTAGCCCATCGCCTGGTTGAGTGTGTCCGAGCCGATGCTCTTGACGCTGCCATCGACGCCCCGAACCCTCTCGTAGGTCGGGAGCTTGGGGTCGACCTTGACCATTTCCTGGGCGGTGGTGCAGGCCGCGACGGCGAGGGTCAACATGAGACTGGCCAATCGTCGCATGGGAGTTGTCCTCTCTTCTCTCGAACCGGATTTCGGCTTGGTAACGCGAACGCCTATTGGGGCGCAGCTACTTTATCCGGAAGGCGATGAGGACCGTGCGCGCGATCTGCGGTTGCCCGTCCTGAGGGAGGAACTTGGTCTCGACGAGAACCCGGTCGGGAAACCAGTCGTCGAGCTCTGGGGGCGGCATTTCGAGCCAGAACGAGTATCCGGTGAGGCCGCTGCGCACGCCGAGGGCGCCCGGCGCGTCGTCTGGACCGACGATCCAGCGGTGTATTAAGGTCTGGTTCAGATTATAAATACGGAACTCGAAGGTGCCCTCGAAGGCCTGGGGCTGGCTGGAATCCTGGCGGAAGAGGTACATGACGACGTGGAATATGTCCGGCCAGTCGTCGTGGTTCTTGTCGGAGGGGGGCTCGACAGAGCTGAGCAGGTACTCGGGCGCAAGGCCCGGCGTTGCGTGCAGGGGCTTCGTGGGGACCTCTACGTTGGACGTGCCGTCGGTCGCACATGACGCGAGCGTGAGAGCCACGAGAAACAGCGTGAATCGGATGACTGGCCGGATCAAAGTCGTCTCCGGGGGGTTATTCAGGGGGCGGAGCAATATCGAGCGAGGCGGGCTTCACGAGCAGGCCCTCGGGTTCTTGGAGGCTTCGGGGCTCCTCGGAAAGTGGCTTGGCGTCGAGCAGCGGATCGGTCGCTCGCTCGATGTCCTCGGAGATGCCCCTGCGGAGCATGTCACGGATGGCGGCCTGGGCGGAGGTCTCATTGATGGCCCGCTCACTGAGTGCGCGATGGGCGCTGGTGCCGCCTGCACCGCGGATGACCTTGGGCGTGAGAATGATGAGCAGCTCGGTGCGAACATCGGTGTATTGGTCGGTCTGGAACATCTTTCCGATGATGGGGATGTGCCCGAAGAAGGGGACCTTGGTCTTGCGGTCCTCAAGGGTGTACTGGATGAGCCCTCCGATGACGATGGTCTGGCCATCCATGATGGTGACGACGGTCTCGACGGTGCGCTGCGCGATGATGGGCGCCTCGATGCCCTGAGAGACCTGGGTGGAGCGGTTTGTGAGATTGGATATCTCGGGCTTGATCTCGAGGCGGACAAAGCCGTCGGAGCTGATGGTGGGCGTGACCTCGATGGAAACACCGACATCGCGCCGAATAACGTTGGCATTTGTGGTACTCTCGAACGTCGTGGTGCTGTCGACGATGGCGATGTTGTCGCCGATGTTGATCGTGGCACGCTCGTTGTTATTGACGGTGACCGAGGGTCGGCTGAGCACTTCCAGACGCCCCTGTTCTTCCAGGGCTCGGATGAGCAGGCCGAAGTCATCGGACGCGACGCTGAAGGTGGGCAGTCCCAGCGCGGTGGAGATCGCGCCGCCGGCAGGCGTGGAGCTGAATAGATAGGCATCGCCCCCCAGTGGACCCACCCGCAGATCCATGCCCCAGGTGTTGGAGCGGTCGAGGGTGACCTCCGCGAGCAGGACCTGGATGATGACCTGGGGCGGGGCGGCGTCGAGCTCTTCGATGATGCCGCGGATGGTGTCGATGTAGCGGGGCGAGGCGCTGACGACGAGCTTGTTGGACTTGGCGTCGCCGACAATGGTGACTTCTTGCTCCAGCAGGCGCGCGAGCGAGCCCATCTGCTCAGGCCGCAACGTCTGGCGGATACGGTCGGCCTCGGACTCGAAGTAATCGCGCAGGGTCTCCTCGACATCGTCGGCCTTGGCGTTGCGCAGGTCGTAGACCAGGCGCTCGCGCTCGGTCGCTTCGATCGTGTCGAGCTCGGTGACCACGCGGCGCACGAGCTCGAGATACTCGGCGGTGCCGGAGACCAGCAGCGTGTTGGTCCGCGGGTCAACCGTGATGGACAGTTCCTGGCGCTGGTCGGGCACGGGCGTGACGGTCTGCCCGCCGAACATCCCCTGGCCCTCGGGATCATCGTTCAAGGGATCGGGCCCGATGAGGGGCGTGGGGATCAGCACGAACGCGTTGCCGTCCTGGCGGAGGCTGAACAGATCGCTGAGCACCTCGGCCATCGCGAAAGCGTCGGCGTTTACGAGACGGAACATCTCGATATCTCGATTGCCGGCGGTGGTGGTGTCGAGATCTTCGATGATCTCGATGATGAGGCGCATGATCTCGGGCGGTGCCACGATCATGACCGAGTTGGTTCGAAGATCCGGCGTCAGGCGGATCTGCTGGCGAAGGACATCGTCAATCTCGGCGACGGTCTTGATCTCGTCACCCATCTCGCCCGCTTCCCTTAGGCCCTCTTCGAGCTTGTAGCGGTAGAAGTTGATCTTGGTGACCTGACCGGCGCTGGTGATGCGGTTGCCGCCGATGTTGCGCCCGGCGAGGACCTGCTCGATGAGGTTGACGACCTCCAGCGCGTTGGCGGTGGTGAGTTCGATGCGCCGGATCTCCTGCTCGCTGGTGACCTCGGCATCCGAAAAACTATCGACGATCTCACGGATATTCGCGATATCCTCGGCGGTGCCGGTGACGATCAGGACGTTGAGGCGTTCGTTGGCGATGACGTTGACCGCACGCTCGCCGCGACGCTCGTTCTCGCGCTGGACGTAGAGTTCGTCGATTGCCTGGGCGAGTTCGTCGGCCTGGCCCTTCTTGACGTAGACCATCTCCGTGATGAGGTCGCCGCGATCGGTGAACTCATCGCTGGTGAGCGTGGCGATGATCTCCTTGACGACCTCGAGATTCTCGTCGCTGGAGGCAATGATCAGAGAGTTGTTCGCGGGCGAGGCCTCGACGCTGAATGCGTCCGAGGGGCTCTCGGGCACGCCCGAGCGCCGGACCGCGGCGATCCGCTCGCGCATCAGGCTCTCGATGATCCCCGCGAGTTCGCGGACGTCGGTGTCGGGCACATGCAGCACATGGACGCCGACGGACTCCTTGGCATCGGCGCTATCCAGGGTCGTGAGCAGGCTCTCGAGGATCTCGACGCTGCGCGGGCTGGTCGAGACGATCAGCGTGTTGGTGCGGATGTCCGAGGAGACGATCAGGCGGTCTTCGGCGCGGATGGTGCCCGCACGCTCACGCTCCTGGAATATGCTCCGGAGTGTCTGTGCGACACGATCGGCGGCGGCGTGCTCCAGCGGATAGACGCGGACCTCATTGCCAGCGCCGGCCGCCTCGACATCCAACATCGAGACCAGCTCCTGGACCACCAGCAGGTTGTTCGGCGAGCCGACCACGATGAGCGAACTGAGTTGTTCCTCGGCGGTAATCACCAGGCCGGTCATGGGTGCAAAGATGTCGGCCTCCACGCCCGACGGGTCGCCTCCGTCGCGGACGATGCGCAGGCGGGCGATCTGCTGCTGGATTCCCAGGGCCTCCGGGGGGGCTCGCAGGCCGCGCACAAGCACATCGTTGAGGGTTTGGGAGAGCTTCACCGGATCGGCGTGCTCGAGGGGGATGATGACCGGCTCGATCCAGCTCGCGATCTCGTCGGAATCGAGTTGGGCGATGAGGGTCTCGACGAAGGCAACAGCCTCCTCGCGCCCGGCGACGATAAGTGAGTTGGTGCGATCGTCGACGGTCGCCGAGATCTCGCCGGCGAGGGCCTGCCCGGTGACAGTCGGCGGCAGGCCACGGCGCTCCGTGCCCGGAAGCCTGCGGAGTGCCTCACCCTGGCGGAAGAGCTGCTCAACGATCGCGCCGACGCGCGACGCCGAGGCATTATTCATGGGAAAGATACGGACCACGACGGCATCGCCGATGGGCAGGGTGTCGAGCATCTTGACGACGTCGGTGAGGGCCCTGACGTTCGCCTCGCTGGAGGCGATCGCAACCGAGTTCGTCTGCGCATCGGGCGTGAGTTTGATCGGCAGCGACAGATCGATCTCGAGCTTGCCCTTGTTCCAATCCGGGTGCGTGATCGAGAGCCGGCGGATGTGCTCGGCGAGGGATTGGGCGGGTGCAGCACCCATTTGCGGCTCTGTCGAGAGCATCGCCTGCAAGGTGCGGACAACGGCACCCGCGTCGGCCAAACGCAGGGGCACGACCTGGACATGCTGGGTGCTGTCTTCGGGCTCGGCATCGAGCGCACGGACAAGCGCGGTGACTGTCGCCGCATCGGCGGGGCTGGCGACGATCGCGAGGCTGCTGCGCGTCCGCATGGGCACGATCGTAATGGGCTCAGAGACGATGCCGGGGCGGTCTCGTGGCGGCGGACGGGTGACACCCAGTTGATTGAGCATCTGGCGGACCTGCTCGGGCGTGTTGTGCTCGATGTCGATGATGAGCACGCTCTGACCCAGGCCGCCCGCGCCACCGACACCCTCGAAGCCGGCGTCGAGATCTTCGACGAGGCTCTCGATCTCGTGGAATATACGTTCGGAGCTGGCGATGACCAGCGCGTTTGACTGGCGCTCGACCTCGACGGTCAACTGCTCGCCCGCCTGCTGGGCCACCGGGCGAAACGTCCGCAAGACTGTGTCCCGCAGGCGCGCGGCGGGCATGCTGCTGACCCGCAACACGCGCGAACTCAGCCTGCTCGTGTCCACATGGCCTTGCAACGTCTGCACCAGCGCGGCGATCTGTTCGAACGGCTCGTCTTCGGCGCGGACGATGATGGTGTTGGAGGCGTCGTCGCCGAAGATCAGTACGCCGCGGCTGGAGCCCTGGCGGGGCATGAGGTTGCTGAACGCCTCGCGGACGGCGGTCGCCAGCTCGCTCGCTCTGCCGCCCTCGAGGGGGATCACCCGGGGCGGGGGCAGGCGGAGGATGTCGGGCAGGTCGAGTTGCTCAACGATTGCCCGGATGCGGGCCAGGTCGTCGCGGTCGGCAAAGATGATGAGCGAGTTGGTCATCGGCTCCGCGGAGACCGTCGGCGTCTGGTCGTCGCCGGAAACGATCACATCGGGGAGTCGGATCGGTTGTTCGCGTCCGCCATCGCCGCGGTTGCGGTCCGCGCCACCTCGGGCACGCTCCGCTTCGATCTGACGCCGGACCTGTGAGCCGAAGCCGTCGTTCAGGGCCTTGGCGACGCTGGTGGCGTCGGCATGGGCAAGAGGGATGACCTCAATTTGGCGGGTCGTGTCGTAGGCCTCGGTGTCAACCTTCTCGAGCAAGGCGAGGATGCCAACCCAGGAATCCTCAGAGGCGCTGATGACCAGCGAGTTCGTCGCCGTGTCGGTGACGATGGTGACGCTTCGAGCCTCGGCGCTGACCGACTCGGGCGCGAACCTGCCGTAGAAAATCTCGAGCACGCGCCGGACGGTCTCTGCCTCGGCGAAGCGGAGCTTCACGAACTCGGTCGTTCGGCTGACGTCACTGGGCGTGTCGAGCTCTCCGATGATCTTCTCGATGTCGGTCATCTGCTCGGGCGTTGCGCTGACGACGATCGCGTTCTCATCGATGAGGTAGTCCAGGCTCGGACGAACCTCGTTGGGGCCGAGTGTGCGGTTCTGGAGCAGGCGGCTGAGGGTGAAATAGATCTCGCCCGCGCGGGCGTGCTCGATCTCGAACCGCCTGAAGTCCTGCATGATCTTGGGCGGCGCAGTATCGAGCGCTTCGATCTGCGCCCGCACAAGCTCGATCGTCTCGATCGAGCCGGTCAGCAGCAGCGAGTTCGACCGATCCACCGCCGTGATCTGGATCTTGAGATTCTCAGGCAGGCTGGATTCGAGAGTGCGGGCGATGTCGGCGGCGCGGGCCTTCTCGAGCGGGACGCTGACGAAGGTGATGTCGTCGGTGCTCGGCGGGCTGTCGAGCAGCGCGATCAACTGCTCGATCTGGGGCGACATGGTGTCTGGCGCCGACACGATGATGGTGTTGGTGGCTTCCTGAGGGGTGACGATGACGCGCTCGTCCGGACGCCGGCTTGGAAATGTCTGAGTGATCGCCCTGGCGACCTCGCGGACCTCGGCGTTCTTGATGGTGTAGACCTCGATCAGGCGGTCGTCGCCCAGCTCGGGCTGATCGATCTGATCGATGAGGCCCATCACCGTGTCGATGCTCTCCTGGGGGCCGGAGATAATCAGCAGGTTGCCGTCCTGAGAGCCGATGATGGCCACCTCGTCACCCGGCCTGCCCTCTGCGCGAGCGCGCTGGTCGAAGAACCGCTCGAGGCTGCGCGCGGCCCGGTCGGCCCGGGCAAACTGAAGCGGGATCGACTGGATGACGTGCCCCTCACCCGTCGCCGCCTGATCCATCGCGTTGATGTGTTCGATCGCAAGTTCGACGCGCGGGCGAGAGCCCATGATGAACAGCATGCGCTGCTGGCGGTCGATCTCGATATCCACGCCGTCGGGGTCCGGACCCATCCACGAGCGCCAGTTGGGACTCGAAAGGGACTGCTCGACCAAGCGAGAAACCGCCTGAAGGTCGGCACGCTCGACGGGGACGGCGCGGACGATGCGCTGGGTCTCGCTGGCGGCGGGGACATCGAGCGAGCGGACGATGCGCTCGAAGGTTTCCAGACGCTCGCCGTTGCCGATCAGCACGACCGAGTTGGTGCGCTGGTTGACCTGGGTGACAAGGATGTCCTCGTCCTGCTGGCTGCCCCGCCCAAAGAAGAAGCCGCTGCCGAAGCGGAGCTCCCAGGAAAGATCGTTGATGGTCTGCTCGATGTCGGTGACGCGGGCGTTCTCGAGCTTGACGATGCGGATATCCAGTGCCTTGGAGGGCGCGACGTCGTCGAAGGTCGGGATGAGTTCTTCGATCTGGGCGAAATCCTCGTCACTGGCAGCGACCACGAGCGTGCCGCTCTTGCGATCACCGATGATCGCGACCGGCGGCGACGAACGCCTCCCCGAGCGCTGGGAGATCCGGGCTCGCTGCTGGAAGAGGCGTTCGAGGCTCTGGGCGACGACGGCGGCGTCTGCTTCCTTGAGCTTGATCGTGCGGATGGGATACTGAGCGTTGACCGGGCTCTGATCGATGAGCGCGATGAACGAGTCGATGAGCTTGAAGCTGGAGGCCGGTGCCGAGACGATGAGCGACATGCCGCCGGGATCTGCGGCGACCGAGACCGTAGCGGGGTCGATGGTCGCTCTGACCTCACCATCGGCGCCCTCGATCGTAAGGTCGAGGTTGCGGATGCGCTTGGCCTGGCGACCGGTCGGGCTGGAACTCACGAAGTCGCTCACGAGGGTCGCGGCCGAGCGCGCTTCGATGTTGGCCAGCGGGTAGACCTTGACGCTGAGGCTGGTCGCGTCCTGCGAGCGAGCGACCGATGCGATGAGCTTGCCGACGACCTGGAAATCGGTCTCATTGGCCCAGACCACGACGGCGCTGCCCGTGGGATCGGGCGTAATGGCGACTGCGCCGGTGAACCCGCCGGGGTTGTCGCTGCTTGAACGCCCCACCTGGCGGATGGTCTCGCGGACGAGCGCGGTGACCTGGCGGGGGTCGATGCTGTCTGGGAGGTTGACGATGCGGACGGTCGTGGGTGCAAGAGGGAACTGGCTCTGCAGCTGCTCGACCAGGGCCGCGATGCGATCGGCAAGACGCGTCGAACCCAGGATGACCAGCGAGTTGGTCGCGGGATCGACGGCGATGGTCACGCCCGGCGGCGCGCCCGGGCCATCCGGCCCGTCGTCGGGGTCGTCGTCATCGGAGGCGTCGGCGTCGGGCTGGTCGGCGTCGGACTCGCCGCCATCGGTCTGCACCGTGACGCCGATGGCGCTGCTGAGCATCATGGTGCGGATCGCGTCCAGCGTGCTCTGGTGGCTGGGGGCGACCCACTCGAGGGCGCGGATATCCAGGCGATTGGAGCGCGAGCCCTCTTTGGTGGAATCCTTCAGGAGATCCTCGACGCTGATAACCTCGACCTTGATGCCCGAGGACTGTTCGAGAAGCTGCTTGAGCGTTATCGCCATGACGCTCGCATCGACCCGCGCGGGGTCGACGCGGATAAGGCGCATCTCGCGGCTGCTCGCCAGCGTCGCTCGGTCGATCTGGTCGACAAGCGACTCGATGCGCGAGAGCTGGTCCTCTGATCCGCGGACGATCAGCGTGTTCGAAGAAGTATCCACGCGGATGATCGGCGGCTGCTGATCGATGCCGTCCTCGCTCAGGACCGCTTCGAGGCTCTGGGCCAGCTCGGCGGCGTCGGCATTGAACAGCGAGATCACGCGGACAATCCGCGACTCGGTGTTGCCGCCAGTGCGATCGATATCCAGCTCGCGCACCAGGTCCTCTGCAAGTTCCAACGCGGCGAGCGGGGCGCTCACCACAATCGCATTCAGGCGTGGCTCGGGGATCACGCGTACGGGCTGGTTGATCGGCTCGCTTGAGCGACGCCGGGCGAGGTAGCTGGCAATCTGCCCCTGGGGGAGCAGATCGATCTCGCTGTCGCGGGCGAGGATTTGCTCGACAAGCGGCGCGATCGACTCGGCCCTCGCGTGCTCAAGGAAAATCGTGCGCACGCCGACGCCGGTGGTATCGGTCGCCGCGTCCATCTCCTTGATGAGGGCGGCGGCCTGTTCCAAGCGCTCGCTGCTGGCCGCAATGACCACCGAGTTCGACTGCGTCTCGGCGGTGACGACCGGGGCCTTCTCGCCGGGGCTGAGATCTACGCTGAGCGCGGCAGTGAGCGCCTGGGCCACAGAAGACGCGTCACCCAGGCTGAGGCGGAAGACGCGAAGGTCGGTCGAGCCGCCGGTCGCGGGCGTATCCAGTGTCGCGATCAACTCCTGAGCCAGCGGGAGCAAGGCCGTGGGCACGCTGATGACCAGGCGATTGCCGTCGGCCTCAGCGTTGACCCGCGGCGCGGGCACACCAAGGCCCGCACGCTCGGCCTGGCGCAGAGCCTGCGGCCAGCGCGTGCGATCGCTGAGCATGGTCTGAACCGTGCCGGCGACGGCCCGCGCGTCGGCGTGAGCGAGGTCGAATAACTGAAGATCCAGCGCGGGCATGGCGATCGCGCGGTCGTCGAACTCGGCGAGCTGACGCATGGCCTCGGCGACCTGCTCCGCTGAGCCGATCGCGACGATGCTCCCGGTGCGGGCCTCGTGGACGAGTTCCAGGGGGCGACGCTCGGTCGGAAGCTTGGCCGCGATGATGCGCGACACCGTGCGGATCAGCGCATCGGGCTCTGCCTTGGTCGGCGAGAAGGTCAAGACCGTGCGGTCGGTGTCGCTCGCGGGCTGGTCGATGCGCGTGATGATCTCGCGGGCGAGTTCGAGCGAGGCCGTCGGGCCTGAGACGATCAGCGAGTTGGTGCGCACATCGGCCTCGACGCGCACCGTCGCCTGACGCGGGATCTGCCCGCGGAAATACCGGAGCTGGGCAGCCAGCACACGCGGGTCGCTCGCCAGTTGATCGCCCAGCAGACGCTCGACGGTCTTGGCAATCTCGCTCGCCTCGGCGTACTCAAGCTCGAACGTCTCGACGCCCGGGGCGTCGTCATCGCTCGGACGCCGGTCCAGCGGCTCGATCAGCTCCTGGAGCTTGTCGAGATCGCCCTGTGCGCCGGTGAGCACCAGCGCATTGGACCCCGCGGCGGGGATGATCGAGAGATTCTCGCCGCCGCTGGGCCAATCGATCCCCGGCTGGGCCTGCTTGAGCGTCTTGGAGACGTCTTCGGCGCTGGCGTAGGTGAGCGGCACGACGCGGATGATCGAACGCCCGATCTGCGCCGCCTCAACATCCAACGCCTCAATGAGCTGTTGGGCGACCTGCTGGATGGGCTCGGGGGCGATGATGATCAGCGTGTTGGACGCGCCGTCGGCGGCGACCTCGAGCAACGTCTGGATGTCAACAATCGCGCCCGATGTTCTTTGCTGGTCCTCGCGAAGGCGCTGTTCGAGAAGGCGCTGGAGCAAGGTCTGGACGCGCTCGGCCCGAGCGTGCTGGAGCGGGTACAGCCGCATCGTCGTCTCGGGCATCTCCGGACGCAGTTCGAGGTCGTTGAGGACCGTCTCGACGCCGGCAAAGATGGCGCTGGGACCCGAGACGATCAGCGAACGGCTCATGGGCTCGGTCTCGATGACGACCTGGGTCTGGCCGGCTGCACCCAACGCACCCGCACGGGCAAGCTCATTGAGCGTGCGGCTGACCGCCGCGAGTTCTGCCCGCTCGATCCGATATGTCCGGACCTCGATGTCGTCGGTGAGCTTGTGCATGTCCAGGCTGCGGACAAGCTGCTCGAAGCCGGCGAGGCGCTTGGCGGGGGCATCCACGATGAGCGAGTTCGTTGCGGTGTCGGCGCGGACGACGACCTCCTTGGGTAGCTGCAGGTCGGGCCTGGGACGCCGGGTCCGCGGGTCCATCGGCATCGGGGGCTCTGGGAACATCGCGTCGATGGTCTTGGCGAGCTCCTCTGCCCGTGCGACCTTGAGCGGGAAGATGCGGATCTCGCGCCCCTCCTCGTCGTAGGACTGCTGCTCGTTCAGATCCGTGATGAGCTGCTCGATCTCGGGCAGGATCTCGTCGTGGGCGCTGACGATCAGCGTGTTGGTCGCGCCGTCGGCCTGGATCGAGACCGGCCTCGTCGCCTTGTCCTCGACCGGCCGCCGGTCGTATGCGCTCTGCAATACGCTCGCGAGGTTGGACGCATCGGTCGAGCGCAGGCGGAGGATCCGGATCGGCGGCTGCTCGCCCTGGTTCTGGCCGTCCAGATTGCGCACGAGCTGCTCAATCAAGGGAAGCTGGCTCGGCTGAGCCGCCACCATCAGCGTGTTCGTCGCCTCGATCGCCTCGAAGACCGGATCTGCGCCACCGCCGGCGCGGAAGCTGGCGCTGGAGGAAACCATGTCTTCGAGGAAGCCGACGATGGTCTCAACACTGGCGAATCGGAGCTCGATGAGACGCATCTCCCGCGCCGGGCCCGCCTGGCGTTGGAGCTCTTCGAGCACGTCCATGAATCGCCCCATGGCCTCGTCGTCGGCGACGACTTCGAGACTGTTGGTCTCGGCGTTGACTGTCACATCGACCGGCCCGGCGTCCGAGATCTGCGCAACCTGCGCGTCGTAGATCGCGACCGCACGTGCACGGACATCCTCGGCGTCTGCGTTGGCGATGGGCACGATGCGCAGGCCCCGCTCGATCGGGACGGCGCTGAGATCCGCGAGCACCTGCTCGACGCGCTCGAAGGTGATCTCATCGCCGGCCACGATGAGCGTGCTCGACAGAGGCTCGGTCTCGATGACGACGCGGACGGGCTGGCCACCGCTGGTCGATGGTTTGCTGAGGTTGCCGTTGCGCGACAGGTTCTCAAGCGTTCTGGCGATGGCGTTGAGGTCGGCCTTCTCGATGCGATAGGTCCGCAGTTGGGCGATCGGCGGAACCTCGACGCGATCGAGCTTCTCGGCGAGCTCTTCCAGGCTCTCGCGCCGGTCGGCGGGCGCGTCGATGATCAGCGAGTTGCTGGATGGATCGGCGCTGACGGAGACTGCCCTTTCCTTCTGCAGCCAGGGCATCGGCGTGCCGCGACGGTCGCGCGGGATCGGCGGCTCGGGATACAGCTTGTCCATCGCCTGGGCGACATCGACCGCCTTGGCGACCTTGAGCGTGAACAAGAACGTGATCCGCTCGGGACCCTCGACCCGCTCGGTGTTGAGATCGTCGACGAAGGCCTTGATCTCGTCGAACAGTTCGGGATGGGCGCTGACGATGAGCGTGTTGGTCGCCGCGTCGGCGCGGACCTCGACCGGGCGGGCAGCGCGGTCGGCCTGCGGACGCTTGGTGTACTGCTGGGAGAGCATCGACGCGATCGCCATGGCGTCGGCGGTGCGCAGCTGAAGCAGCTTCAGCGGCGGCAGGTCGGTCGGCTCAAGGCTATCCAGGCGTGTTATGAACTGAGAAATCAACTGGTGCTGGGCGACCTCGGCGGTCACCATCAGCGAGTTGGTCCGCTCGACGATCTGCACCGTTGGATCGGGCACCTTGCGCGATGGGTCGATCGAGTCGGCCGAGTCCATGAGCTGGGTCAGCGGCGCAAGAATCTCAGACGCCTGGACGTGCTCAACGTCGTAGATTCGCGTTGTGCGATCGGGCGGCAGGAGCTGCTGGGCCTGGCGGACGGCGTCGTCGAACAGGCGGATTGCCTCGGGCGAGCCCGAGATGAGCAGCGACCCCGACGCCTCGTCGACCCGGACGTTGGGCGCTTCGATATCGTCCCGGTTGGCCGTGCGCTCGTCGAAGAGCTCGCGGGCCCGCGTCGAGATCTGCGCGACATCGCCCCGATTCACGCGCGTGACCCGAAGGTCGGTGTCGCCGGGCTGGGCCGCGTCGAGGCGCTGGATCAGCTCGTCGATGACCGCGAACTGCGAGGGCTCGGCCCGCACGATCAGCGTGTTCAGCTCGTCGATGGGGTCGAACTGGGGCATCGTAAAGGGCGTGCCGTCGGCCGGATCGAGCATGGGCCCGGCGATCCGCGGGAGCTGCTTCGCAATGTCGCTGGGTTTGCGAACGCTCAGGTCATACCGCCTGGTCTCAAGCGTGACCTTGATAAGAGTTTCTGCCGAGCGGAGCATGCGCTCGAAGTCTGCGATCTGCTCGGGGCTGCCCACGAGCGTGAGCGTGCGCTCATCGATGGTGATACTCAGGGCTTCGGGGTCGTCGCGGTCGAGCTGGGCGAACAGCGCCTCGGCCTTGGCGACGGTCGCCTCTGGATCGCGCGAGGCAAGCTCCAGCAAGCGGATGTCGCGCTTGAGCTCGGGCGCGACGTCGATATTTCGCACGAGGCTCTCGAAGGCATCCACGTCCTCGGGCGAGCCGGCAACCAGCAGGCCCATGTGGTTCTGGGTCGAGGTGAACTGCACGAGATGACGCTGGCGGGGGGTCAGCAGGCGCGTGATGACCTGCTCGATGCTCCGGGCGTCTACGTGCTCCAGGTGAATGGTGCGCGCCACGCGCGCGGGCGCACGGGCCTCGCCCGGGGTTGTCTGACCCGATCCGGGGTCGATCTCGCCGATGAGGGCCCGCGCCTGCATGAGCAGCGACGGATTGGCGACAACCGTGATCTTGTTGACCTCGCCCAGGGGCAGGATGTTGGGACGCCGGGCCTCGGGGATCGCGCCGAACAGCGCGTTCAGATGCTTGGCGGCGTCGTCCGAGGTGATCGACACGAGCTCAAAGGTCATCATCTGGCTCTCGCCGGCGGCACCCTCGGGCACGTCCAGTAGCGCGATCAGCTCGCGCACGGTCTCGATGCGCGACTTGGCCCCGGTCACGAGCACGGTGCTGGTCCGCGGATCGGGATAGAGCTGGACCTGCGGGACGGTCTCTTCTTCGACGACCGTCTGCTTGCCGTTCTTATCGACGATGATCTTCTTGATGCGCTCTCCGATAAGAGCCTTGAGCGCGTTGACGACGGTCTCGGGGTCGCTGTGCTTGAGCCGGAACAACTCGGTCGCCGAATCGATCGGCTTCTCGCTGTCGATCGCCCGGATGATCTCGCTGATCCGCCGGACCTGGGCCGCGGACTCGGTGATGATCACCATGTTCTGAGCCGGTACTGCCTGGATGCCACCGAACTGGCTGATCAGCGGCTGGACCTGCTCGGCGACCAACTGGGCAAGCGCATTTGACAACGGGATCGTCACCGTCACGATGCGATCCGGCGGCGTGTCTTCCTTGACGCCGCCCACCATCACCGGCGACGGCTTCGTAAACGCGCCCTCCAACTTACCCAAGTACAGGAACTCGTTTTCCCGGCGCAGATGCAAACCGTGCATGTGGAGGTTGAGATTCAGGATCGTCAGTGCTTCATCGAGCGTGTACTTCCTGGAGCCGATGAAGGACATCGACGCGTTGTCTGGAATGTCCGCCTCGCGGATAATCGGCAGCCCGCTCTCGCGACTGAAGAAATCGAGCACTTGGTCAAACGGCACGTCCTTGAAGTTGAATGCGATATTCGGGACGTCCTCCGCGCGCTCGACGATAGCCTCCTCGTCGTCGGGATCGACCGCCCAGACGGGGGCGGCGACGCCCGCGGCAAGCACGAGACAAAGCGGGAAGTGGCGTGATCTGAAGAATGATGGCATGGTCAGCTCCTCCGAGCCGGGGTTGCTTGCGGGCTCCGCCGCATTGGTCGCTCTCTTACTCTTCTTCTGGTTCTTTCTCGGAACGCTTCTCTAGGGCTCTTTTCTCAGGTCGGCCTGTCGGATTCGGGGATCGCGATTCGGTCTGTCATGACGCTGTTGGTGAAGAACTCGTAGAGCTTGCCGTCGATCTCGAACACGGCCCGCTCCTGCTGGGGCTGGGCGTCGAGGAATCGTGCGCCGAGGATGGACTCGCCCCTGGCGAGCGTCCGCCACTCGTGCGTGCTGCTGTTGGAGACAAAGACCAAGATGCCGCTCGTGCCCATCGCGATCCCCGTCAGACGCCACTGGTGATACGGCGGCGGGGGCGGGGGCTTGGGCGTGCCGTCGATCACGACGACCCGCGTCGGCGGGCGCGGGGCGTCGGGCACATACCGGAAGACGTTCTTCATGGCGATCGGCGTGATGCGATCCAGCGCCAGCGGGTCCATCGGGGCGAGCACGACCGCCCGCGATTCGGTCACGACGTCGGGGATGTAGAGTGACTCCGTTCGGACATCGACATCGAAGCGCATGCGTTCCTTGTCGGCCGGCTTAAGCGACACGCTCACAACTCGATGCAACCATGGCTGGCTCTGTGCAAGCGCCGCGAGTTGGAGCGTCTGTTCGAGCGACCCCGTCGCCTTGATGCTGGCGGGAATGATCGCAAAGTCTGCCCTCTGCTTGAGAATATTGCGGATTGTGCGATTGGTGCCACGAGCCCGCACATATGGGTTCTGGACTCCCCGCGGCGACTCCGATGAAATCGTCACGTCCACGACCCCTGCCTCAGTCGCCATCTGTGCCAGCCCGGTGCGGAGCACATGCGCGACTTGATCGAGGCTCCCGCCAAGAGCATCCACTGCCAACTCGCGAATCTGCCGACGAACGGGCAAGATCCGCTCGACCGCCTCCTCGTATTGCGTGTTTTGATCGTCCAACTCGCCCAGCTCCTCAAGGAGGGCGTCGCGCTTGCTTCCATAGAGAGAGCCGTACCCCATCCAGCCAACGCCGATGACAACCGCCGCGCCGACAACAGTCTTAATGAGCCTGCGAGGAGGCGTCATGGCGAATCCCCATCTCGCATCTCCGGCGAAAGCTCAGTCGTCGCAAGCCTGAACGCATAGCGATCGCCCACGTCCGGACCCACCGTGTTCACCGTGTAGATCTCGCCCTCCAATAGCCGCTTGCGCAACTCCGTGAGCAGGCCCTCACGGCTGGCCGAACCACCGAATGAAAACGTCGCGACTCCAGGTGCGGACCAAGTCCCCTCAAGCCCTTTCTCACCATCCTCCTGCACGAAGACAACGTCGCCACCCTCAAGGTGGGCGCTAATTGAGTTCACTAGACCGTCTTCGGGATCCGGCAAGCGATCACTGAGCCATCGCAAGTGCGAGACCCAGTCCGCCCTCGGACCAAGCCACGCGTTCAAATGCTGTCGTCGAGCTGTGACGACGACTAGCTCTCCAGCCGATCGTCGAAACTCTTTGTTGCGATCCCGCGAATCGGAAATTCGAGATCGAATATCCCCAAGCTCGCGGCTTCCGAAAACGTATCCGAACCCGCCAACGATGATGACGGCGAGCACGCCGACCAGCGCGAGCTGGCGCACGCCCGCGCCGCGATCCGCGGGCTTGCGCGGGTTCGCGAAATCCAGCACGTCCTCGCCCGTCGCCGACGCCACGCCCACCAGCGCCAGCAACTCGGCGGGCACGGGATGGCGCGACTCGATCCAGCCCGGGCAGGCGATCGCCCGGCTAGTCATCTCCAGGGCCTGCCCGCACCGGCTCGCAACACTCCGCGAGAGCTCGTCGTCGCCAAGCACCAGGACCGACTCGATCTCGCTGGCGCCCGGCGAGACGCGATAGCCCATCCACGTCCTCTTGACCTCGACCGCGAGACGCTCGGCGTAGGCGTCCAACGCCTCGCCATGGGCGGGGCGGGCGATCTCGACAGAACGGGCGAAGACCGGGCGTCCGGCCTCGAGCACAACGATCTCCGCCGAGCCCGGACCCAGCGCGATGCCGAGCAGCAACTCGTCGGTGTGCCCCGCCCGGCTGGCGATGGGCTCGATGCCTCGCGCCAGCAGATGGATGTGCGAGACCTTGAGCCCGGCACTCTGGGTGACCTCTTGCAGCCAGGCCATCCGCTCGCCGGGCAACGCACCGGCGAGAACAAAGCGGGTCTTACCGCTGGTCGTCGGCACGCCGTGGTCGATCACCGCCTCGTGGGCGACCGCGATCTGGCGCGTCATGTTGAGCTTGACCAGCGACGCGAGCTCTCGATCCTCGACGCCCTCGGGTACATCCAGACGCTTGAGAACAACGTCCCGCCTCGGCAGCGCGATCGTCACCCTGCCCTTGGCAAGCCCGGATTCCCGCAGACGCTCGCCCACCCATTGGCCCATCTGGGACGCGTCAGCCGGGTCGATAGCATCGGGGCGCCGGGCGAGCACGGACTCATGCACCAGCACGCCGTCGGACGATCGCGAGACACCGACCGCGCTCAGATAATCACGATCAATCTCCAGAACCGTCATGGCCCGTCGAGACGACATCAGCGCGCAGCCCTCCGGGGGGTCCATCGGCCAATACGACGGTCAACCATGACCTGATCGGACCGGGAATCTCCTGAGTCTCGTCGCCCGCCGTCCTGGGCGTCCTCATCGGTCCCGTCATCCGCCGGATCGTCGTCCAGAGGCCCATCCATGGGGTCTGAGAGGGGGTCGCCCAGCGGGTCGAAATCGAAGGGATCGTCCATCGGATCATCACCAAAGGGTCCATCTTCGAGCGAATCGGACCCGTCATCCAGGGCGAACTCGTCGCGTGGATCGTCTTCGAGCAGCTCTGCCAGAGGATCGCCCCCGAACGGATCGCTCTGGGCCGTCAAACTCTCGCTGAGCTGGGACGACTCACTCGCGACCGCCCTGGCGACCGCAAGCATCGTGACATCCCGCAGGTACGCAACACGCGGACGCGAAGACGCGACATCGATCACCGCCTCGACCACCCGCCGATACTCCAGCCGGTCATCAGAAAAACTGGCCATCGAGACACTCGGCCCGCCGATGTCGAACATGTTGTCGCCCCGGGTGCTCAGCCAGCCCGCCTCGATCCGCACCCGGTATTGCAGCGAGCGGGTCGAGAGCCAATCGACCGCCTCAATGAACTGCACGTTGTCCAGCACGCCCTGGGTCAGCGGCCACACCACCGACTGTCGCTCCCGCTCGCTCAACGACTCTCGCGTCGCGACGAGCTCCTCGGCGGCGTCGGCGTCGATACCCGGAATGCACGCCAGCACCGCCGCGGGCGCGGCATTGATGTCGACCCGCCCAAGGCGAAACTCGTCGTCGCTGGTGGTCAGCGCGTCCAGAGCAACCGCCCAGGTGTCGTAATCGGTCGGCGATATCTGCTCGACGACTCGGCACACATCCGCGTCGCTCGCGAAGCTCGTGCCCGAGCTAAAGAGCTGTCTGACGAACGGGACCGAATCCTCGCCGAACCGGTCGCCGACGGCCTCTGCGAGTTCTTCAGACCAGGAGACGTCGAAGTTCAGGCGCAGCTTGCCGCGATACTCCTCGTCATCGAGCGCAGCCTGCACGTTCGGCTCGAAGCTGTAGACCGTCAGCAGATCGATCAGGCGCGAGCCCGAGATGGCGTACAAACTCTCGGCGTCGGTGATGCTGCGCTGACTCTCGCTCGCGAACGAAGCGCCGAACCCGTCCTCGTCCTCCGCCTCGCCATACAGCAACGCCGGCGAGACGCCATCGACCCCCAGCAACTCCACCACGCTCGAGAACGGGCGAGCATCGACGATCGCCTGGGCGAGGCTTTCGTCGATCGCGTCGAGCCCCGCGAGCATGTCGGCGGTCACATGGTTGATGTCCAGCTTGCCGCACTCGGGCTGGGCAAACTCCAGCCCATCGGCGTCGGTCGCCAACAGGCGCACCACGCCCTCGCGCCCGAGGTCATCGATGAACAGGACCCACTCCTGGGTCAGCTCGGGGCGGAGCCCGGCGATCAGATCCTCGCGCTGCTCCGCCAGCTCGCTCATCGCCGCCAGCACGCCCGACCACACCATCGCCCGCGTCTGGTCCTGGCGCATCGAGGTGTTCGAGCTCTGACGCTGGGCATCGACGCCCAGAAGGATGGTCGTCCCCACCAACGAGCCGATCGTGACCAGCACCAGCACGCCCAGCAGCGCAGAGCCGGGGCGAACCCGCTTGGGTGCGCCATGCCTGGATCGAGAGCGATTCATGATCGCCCCCCCCCGATGTCGACGGTCGCCCCGTCGGGGATCACGATGACCCGCAGGCGATCGGGCGCGGGCATCGGACGGTCCTCCTGCGCCTCGGCCTCTTCGAGCATCGCCAAACGCTCGGCTTCTTCAGCGCGAAGCTCATCGAGAATCGGATCCGCGAGCGCGTCTTCGGACAGCAAAGCCTCGAGCTCGCTAGGCGGCTCCTCACGCTCACCGGTATGGAACCAGATCGCGATCTCGACCGCCGCCGGCAGCGAGCCGGCGCTCGCAGAGTTGAATGAGCTGGACCACGAGCGTCCGTTGTGATACCTGAATCGCACACGATCGAGCTTGGCGATGGTTTCGAGCTTGGGCGTCGCGCCCGCCTCGAACCGCCCGCCGCGCAGCTCGTGTGTTGAACGGTCAAAGACGAACTCGCTGCCCTGGAGATCACCAAGGGGCACGCTCGCCAGATCGCCCAGCATCGGCGGGGTGACGCCGCGCGTGAGCACCCGGATGCGATTCGCCCCGCCGTCGATCCCCGCGCCGTCGCCCGCGGCGACGAGTGCCGCGAACAGATCGGTCTCCAGGCGTTCGATGATCGCGCCGCTCGCCTGGGCCTGGCCGACGTGCTCGATGGCCTGATCTCGGCGCAGCATCAGATTGTTCATGAACGCGAACATGCCGCCCGAGAGCGCCAACGCCAGGGCGATCGCGAGCATGACCTCAAGGAGCGTGAACCCGCTGCGAGCTTTTCTGGACGGCGAATACATCATGATCCACCCCGCCTTCGGTTTCGATCGGCACCGCGCTCGGCGGCCTCCATGAGCGGATCGATCTCGCCCACGATGTCCTCGGTGTCATCGCGCAGACGCACGAGCTGGTGCAGCGTGTGCGAGATGGCAATGTCGCCGGTGGTGGGATCGACGCGCATGGCGGTGACCGATACAACGCTGAGTCCCTCGAACTCGCTGGGCTCGGTGAGCACCTCCAGCTCCCAGCCCGACTCGTCCAAAGCGCCTTCGTCGAAGGAGCGTGTGATCGGCCCGCTCTGGTCGTCGCCCTCCAGCATCGACGTGTCGTCCTGCCACGCCAGAACCGGGCCGTTGAGCGTCTGAGCGGTCTCGATGCCCGCTTCGAGCATCGCCATCGCCGAGCGAGCCAGATCGGCGGCCTTTGTCTCCTCGCGATCCTCGATCATCGCGCCCAGGCCGCGCTGGACCGCGCCGCTGATCGCAAGGCCCGCGACCACGAACAGCCCCAGCGCCACCAGCATCTCAAGCAGCAACGCCCCACGAGATGTCACGCGCACGCTCAACGCCCACCCCCATCGCGCTCGTCCGCCGTCGATTCGGAGTCCTCGTCGTCCGCCCGATCGAACGGCACATCCAGGTCTTCATCCAACTGTGGCGAGAACACGTCCGATGGACGCAGCGGCTCCAGGCTCACACTTCCAGTCCACGGGTTGATTCGAACTTCCAACATCGCGCCCGCCGGGGTGGACAGGATCGGCGGCTCGCCTGTGATCACGCTGCCGTCGGGCAGGAACAGCCCGATCGTCAACGGCTGGTCAGCGATTTCCCCGAAGCCGCCATCGAATCCAGGGACCGAGAAACCCGGATCCAGCGCGTCTTGCTCTTCGCGCCGCCCCGATTCCATCGCCAACAGTGCCGCGTCGCGCTGCTCGGGCGTCATCCGCTCGAGCGTGTAGCCGCTCGGCAGCGTGAGATAGACCCGCCCGGGCGCGCGATCCTCGAACGTCGCACGCCCGCTCGCGTCCTCATCGAACGCGATGCGGCTGGTGTCGATCTCGCCGAGGTACGGCTCGTCGCTCTCGAAACTGAACGGGTCCGCGACCGGCGCGTCGAACGCCAGACCGACCAGCTCGATGCGCCCTTCGTCATTCTCTCGGGCGATCAACCGAAGGGCCTCGCCACCGCGCCGAGCGTCCTCGCGAATCATCGCCAGGGCGCTGCGCGTCTGACGGATGGTCTCATCGAAGGTCGCCTCGCGTAAGCGATTGAACACCGCCACGGAAACGAGCGAGACGAGCATGCTCGCCAGCGCCATCGCGATGATGATCTCCAGGAGGGTAAACGCGCGTGCGCCCCCAAACCCGGCAAGGTCCGGGCGCGTCAGACCGCGTTGGTACAGACGGGACGGCATGAGGCATCAGCTCCATCCGATCGCGCGGGCCGATCGCGCGGGTCCGCTCAGCCGCCGGAGGGGGGCAGCGGGAACATGTCGCCGCCGAAGTCATCGTCGTCCGAGCCGATGGGCCTCTTCGACTGCTCGATATCGTCCTCGGTGTCTTCCTCGCCGTCGGGCCCGAAACTCCAGATGCGATAGCTGTTGTAACTGAGCTGCTCATAGCCCCACTCGTTGCCCCAACGATCCTTCTCCATCTTGGCATCGAGATAGCCGCGCCACTTGTCCTCGAGCTCGGGGTCGTCGAGCATGGACTTGTCCCACAAGACCACCACGCCCTCCTCGCTGGTCGGATAGCGATCGAAGTGCAGATAGAACTGCTGCATACCGCTCTTGATCGTGTTCATGTCGGTCTTGGCGAGATCGACCTTGGCCTCATCGCGACGCTGGAACAGCGCCACCCCCACCAGCCCCGACAGCGCGACGATGATCGCGATGACGATCAGAACCTCGATCAGCGTGAACCCGCCGTTCCGCCGAGACCGACCACCCGTTCGATTTTGCATAGCTTCATCCATCCCTGTGTTCACTTTGCCGGACAAAATGCGAACATTTCCAGTCACATGCCCGGCGTCCAACGATCCGTCTTGCCCAATTGGTCTAACGACCACCGTCCGATCTCGATGCAGTTCCGGAGGGATTCCTCCGCATACCCGCCAAATATATAGTAAACACTAGCATACAGCCGCCCTCGCCTCAACCCCCCCACAATCACCGGTTTCTACCCCGATATCGGCTCGCCCAACGGCCGCCCACCCTTCATTCCGAGTCCGCCCGCACCAGTTTCCTCGACGAGAACGCATCGGGCGGCATCACGCCGGTCACATCCCGGCGCTGAGCTTGGTCATCGGCAGGATCAGCCCGGCGGCGACCAGCAGGATCACTCCCGCGATCATCACCAGCAGCAGCGGCTCGATCAGCTTGACCGCGGCACTGAGCAAGCGATCGATCCGTCGCTCGATCGTCTCGGCGATATTGACCAGCACCTCATCGAGGTTGTTGGCGTCCTCGCCCACCGTGATCATCTCGATGACGTCGTCGGCGAACAGGCCCGACGATTCCAAAGGCGGCGTCAACGCCTCGCCGGCACGCACCGCCTCGGTCGCCTGTTCGATCGCCTCTTCCAGCAGCACGTTGCCCGCCGCGTCCTTGGCGATCTTCATCGACGCGAGCATGGGCACGCCGTTGGCCAAGAGCGTGCCGAGCATCCTGCAAAACCGCGCGGCGGCGATCGCGCGCGTGAGCGGACCGATCACCGGTGCGCGGGTCTTGGCGACGGTCAACGCCCGGCGCACACGGGGCTTCTTCGAGAAGTGCCAGAGCGTGAGCACCGCCGCGATGATCGCCGCCAGCGTGAACAGGCCATAGTCGCGCACGGCGCTGGAGATCGCGAGCACGACCAGCGTGACCTTCGGCAAGCCGCCCTCGATACTCTCGAACAGCGGCTTGAACATCGGCACCCCGAAACCGAAGATCACGCCCAGCACGATCGACCCGACAAACATCAGCACACTCGGGTAGATCAGGTTGGCGAGGATCTTGCCGCGGATCTCGGCCTGGGCGGTGACGAACTGGCCCAGGCGTTCGAGAACCTGCTCGAGGAACCCGCCCTTCTCGCCCGCGCGGACCATCGCGACGTGGATGGGATCGAAGAACTCGGGGTGGGCGCTCATGGCGTCGGCGACGTCGCCGCCCTGCGAAACCTGCTCGGCGATGTCCTCAAACACCCGCGCGAGCCGCGGCTGGCTCCGCCTGCGCCCCAGAAGTCGCAACGCCCGCAGCATGGGCACGCCGGCGTTGAGAAGATCGGCGAGTTGGGTATAGGTCAGCCCGAGTTTTCGCGGCGAAACCCCCCGCCGGATACTCCGCCGCTCCTTCTTGGGCTTGAGCGCCAACGGCGTCAGCGATCGCGATTCGAGCTCTGCGAGCACCGCCTGCTCGCTCGCGCCCGCGAGCACACCGACGGTGCGCTCGCCCGTGCCCGTCAACGCCGTGTATTCAAAGTTCGGCATAGCTCATCGGTGGCGCGGGCGTCCCGCCCGTGCGGATCGCTGGGTGCATACCTCTAGAACCACAGCCCCTTCGTGCTCGACGCGGGCGCCTTCGATCCGCCCAGCAGCCCCTCGATCTTCGCGATCACCTCCGGCGCATCAGACCTGGTCCTCGGCTCAAACCTCGCCGCGACCCTGCCCTTGTACTGCGCAAGATCCTGGACGCGGCTGTCGATGCGGTTCATCGAGTAATCCAGGACATACGCGCCGCTCTGGGCGTGAACGCCGGCGCTGAATAGCGCCATCATTGAAAATCCAAGAACCGCTATCGCCCTCATCGCAACCTCCCGAGTGATCACGGCCATTCGTGATCGATGTCGTCGGCGGTCCCGCTCTCGCCGTCGGGTCCGAAGGAATAGAACACGGGATTATCGCCGGTGGTTTCCGGCGGGGCGTACACCAGATCGTTGCCCCAGGGATCCTCGAGATCCGACGGCTTGATCGTCCCCTCGGCTGCCATCTCATCCAAACTCATGGGCCAGAGATCGGAGGAGACATACTGGGCATACAGGGCGTCGCCGATGCCCTTCATCTGCATCTTCACCTCCAGATCTTGGGCGGTCCTCTTGGAGCCGATCAGCGCATTGGCCGGGTCCACGCCCCCGCAGCCGCCAAGGGTCATCCCCCCCGCCACAGTCATGCCCCCAACGAGCGTCACGAGCGTGTAGGTCGTCATGGGTCTGCGCATCTGGATTCCTCTCTGATCATGTCTGCCCGACTTCGCCCGACTGACACCCGTCAGCCCGCGTGGCGTGCCTTGCGCCCCGCCCTCTCGCCGCCCGCGTGCGACCATCGTGTGAGTGTACCGCCACAGGCTCCCGATCGCTGCCATTCCTCGCTCCCGCCCCGAATACCATGGAAGATGGTCCGCCTGACCCGCAGTGTCCGATTCGCGCTCAATCCCCAAGGTGCGCCCCCCCGCGAGGGCACCGGGTTCGCCGGGCGACCCGGGCTGAGCGGCTTCGGCGCACTCTACGAGCTTGTCGTCTCTATCGCCGGAGAGCCCGGCGACAAGACCGGCTATCTCGTCGATATCAAGGCTATCGACGAGGACGTCCGGCGCATCGGCCTGCCAATCCTCCAAGCCGCGGCGAGTGCCGATCCGCTCTCAGACCCCATCGTGGTCATGCCCTCGCTGTGGCGGGCGATGGCCGGGGCGCTGCCCGCCGAACTCCGTTCGCTCATCCTCAAGCCCAACCCGTACCATTCGATCGAGATGACGCCTCCCAGCCAAACAACCGCGCTGCTTCGCATGAGATTCGACTTCGCCGCCTCCCACCGCCTGCACACCGCGAGCCTGAGCGACGAGGAAAACCGTCGCCTGTTCGGCAAGTGCAACTACCAGAACGGGCACGGGCACAACTACGAGTTCGAGCCGTGCGTCGAGGTCACGCTCGATGCGGCGGGCAACGCCAGCGTCTCACCCGGCGTCGTCGAACGCCTCGCCCAGGAGATCATCCTGGACCGCTACGACCACCGCCATTTCAACCTCGACATCCCCGAGTTCGGACCCGACGGCGTCAACCCGACGGTCGAGAACATCGCCCGCGTGTTCTTCGAGCGCTTCGCCCCAGCGATCGAGGAAGCAGGCGCCACGCTCCGCGAGGTCGTGGTCCGAGAAAGTGACCGCACCAGCGCGACCTACCCGGCGTGAACCACGTTCGGGTCCGCGGCGCGTCCGAGAACCCATCACTCGATTGAAACAGAGGGCAACACGCCGCCACCGACTCCGTACAATGTCGGCGTATGGGAATCGGCCTGCTGCTACTGGACAAGGGGATCATCTCCAAGGGAGATCTCGATCGCGCGATCGCCGAGCAGCAGACCTCCGGCGAACGCCTCGACAAGGTCCTCGTGCGCCAGGGCGTCGTCAGCCGCGACCAGGTCCTCGAGGCGATGGGCGATCAGTTCCACATGCCCGTCGTTGATCTCATGGAGGTCAAGGTCGACCAACAGACGCTGGCGGCGTTGCCCGCCAAGCTCGTCTATAAACAAAACTGCGTGCCGATCCGTTCCGATGACGACACGCTCACGGTCGCCACCAGCGATCCGTTCGAGTTGAGCGTTCTCGACGAGCTGCGCCTGCTCGCCGGACGCACCATCGACCTGGTCCTCGCAGACGAGGAGCAGCTCCAGCGGTTCATCCGCGCGAACTACGGCGTGGGCGGCGACACGCTCGACGAACTCTCAGAGGGCACGACCGAACAGACCGTCGAGGTCACCGACGAGATCGCCCAGGCCCAGGAGGCCTCGGTTATCAAGCTGGTCAACGACCTGCTCATCGAGGCGATCACCGACCGCGCCACCGACGTCCACATCGAGCCGTACGAGCACGAACTCGTCGTCCGCTACCGCATCGACGGCGTGCTCCAACGCGCCAACGTCCCGCCCACCATCCACCGCTTCGGCGCAGCCATCATCAGCCGAATCAAGATCATGGCCAGCCTGAACATCGCCGAGAAACGCAAGCCCCAGGACGGACGCATCAGCATCCGACACCGCGTCGAGGGCGAGCTGCACGAGTTCGACCTGCGCATCAGCATCATCCCGATGCTCTTCGGCGAGGGCGTGGTCATGCGCATCCTCGACAAGTCCCAGGCGCTCATGGGCCTGCCGGATCTGGGCATGACCGGCATGGCCTACGAGAGATGGATGGGCCTGATCGAAAAGCCCCACGGCATCATGCTCGTCACCGGGCCCACCGGCTCGGGCAAGAGCACGACGCTGTACGCCTCGCTCAACCTCATCATCAGCGAGGGTATTAAGGTCATCACCGTGGAAGACCCCGTGGACTACCACCTCGACGGAGTCAACCAGATCCAGGTCAATAACAAGGTCGGCCTGACCTTCGCGCTGGGCCTGCGATCGGTGCTGCGCCACGATCCGGACGTGATGATGATCGGCGAGATCCGCGACAAGGAGACCGCCGAGATCGCCGTCCAGGCCTCGCTCACGGGTCACCTGGTCTTCAGCACGCTGCACACCAACGACGCGCCGGGCGCGACGACGCGCCTGATGGACATGGGCGTCGAGCCGTTCTTGGTCTCCTCCACCGTCGAGGGAATCCTCGCCCAACGCCTCGTCCGCAAGATCTGCGAGCAATGCCGCGAGAGCTACACGCCCGCGCCCGCGGACCTCCCCGAAGACTTCGAGATGCCCGCGAGCGGAAAGCTCCAGCGCGGCGCGGGTTGCAGGGCGTGCCGAGACAAGGGCCTTCGCGGCAGGCTCGGGCTCTTCGAGCTCCTGGTGCCGAGCGACACGGTCCGCGATATGGTGATGCACCGGGCCAACTCGCGCGAGATCGCAAAGCAGGCCCTCAGGGACAACGATCTTGTCACCCTCGGGGTCGATGGGTTCGAGAAGGTGCGCGATGGCAAGACCACGATCGGCGAGGTAGTTCGCGCCCTCGCGACGTGAGCCGGAATGACCCATCCCACCATGTGACCCGTACACCAAGCCGAGTTCGGTTCGCCGTTGCAAGCCGGCCCGCCGCGACGCCCTATGCGCGAAGGAAAGGCCCGGGCAAGCACCCGGACCTTCGCGAATGTTGATCGCTAGAACGGTCAGTCGCGGGGCTGGCCCGTGCTGATCTCTTCGCCGCCGAAGTCGATCCCGCGCAGCCCGCCGCGGGTCCAGCGGTAATATCCCTGAACGGTCTCTGAACCCTCGGTCTCGCCGTTGTGAAGCGGTGCCTCCCATTCCTCGGGCTCGTATTCGTACACCTGCGGGTCGGGATTGGCTTCGTCGCGCCGCGGGTTCCAGCCCAGGTTCGAGTCGCCGGTCGTGTGCGTCGTCACATTGCCATCGAAGAACAAGAGCGGCTGGCGAGCCTCGGTGTGGGCGTAGAACATGTCCTTGCCAAAGTGACGCTGGTAGAGATCCATGAAGAAGACCTTCTGGCTCGGGAAGGAGACCTTGTCCATCGTGATCTTCACGCCAAGACGCGACGGGCGGGTGACGGCCCACTTGCGATGCGAGCGGAACTGACCAACGCGGGCAGCGGGCGAGTCAATCTTGAGCCGGCTCTGAAACTTGTCGTACGTCGCCGCCGAGACCTCGTAGCTCGAGCTATACGGGAACAGATCGCCCTCCATCTGGCGAGACCTCGTCGTCGCCTCTGCCGGCAGCACGCTGAACCGATCCCGGTAGTCGACGGTGTCGGTCTGCCACAACAGGCGCCACCGGTCCTCCGGACACACCACGCCCTTATCCGGAACATGGTTCGACAGGTAGTTCGCCATCACCAGCGTTGTGAGATGCGGGTACGGCATACCGAGACCCTTGTCGCGCGTAATCTCGATGTCGTGCCCGTTGAAATCGCGCACGAGCTGTATCGCCTCCAACGTCGCCGCATCGGCGTCGCCGTGGGTCTCGCGGACGTGCTCCTCGATGTCCGTGTCGCCGTTGACGCTATCCATGCCGGCTCGCCAGTTGAAGTTCACGATGCGATCGTCGGTGTCGGACGCGTAACCAAACGCGGCCACGCCCAACTGCCTCATGTTCGAGCCGCAGATCGCCATCTTCCCGCTGCGCCGGGCATCGCCCAGGGCCGGAAGCAGGATCGCGATGAGCACCGCGATGATCGCGATGACGATCAACAGTTCGATGAGCGTGAACGCTCTGCGTGCCATGGAAGACTCCTCAACGGGTCCGATTCTCTTGGATCCACAGGGTAATCAGGGGTTCGCAAGTGCCAAAGACACTTGCAAAGATGCGCCACTAGCCTTGGTCAGCCTAGCAGACGCCGATCCGGCGCTCAACCTGACCAGGGTTATCTATCGTAGTCTCACCTATAGAATCATGCGAAATCGACCCTCGCCGATTCCGCACATGGGTAAATACGCTATTCGAGGCCGCCCTTCAGATGACGGAGGGCCTTGGGTTGGACTTGTGTCGCCAGCATCGCCAACAGCGCCCGATCCACAGGATCAACCCAGACACCCGCCCGCAGCATCCGAGCAAGCACCGCCGGATCGAGGTCGTCAAAGGAGAACTGGCGGGCATTCGCCATCGCCGGCAAAGCGACCGCGCCGATGATCGGCGCGAACTGCCCGATCATCCCGACCATCACGCTGGTCTGCACCAGCACCGACCGATCGCCCCGCCATTCGGTGACGTAGTCCTCACCGTCCCAATAGCTCCCGCCCACCGAGGCCCGAGCGCCGTCCATCAGCTCATGGAACGTCGGCACGACCAGCCCCGGATCGCGCAGCCCCGGCGAACGCACGCCGTTGGCCACCGCCGAGCCGAGCATGCACGCAAACGGATACCCGCCCTTGGCCAGGCGCTGCGCGTCGAGAAAGTTCACACTCACATACTGACGCCTGCCATCAAGCTGCCCGGTGAACGCCGGGTTGTTGCCCAGCCCGCCATCGCCAGCTCCACCGGCCTGATCCGCCGCCGCGATCACCGCCTGGGGCGTCGCGCCCAATATCAGCCAGTCGTCTGTCAACGCCAGCGAGAGTTCCAGCGGGATGGGGATGCCGTTGAAACGCAGGCTGATCAGATCGTGCCCGCCATGATTCCAGGAGGCCACCGAAACGTAGCGAGCGACGTGCTCATCCATCTGCATCGCCTGGTTGGCCAGGCCCGCGAGCTTGGAAAGGGTGTCCGCCATGCGGTCGTGATCGCCCACCCCCACCAGCACGACGCCCGACAGCAGCGAGCCGCCGCCGGTCGAGTCCGAGGTGTACGCGCCGACCGCGTCGCCCAGAGCGCCGATGACGTCCGTGCGAACATCGATGCCGGTCTGCTCGCGGAACATCGTCAGCCCATCCTCGATCGGCAGGCCGAACTCGCCCATCATGTCCAGCATCTCATTGAACTGGTTGAAATCGAATCGCGCCATCGACGCCATGACAGCGTCGCCGGGGATCGCCCGCAGCTCATCGCGAGTGAGCGGTTCGGTCGGCAGGCCCAGAGGCTCTGCTGCCCAACGCGCATCAACGATCGAGAACCGCTCGACCGAATACTCGTCGGTGTAGCCCGCGTTGTAATCGATCTTGATCGTGCGCTCACCCACGAGCCCGCTCTCTTCGAGCATCGCGAACGACGCATCGAGCATCTGCGGGTCGCCGATGAGGCCCTCGACCATCTGGCGACCCATCTGCGCGAGCGGATTCAGTGCCGCGAAGTCCATGTGGGCGCGCATGATCGAGGTCATGCCCGCAGGCGACTCCGGCAGCGCGTCGAACCCGTCGCTCGGGTCATCGACCGCGCCGAACTGCAGCACATAGCCCCAGTCGCCGCCCGCATTCGATGGCCCGAAGTGGACCTGCCCCGCCGGGGTCGCGATCTGGCTCATGCCCTCGAACCGCTGGCTCGCCTCGATCGGCGCCGGTGAATCGCTCATGAATCCGAGCAGCCTCTGGTGCATCGCCCGGGCATCGTCGGCGTCCTTGGTGGCGACCCTGAACGTCACGCCGTAGCCCATCAACTGCGAGTCGTCGTCGGGGTTGTAGGTGATCGACATCCGTCCCTCGCGCGTGATCAGCGTGAGCAACATGTCGATCACCGGACGGGCCTCGGGCGGGAAATCCGGGATCTCGCCCGGCAGCTCATTGAGCCTCGCGGGCAGCATCTCCAAGGCCCGCGCAAGAGCCGCGTCCTTCTCTGACGGGGTCCAACTGCTCAAGTCCGACTTCTCGATGACCAGCAGCGGCTGGACCTGGGCCAGCAGGCTCGTGGACATCAGCCCGACGCCGGTGAGGGCGGCCAGCCCGCCGGCCAGCGGCCTGGACATCTTTCTCTTGGGGGTATTCGTGCGCGACATAGTTCTCTCCTTGGTTGTGAGTGCGACGCCGAGGTCTTTATCCGAACTCCGAGGTCCGGATTTCAGGGCGTGTTTCTGCCCTTTTATCCCCTCCCCAGCCATTTCAGCATCGGTTCGAGGTTGCACAGAATCAAGCCGCCGTCGAGCCGCCGATCCACCCTCGGGCGTCCTTTGGTGCAATCATCGAGGCGTGGACGAGCCAAGCCGCATCCTGCTGATCCGCCCCAGCGCTCTGGGGGACGTCTGCCGGACGGTGCCGCTGCTGGTGAGCCTCCGCCGAGCATTTCCGCAGGCCCGGATCGATTGGCTGGTGCAAGACGCCTTTGGCGACGCGATCCGCCATCATCCAGACTTATCGGGCGTCATCCCCTTCGCCCGCGCCGAGCTCGGGCGCTCCATGAAGCGAGCCAACCCGCTGCCGACACTGCGGTTTCTCAACGGCCTCCGCTCGCGTCAGTACGACCTGGTCATCGATGCCCAGGGGCTGTTCCGCAGCGCCCTGTTCGCACGCGCGACGCGGGCACCCCGGCGAGTCGGTCACGCCGACGCGCGCGAGGGCGCGTCACGGTTCTACACCGATCGCGTGGCGTGCGACGAGCCGCACACCGTGGATCGGATGCTGGCGCTGCTGGGGCCGCTGGGTGTCGAGGCGGTGGAGGACATGCGCCTCTACACGAGCGAAGAGGACCGGACGTGGGCGGATAACCAGTGCCAAGGGCGAGCGCCGATCGTGATCGCGCCCACAAGCCGCTGGCCCGCGAAGCGTTGGCCGGCGGATCGGTTCGCAACAGTCGCCCATGAACTCGCCAAGGAGCATCTCGTCGTCGTCGTCGGCGGCCCGGGCGAGAGCGAACAGGTCGCCCCGCTGCTTGACGCCGCGCGCAAGACCAAAGACGTCCATGACCTCATCGCCCAAACAAGCATCGGACGCCTCATGGCCCTCATCGAACACGCCAAGCTCATCATCGCCAACGACTCCGCGGCGGTCCACATGGGCGTCGGCTTCGACCGCCCCCTGATCGCGCTCTACGGGCCGACGGACGTCGCGCGCGTCGGACCATATCGACGCGACGCCGACGTCATCCAGCATGTTGAAGACGGCGATCAGCTGGAGCACAAGGACGAGAAGAGGGTCGAGATGATGGATCGCATCGCAGTGGAGCAAGTGCTTGTCGCGGCCTGCTCGCGCTTGGGCGTGGCCTAGGAAGTCTCAGAACACGCCAAGGCTCGACCATACGAGCCCGAAGCGCAAGCGAGGTTGGTGTTGACTTGCGATGGGCGCGATCAGGCAATGTCCGCTCCCCGTCAATCGAGTCGAAAAGGTCGTTGGCCGGATTGGACCGCGCCTCCGATGCGCGTCAATCCCACCTCGCTCGCGCTTCGGACTCGTATGAGAGCGTCAGCCGTTCTTCTGCGCAAACTCCTTCATGAACCCAGCAAGCACCTCGCACCCCGCCTCTGGAAACGCGTTATAAATGCTCGCCCGCACGCCGCCGACCGAGCGATAGCCCTTGAGCCCCGCCATCCCCATCGCCGCCGCCTCCGCGAGGAACATCGCCTCCAGCTCCTCGCTCGCCATGCGGAACGTCACGTTCATCAGCGAGCGGTCCTCGGCCCTCGCCGTGCCGCGATAGAAATCGCCCGAATCGATCACGTCGTAGATCAGCCCCGCCTTCCGCTGGTTGCGCTGCTCGATCGCTCCAAGGCCGCCCTCAGTCAAGATCCACTTGAAGACCTGCCCCATGAGATAAATCCCAAACGCCGGCGGCGTGTTGTACCGCGAGCCCTTCTTGGCGTGCAGGGCATAGCGCATCATCGACGGCAGATCTCGCGCGGGCTTCTCCAGAAGATCCTCACGCACGATCACCAGCACCGTCCCCGACGGCCCAAGGTTCTTCTGCGCCCCCGCGTAGATCATGCCGTACTTGGACACATCGATCGCGCGGCTGAACATGTCGCTCGAGGTATCGCCCACAAGGAACGCGCCGTCCGGGATCGCCGGCTCATCCCTGAACTGCGTGCCGAAGTTCGTGTTGTTGCTCGTGGAGTGGACGTAGACGGGATTTTCCGAATAGCCGATCGCATTGCCGTTGGGGATGTAGCTGAAGTTATCCTCC
>CBDVAM010000014.1:0-49213 GCA_965371965.1 uncultured Phycisphaerales bacterium
CGCCGACACCGAATCCGACCCCATCGAACGACGCCGAGCGGCCACCGCCGGCCTCCGCGCGACCGCCGTGCCCCGCCAATCCGCCCCTACCCCCTCTTCCCCGAATGCCGAATGCCGATTGCCGAGTGCCGCCCCTCCCCCCATCGCCCCCCTCCCCGCTTCCCCCCAAGAACTCACGGCACACATCCTCAGCGCCCTGGCAAACAACGACGACCCCCAATCCGACCACGGCCTCGCAACCCTCCACGCCTGCTTCGCACCAAACGCAACGCTCAACGACGAACCCGTCGCCGACGACCTCGACGACTTCCTCGACGACCTCGACGACGACTATCGCGATGTCCTGACCAATCGCGTCCAATGCCTGTGCAAGGACCGCCAGTCCACATCGGACACCTACACCGAGCGTGTCACCCTCGTCCAAAATGGCGGGCGCTGCCACTCGGCGACCATCCACCTCTGCCCCGCGCCGGTCCCCCCGCACCCCACCACAACTGAAGAACCCCCCCAACAACCCAGCGGCGCACAGCTACCGCACCCCGATTCGCAAACCCACACCGATCCCAGTACGCAAACCGCCGCCACTTGGCGCATCCACACCTTCACCATTAAACCCATCGAAACAGGCTTCCGATGATGTGTGCCCCCGGGGCGCGCTGCGCACCGCCTACTCGACAAGCCCAACCACCGCCCGATGACTCGCTCATGCCGATCGATGGATGGACCGCGATGACGGGCTGGATGCCGTCGTCGTCAGAATCACTTGGTGTATCGGGCCGGGATCTCGACCCCGGAGGATTCAGAATCCCAGGTGACCGCAAGAATCTTCCAGGACCCGCCCGGGGCCTTGACGAGCTGGATGCTGTTGATGCCGCGCTCGAATGGCTCTCCCTCGAGCTCGCGCCGCGACTCGTAGGTAGACCACGCGTGCGCAAGCCCGGCGTAGATTTCAATACGCCCGGAAAGCTCGGTCTCGTAAAACGCCCTGGTCTGGAGGTATGCGCCGGAACTCTCGGCGAACTCGTCTGTGCTGAGACTCGACACACCGCCGGTGCCGTCGCGGCGATAGAAGACCCGCGTCAAACGAGCCCCCTCGACAAACAGCGACTTGAACCGGTCCCAGTCGCGATCACCCGCAGGCCCCGAGATGACGTCATACAGCGCGTCAATCTGGGTTTGGACCGCCTGGCGATCCTCCACCGGCACAAGCTCGATCGCGCCGATGTCGCGCGGCGTCTCGGGCGAAGTGGTCCCGGGCTGAATAATCGCCCCGCCCAACGTCGCGCCGAGCGCGATGACGCAAGCGGATGAGATGAGCATGATCCTGGTGCGCATATGAATGTCCCTCCGCGGGCAGGGTACCCGCGAGAATCCCACCTGGTTGCACCGCCGCCACGCCCTCGCGGCCTCGTCGTTAGACACTGCCAGGTTCTGTTTGATGGATCAACGAGCCGCGACCGTAAGAAGGGAGCGGACCCTCTGTGGGCGCGCCTCAGACCACTTCCTCGCGGACGCGGCTCACCCGAAACGATCCGTCAAACAGAGCCCAGAGACCTGTCGTAAGCAACACGAACTCATGCGGTGCAATGCGGAAATCTCACTCTCTCCTATCCTTACGGAGCTTGAGCCGGATTGGCATTGTGCGATCTTGCTACCTTCTGGAGGTCCGTCATGGGATTGAGCGAGAGTCTGACATCCATCGTGGGGCCCGCGATGCGTCTGCACCAGTCGTACGCCGCAGAACTCACCCATGATCTCTCCGAGGACCAGATGGACTTCTGCCCGGGTGCGGGGCACGAGAACACGCCGCGATTCACACTCGGACATCTCTGCTGTGGCGCGGCCCTGTTCGCGCTGGCCCTAGAGGATCCGGGGCGAGATGGCCCACCCGAAACCCTGGGCCTTCCGGACGGATTCGAGGAGCAGTTTCGCCGGATGGGGCCGGGTGATCGGCGGTTGCCCGAGCGATGCGATTCCCCGCCGACTCGCCAAGACCTGCTCGCGCAGCTCCGCGCACAGCACGATCGCATCACCGCGGCGCTGCGAGAGACGAGCGACGAAGTGCTTGAATCGACGTGCGAGTGGAAGCTCTCGCATCACCTGCCGCGCCTTGCGGATCTGGTGGAGTTCTTCCTCTTGCACGAGTCGATGCACCTGGGACAACTCGCGTCATGGCGCAGGGCGCAGGATCTTCCGCCGGCAATGGCGCGCATGGCCGAGATGCGGATCTAGAGCCCACGGACGCACCCGCAACGCGTCTCCGAAGATCCAACAACACGATGATCTAGATAGGCCCGCCCAGGGTGAGACCGGTGGGGCCATGCGCCCTGGGGCGATCGCCCACAAGAGAACCAAGGAGCTTGCGATGCGATATGGCAATACAGCGTGTGCGATGATGGCCCTGGCTGGATTGGTCAGCGCGGCGGACGCGGGAACCACGATCACCGTGAGGAACAGCAGCGACGCCTGGGTGACCCTCGCCGACCTCATCGTCTATGACTGGAGCGGCAACGCCCACGAGATCCTGCGGGCGAACGATCCCAGCGACGACGTGATCTTCCCGCCCGACAGCGAGGACCGGTTCGAGACCGACCTCGACCCCGCCGACATCGCGTCCATCGCGGTGTCGTACCCGGACTTGATCGGGGGCGAGCAGCAGGACATCGAGTGGATCGTGGACAACACCTACGGCCCCGAGGTGCTCAACCCGACGTTCTTCAAGCAGGATCAGGACCCCGACAACGACTTCCCGCTGCACGCCTACGCCGGCGACGATGAGGGCGCGATGCTGGATCTGCCGGTGGGGACCAGGCTCTACTTCCGCAACGGAACCAGCAGCAACGCGCCGGGCCTGGAACTGGGAACGCAGTTTGATTACGAGGAGGGCTACATCTGGTCCTACTTCACCGGATGGGCGGTCGTCGTCGCCAACAACCTCACGGTCCAGCTCGAAGAGAGCGTCGATTGCCCGGCTGATCTTGATGGCGATGGCGACACGGACGCCGAGAACTTCTTCCTCTATCTCGACTACTTCGCCGAGGGCTACATCGACGGCTGCGACGTGGACGAAGACGGCGACTGCGATGCCGAGGATTTCTTCGGATTCCTCGACCGATTCGCGATGGGATGCTGATGGAGAGGGCGCGGGCGGCCGAACAGGCCGCCCGTTACCATTGATGGACGCGAGTTGCTCTTGCTCGCTCGGTGCGCGGAATCTCGCTGCCGACGAGTCGGCCCTGTTCCAAGACGTCTAGCCGGAAGCCGGACCCAACCCGCTTCAACTACTGGCAGGGCTGGACAAACAGATCGAGATACGCGAAGAAGTCCTCGGCGTCGATGTCGCCATCGCCGTCGATATCCGCACGATCGTCACCGTTGGCGAACAGGTCGAGGTACGCAAAGAAGTCCTCCGCATCCGCGTCACCATCGCCGTCGATGTCGGCGGGGCAAAGTGCGGCGCGGAAGATATAGACGGCACCAACATCGAAGCCCCCGGCGTCGTCGAGACTTGCCCCGACGAGCGCGTTGCCAGCATCGGTCGCCACGCCGAAGCCGAAGCGGTCATAATCGGCGTTCTCTCCAGGAACAAACTCATTCTGTGGTGTCAGAATGCTGAGTTCGATCGGTGTCGCGGGATCTGAGATATCGAAGAGGTAGGCCCTGTTCCTCGGTGCTGAGAGATTGCGAACTCCGACAATCACAATCGATCCGGAGACGGCAAGGTTGTCGCCAAAACCATCGTCGGGGCGGGCGTCACTGGCGAGCAGGTCGGCGAGCCGCTGCGGGCTCGATGGATCGGAGATATCGTAGATGGTCGCCGACCCCGCGTGGTCACCGGTATCGTCGTCCAGGGGCTCCCCGACGACCAAGATGCCATCGGCGAGCGCGACGGCAGCTCCAAAGTGGACGTGACCGTGATCGATCGGGAAGATCCGCGCGAGTTGGAAGGGGAGGAGCGGGTCGGAGACATCGAAAATATAGGCGAAACCTCGCCCGCCGTTCTGTTCCGGCGCGCCGATAGCGGCGATGCCATCGCTGAGCGCGACGGAATCGCCAAAGTGCGAGCTCACAAAGTGAACGTCCGGAATAAACTTCGAGAGGAATTGCCCGGTAGATGCGCGGTAGAGGTAGGCTGATCCGGCAAACGCGAGCTCACCCTCTAAATCGTCCAAGCGAGCGGCGACCAGCACGATGTCACCATCCACCGCAACGGCGTTGCCAAACTGCGCGTTCTGTCGAGTATCATCGGGAAGGAGTTTGGCGATCTGGAAGGGATTTACCGGATCGGTAACATCAAATATGTAAGCAGCGCCGGAGTTCCCGCCATTGTCGTTGGCGAGACTTGCACCCACGACGACGATGTTGCCATCAATAGCCACCGCGTTGCCGAACCGGCGGCTCTCAGGGACGTCATCCGCTATCAGCTTTGAGAGCTCGCGTGGCTTTGTCGGATCAGAAATGTCGAAAAGATATGCCGCACCAGAACTTGGAGCGCCTTCATCGGCGCGGATAGCCCCTACCACCGCGATCTGGCCATCAACGGCAACCGACTTACCGAACTGATCGTCGATATCGGCGTCGCTGGCGATGATCCTGGCGAGTTGATCGCCGACGTCCGCGAGCGCGGGAGCGGCGAGCATGACGGCGAGAGCGGCTTGGGCGATGCGCATGGGCTATCTCCTATTCCGACTGGCATTATAACAGATACTCTGATCCCACAAGAGCATTCGCCAAACTTGCCGGGCAGGTTCCGCGGGCTCGCTAGCGATCCTCGGTCCTCGCGGGACATGTATCACCGGGCGAGCACCGGGTGGGAGCCAATGCTTCCCCCAGGGAACGGCCTCCGGCGAGCAGATTGGGGCACCCATGCCCTTGTAGAACTAGCGCCGGCCCTTCTTGCCACCGCCGCGCTGCTTCGCGCGCGACCTGATCGGCGCGGACTTCGTTGACCCCTTCGTCCGGAATCCCGGCAGGCCATCAACCCCCGGCATCATCCCGCCCATCCCCGCGGCACCCATGTCCTTGACAGCCTGGACCTTCCCCGCCGCACCCATCCCGGCCATGGATTTGGTCAGCTTGTTGATCGCGTTGAACTGCTTGACGAGCTGGGCGACTTGCTGACCCTCGACGCCCGCGCCCTTGGCGACGCGCCTGCGGCGCGAGCCGTCGATCTTGGTCGGCTGGGCTCGCTCCTGGGGGGTCATCGAGTGGATCATGGCCTCGACGGTGTCGAGCTGCTTGTCCTCGACGTGGACGTCCTTGAGCGCCTGCCCCACGCCGGGCAGCAGGCCCATGATCTGCTTCATGGGTCCCATCCGCCGGAGGGTCTTGAGCTGCTTAAGAAAATCGTCCATGCCCATCTCGCCCTTGGCCATCTTGGCCTCGAGCTTCTGGGCGTCTTCCTCGGAGACCTCTTCCTGGGCCTTCTCGACGAGGCTGACGACGTCGCCCATGCCGAGGATGCGCCCGGCCATGCGATCGGCGTGGAACTCTTCGAGCGCATCGAGCTTCTCGCCGACGCCGATGAACTTTATCGGCGCGCCCGTGACGTGTCGAATGCTGATCGCCGCGCCGCCTCGGGTGTCGGAATCGAACTTCGTCAGGATGACGCCGTCGATTTCGAGCTTGTCGTTGAATGTCTTGGCGCTGTTGACCGCGTCCTGCCCGGTCATGGCATCGACGACGAGGAAGATATGGTGCGGCGTGAGGGCACGGTTGAGCTTCTGCAACTCGCCCATCAGCTCGTCGTTGATGTGCAAGCGCCCGGCGGTATCGAGAATCAGCGTGTCCACGCCGAGCTCGCGGGCGCGCGTGAGGGCGCGCATGGCGACTTGGACCGCGACACCGACGGCCTTGCCGTACTCGGCGCACTTGTCGGGCTCGCCATAGAAGTGGACCTGGGCACCGCCGGGCATGTCGTCGGCGACCTGCCTGGTGACGGTCTCAAGCTGCTCAACGGCGGCGGGGCGTTGGAGGTCGCACGCGGCGACCATGACGCTGCGCCCGCGTTTCTTGAGATGGGCCGCGAGCTTGGCGCAGGTAGTCGTCTTGCCCGAGCCCTGGAGCCCGGCCATCATAATGACCGTCGGCCCGGGGCTGACCTTCATGATGCCCGGCGCGGAGGCCTCGTCCGGCGCCCCGCCCAGCAGCTCGACGAGCCGCTCGTGGACGATGCCGATCATCTCTTGGCCCGGCTTGAGGCTCTTGGTGACCTCCCGCCCCAGTGCATCCTCGCCGACTTTCTTGCAGAAATGCTCGACGACGTCGTAGTGGACATCGGCCTCGAGCAACGCCGTGCGGACGCCGTCCATCGCGTCCTGGACGTTGGATTCGCTGATGCGTCCCTGCCCCGAGAGCTTGCGGAAGACGTTGTTGAAGCCATCGGAGAGGCGGTCGAACATGGGGACTCCTTGGCCGCGCGAGCGGAGGGCTCGCCGGGTGGCGCACGGGCTGAGTTTCAGGGCTTGACCGAGGTGAGTCTAGCGCCGATCGGGAAAGGAGTCAGCGCGTCGCGTCCTTGTCAGACCTCTTACCGTTCCACAGGCTGTTATCCCCGGCATCGTGTGCCACAATGTTGTTCTCGCGGTCCTCGACGACATACCCCAACTCTTCGAGGGTCATGGGGCTGGCGTGCCCGTCGAGAAACGCGACATTCGCACGATCCATGTGGCGGGCGTCGATGGGGCTCTTGCCGTCACTTTGAGCGAAGGTCTGGGCGTTGTTGCGCTTGGTGTCCATGCGCGGCGGGTCGATCGTGTACGAATGCTGACGCGGCCCGCCATCGCGCAATCGATTCTGGTTTCCCAGGCTGTCGGCGATGGAGATTGTCTCGGCGGGAAAGTAGATGCGGGCATCGCGGACGGGGTAGTTGGCGGGTCCGCCATCGGGACCCTCGCCGCGCGAGTTGCCGAGGTAGTGGTAGTTGTAGCCGTAGGAGCCGTTGCGCAGGGCCTCGACATCGCCGCCGGTGCCGAGGAAGTCGTCGAGCGAGTGGCTCGGATCCATGAAGACCTTGTTGTCGATGCGCGCGATGGGGTTGCGCCCGTTGATGAAGTCGTCGTACTCATCGTCGCCGCGCGGGGTGTACGGCCTGCCGACGTAGTCGCCTATCGACCACTGCCAGCGGGCGCGCGGGCGCCCGGTGTTCTCGTGGACCTCGCCTTGCGGCAGACGCAGGGCGGGGAAAGAGTCTTCCTCGCTCGAGTACATCTCTAGCCCCTGCCCCAACGACCGAAGATTGGCGAGGTCGAGCGTCGCCTTGGCCGCGTTGCGAGCCCCGGCGAGGGTCGGCAGCAGGATGCCGATGAGCAACGCGATGATGGCGATGACGACGAGGAGTTCGATGAGGGTGAACGCACGACGGCTCGCGTCTCGGCGAGCCATGCCTGGGAGATCGGATCGCATATGAGGCTCTCCTGCTCTATCCGGCAGCCCGCCGGGACCGGATAGTAGGGCGATTGAGACTCAATCTCAAGTGGTAGTGTTACTGATCGAGCAGTTTCAGAGCCTGGAACAGGTATGTGTGTGAATCGAAACCCGATAAAATACCAAACATTCTGATGAACTCTATGGACCAAGCTGCGTATGGTATATTGTCGATAGCCAGACAAAGGGATCTGAGACGTGTCACTTACAGTCAGAGCAACTCCGCGCCCCGATCTGGACGAAGCAAAGAAAATTGTCTTGGGCATTCTTGAGGAGGCCGGAGGTACGTTGATTGGCGCAAGCCGCTTGAACAAAGCCTTCTGGCTCGCTCATCTGATCTACTGGCAAGAGCATGAGGGGCGATTGTCCAGCCATCCCATCGTCAAGCTCCCGGACGGCCCCGGGATTGAGTGGCGCGAGGAGATCCTGCGGCAACTCACGGACGAAGGACGAATCCAGAGATCCACATTCAGAAAACGCGGCGAACAGTACCAACTCATCGGAGACGGACCCACCTTGTCAGATTCCGAGCGTCAAGCGATCGGCAAGGCCCTCAAAGTCCTGGGTGCTCGCGGCTATAAAGGGCTTTCCGAGTGGTCGCACCGCCAGAGTTGGAAGGCCGCAGAACTCGGAGAACAGCAGGACTACTACCTTGACTTGCTGACGGGCGACCAAGTCGAGCAAATCCGTTCGTCCTTCAGCGAGACCAAGCGTGTCTTCGAGCAAGCCCTCCAAGGCTGACGGGCTCGCGAAGAGCCTGATCGCCCACGTAAAAACTTCCGCGGAATCCCGAATGGACCGGGAGAGTTTACGACGCCTCGGAATCGAGGCATTTGTCGATGATAGACCAGACACGGAATCACCTGTAGAAATGGGTGCCGCGATGATGGAGCACTTGTGCTCGGTCGACGATGATTGGGAGATTGGCAAGAACGCGACGCTCCATGTGTTGGATTGGCTCAAGTGCCAAGGGAAGCCGCTACCCCACAGGCCAGACCTGCGAGTGCTTGGTGGAATCATCAACTCTGACAGGCCTGATCCCGCCGGACTTGCCGCCTGGATCAGAAAAAGCTATGAATAGGCTCTGATCGAATCGGGAACGAGCGGTGGGTTGTTGCGTCGCTAATCGAGACCGGAGAACAGCATTAAGAACGCTTGGCTCTGAGCCATTCTTGCAGCTTTGTTTTGCTCCATGTATTGACGCACTGCTCCGCCGGCAGCCATCCTCGCCTGCCCGTCATCACGCCGTAGCGCAGGTTGTCGAAGTGCTCGGCGCGATGCACGTCGCAGTTGATCGCGATCAGGCATCCGGCTTCAACGGCCATCCTGACGTGCGTGTCCCGCAGGTCCAGACGCTTCCAGTGGGAGTTGATCTCCAACGCAACGTTGTGCTGCTTCGCCGCGGCGACAATCTCGTCCATCGCCGGCTCCAGGCCCTTGCGCCTTGGGATCAGGCGCCCCGTGGGGTGCCCGATGATGTGGACCAGCGGGTGCTCGATCACCTTGAGCAGGCGGGCGGTCGCCTTGGTCGAGTTCTGCGTGAGCGCGGCGTGCGGGCTGGCAACCACGATGTCCAACTCGCTCAGCAGGTCGTCGTCGTAGTCCAGCTTGCCGCCCATCAGAATGTCGACCTCTGATCCGACCAGGACCGTGATGCCCGTGCCCTTGCGATCATGCTCGGCGTTCTTGGCGTGGATGCGTTTGATCTGCTCGCGCATGCGTTCGACGCTGAGGCCGTTGGCCTGAACCGAGGCCTTGGAATGGTCGGTGACGGCGATGGTGTGGAAGCCGCGCGATTGCGCACCCTCGATCAACTCGTCCAGCGAGAGCCGCCCGTCGGAGGCCGTGGTGTGGGCGTGCAGCTCCGCCTTGATGTCGTCGAGTTCCACGAGACTCGCCGGCGCATCAAGATCGAACTCGCCGCGATCCTCGCGGATTTCGGGGGGAACCGCGGTGATCCTCAGCGCGGCGTAGATCTCGTCTTCTGTCTTGGAAGCCAGTGGTCTGATGCCACGATCCTGCGGGGCTTTCTCGCCGTCGTCCTTGTACAGGCCGTACTCATTGAGCGTGAGGCCCTGTTTCTGGGCGCGCTCGCGGACGCGGACGTTGTGCTCCTTGGATCCCGTGAAATACATCAGCGCGGCACCCCAGGATTCTCTGGGCACAAGCCGCAGATCGACCTGGATCTCGCGTGCGCCGCTCCCGATGTCGGCGATGCCCAGGGCCTTGATATCAAAGCGGATCGAGGATTTCGTCTCGCCCGAGGCGAGGACCTTCGTCACCTCGTCCATCGTCGTGAACGCATCGCGGACCGCGTCGGGATCGCTCGCAACGCAGAGAATATCGATGTCGCCGATGGTCTCCTTGGCGCGCCTGAGCGATCCGGCGAAGGCAACCTGCCTCACAGCTTGGAGCCCCCTGAGCCGCTCGACGATGTGCTCAGCGACGGGCATGGCGACGCCGAGGCACAGCCGCTCGCCGCTGGACTCGCTGAAGGCGATGGCGTCCTTGATGTTCTCAATGGTCTTCTTGCCCATCCGGGGCAGACCCTCGAGCGAGCCGTCGTCGATGGCCTTCTTGAGCGAGGCCATGTCGGTGATGTCGCCCTCTTTCCACATGCTCGCGACCGTCTTGGGACCCAAGCCGGGGATCTGAAGAACATCGATAAGCCCCGCGGGCACCTTCTTGCGGAGATCCTCCAACTCGGTCATCTTGCCCGACTCGCCGAACTGGATGATCTTGGCCGCGATCTTGGTGCCGATGCCCTCGATGGCCTCGAGTTCGTCCCTGTCCAGGCCCGCCGCGTCCATGGTCAGGTCGCCGATGGCCCGCGCGGCACGCTGGTGGGCGATGATCTTGAACCGGTTCTCGCCCAGAAGCTCCATGAGCGAGCCGATCTGGTCAAGGGCGTCGGCGATAGCGGCGTTCGCGCTCATGCCCGATGGTAGAGGGCGTGGCCCCGGGCGAGTCAGGCTTTCTTCGTGGTGCGCGCCGACTTGCAATCCGCGGACTGTGCCACTCGCTCACGTCCTCTAGCCGACTTCCACCAATCCGAGCTCCTTGCCCACGGCCTTAAACATCCGCCGGCGAAGCGTCGTCTCCTCCGCCCTGCCAAGGTCGGGCGAGCGGTCGATCCAGGCGCGTGCGTCCCGCCGGGCGAGGGTGAGCAGATCGAGATCACGCAACAGGTCGGCGACGCGCAGGCGGGGCATGCCGGATTGGGCGGTGCCGAAGAACTCGCCGGGGCCTCGGATTTCCAGGTCGCGCTGGGCGATGACAAAGCCGTCGGTCGTCGATTCCATGACCGCCAGACGCTCCTGGGCGTCGTCGGTCGTCGGGTCGGAGATCAGCAGGCACAGGCTCTTGGTGTCCCCGCGACCGACCCGCCCGCGGAGCTGGTGGAGCTGGGCGAGGCCAAACCGCTCGGCGTTCTCGATGACCATGACGCTCGCGTTGGGCACATCCACGCCAACCTCAATGACGCTGGTGGCGATGAGCGCATCGATCTCGCCCGCGCGAAACCGCTCCATGATGGACTCACGGTCACGCTGGACGAGTTGGCCGTGCATGAGCGCGAGCCCGAAGCCCCGAAGCGGGCCTTGCTCAAGGTCGGCGAGCAATCGGCGGACATCCATGACCCCCGATTCGCTCTGCTCGATGACCGGCGCGACCAGGAAAGCCTGCTGGCCCATCTCCAGGCGCTCGCGGACCAGGGTGTAGGCCTCGAATCTCTGGGGCGATCCAAGCAGTCGGGTCTCGACCGGCGTTCGCCCGGGCGGCAGGGCGTCGATTGTTGAAATATCGAGATCGCCGAAGACCGTCAGTGCGAGCGTGCGCGGGATCGGCGTCGCGGTCATGACCAGGACGTGGGGAGTGCTCTTGGGATCATCGGCCTTTGCGCGCAGGCCGGCTCGCTGGTGCACGCCGAAGCGGTGCTGCTCGTCGATGATCGCAACCGCCAGCGACCGGAACCGCACGCTCTCGGTCAGCAGGGCGTGGGTGCCGATCAGGATGTCGATCTCGCCCGCTTCGAGGCCTGCAAGCAGGCTCTCTCGCTCGGGCCTGGGCGTCGCGCCGGTGAGCAGCTCGATCGTCGTGCGCGAATCGGCGAGCATGGCGCGGAGGGTCAGAAAATGCTGCTCGGCGAGGATCTCCGTCGGCGCCATGATCGCGCCCTGATGCCCCGCGGCGACCGCCATGAGCATCGCGTACAACGCCACGACCGTCTTGCCCGATCCAACGTCGCCCTGGATCAGCCGATTGGTCGGGCGATCGGTCGCGAGGTCTTCGCCGATCTCCTTGACCACGTGATCCTGGGCGTCGGTGAGTGTGAAAGGCATCCTGGCCCGAATTCGCGCATCGAGCTCCTCGTCGATCGCAAGAGGCGGGGCGCGTCGGTCGAGCTCGAGCTGCGCGCGGCGCATGAAGACGCCCAGTTGGAGCATGAGCAGCTCGTCGTAGGCCAGGCGTCTGCGCGCGTCGCTTGCCTCCTCCTCGTCCTTGGGCGCGTGCGCCCGCCGATACGCCTCACGCAGCCCTGGCATGGAACGCTCTGTCAAGAACGCCTCGGGCAGATGATCCTCAATCAGCGCCAGCATCCCGTCCAGCGACCTGCGAATCACACGCTCGATCACACGCGAGCTGATGTGCTCGCTCGCCGGGTAGACCGGACGGAGGACCGGCTCGTCGATCGCGGGTTCGTCCTTGCCATCCTCAAGGATCTCAAAGTCAGGGTTTGCGAGTTGCAGCGCACGATTGAACATCCGCGTCTTGCCCCGCACCCGCAGCCAATGCCCGGGCTTGATCTTGCGTTGCAAGTACGCGGCATTGAACCAGACGACGTCCAGACGCCCATGCCCGTCTTCCAGGACAATCTCAAAGCGAGCCTTGCGCCAGCCGCCGACGAGGCGTGAGGCGGTGACCTCGCCCCTGGCCGAGATGACGTGGTCGGCTTCGAGCTTGTCCAGTGTCGTCTCGGGCTCGATCCGCTCGTAGCGGCTGGGGATATGGGCGATCAGATGCCCCACGCGGAACAGGCCAAGCTCACGCAGGCCCCGGGCGACGCCGGACCCGACGCCGGGGAGGTCTTCGACGGGCGTCATCAAGGAGAGATCGTCCACGGGCGACGGTATTCCGGGTCGAGACGACGAGAGCCAACATGGAGGCCATGCGCCGGCTTGGGCTCTTCTTGGAATCAACCCCCGCCAAGATCAACCAACCGGAGCCCAGGCTTGCGCCAGGGCCTCTACTGCTGGGGATCTTCTCCGGATTGGATCCGATCCGGGTCGATCGTGCGGAGGTAAGCGAAGGAGTAGATCGGCGAGTCGTGCCCGTCGGAAAACGAGATTCTGATGGCGTAGTTGCCGACAAGCTCGGCCGAATCGACCATGAGCGGTCCGCTCCCCCCCCCGCTGGGCAGGACCGTGAGCGGGTTCCTGGCGATCTGCTCGCGCAGGTGGCGGGCGTCGGCGGCGGGCGAGTTCCCGCGAAGATAGGCAACGGAGTAATACGAACTGGTGCCATCTTCCCACTCGATGGCCAGGCCCTTGTCCTTTTTGAGATCGAGATGGCGGGGCTGATTGGGATCCAAGGGCGTCTCGCGTGAGTATTGGATCCTATCTACGCTTAGGCGAGAGAAAGGGGCCGGCATGCCTGAGACCGAGACAACCGCGCCGAGCGATGCCACCGGCGAGGGGGCACGACGCGAGCACTTTGGCGATCTGCTGCACGGGCGGATCAGCGCGATGAACGCCCCCCTGTGCGTCGGGCTGGACCCGGTGCTCGATCGCCTGCCCAAGGCGGTCCGCGGGCGTCACCCCGACGCCGAGAGCGCCCTGCGAGAGTTCTCCGTCGGCGTGGTCGAGGCCGTCAGCGAGATCGTCCCGATCGTCAAGATCCAATCGGCGTGCTTCGAGCGGTTCGGCTCGGCGGGCGTGCGGGTCATGGAGGACGTCATCGCGCGGGCGCGCACCCTGGGAATGATCGTGCTGCTCGACGCCAAACGCGGCGACATCGGCTTCTCGCTGGAGCACTACGGCGCGAGTGCCGCCAACATGGGCGCACACGCGATCACCGCGAGCCCCTACCTGGGCGTCACGACACTCGGAGCGCTCATCGACCAGGGACTCGGCGTGTTCGCGCTCGTGCGCACCAGCAACGACGAGGGCGATGGCCTGCAACGCGCGAAGCTGGAAGATGGACGGATGGTCTGCGAGCTGGTCGCAGACGAGGTCGCGGCGTTGGCCCAGCAGCATGTGGGCGAATCGGGCCTGAGCCTCGTCGGCGCTGTCGTGGGCGCGACCAAGATCAGAGAAGCGTCGGGACTTCGCAAGCGCCTGAAGTCCTGCCCGATTCTCGCACCGGGATTCGGCGCTCAAGGTGGCAAGATCGAGGCACTCCGCAAGCTGGCGATCCCCAGCGCCAAGGCCGCCGGCGACCTGGGATTGCTCGTCACCGCCAGCCGGAGCATCATCTACCCCGACGAGGCCGGCGATTGGCAACGAGCGATCCGCGAGGCCGCGATCAAGACCCTGGGGCGTCTGCGCGAGGGGCTCGGGCTTTCCAGCTAAGACGTGCCACCGACCATGGCCTTGCATGGTCGGTGCCTCTCGAAATGCACCAACCGCTCAGAGCAGCGGTTGGTGGCACGGGTCCATCACACCGCTGGCGAAAGAACGCTCCCCCCGATCCCATAGAGATGGCCCGACCGGGAGCGGGATCTCCCGCCGCTATCATCGTCGGCCAAGAAGGAGCCTGCGCCAGTGATATCGACCACCGACATGCGTGTGGACTATGAAGACGTGACCGCCGTCCAGGACCTCAACCTCTCAATCGAGCCCGGCGAGGTCTACGGCCTCATCGGACCCAACGGCGCAGGCAAGACCAGCACCATCCGCGTGCTCGCCACGCTGCAGCGCCCGACCTACGGCGAGGTCAGCATCGGCGGAATCGACGCCCTGGAAAACCCGCGCGACGTGCATCGGATTCTCGGGTACATGCCCGACCTCCCGCCGGTGCAAGAGGACCTCAAGTGCTGGGAGTTTCTCGATCTGTTCGCGGGTGCCTATTTCGTCAGTAGGCGTGAACGCGCCGCGAGGGTCGATCAATGCCTGACGCAGGTCAATCTCCAGAGCAAGCGCGACGCGATGGCCGGCACCCTCAGCCGGGGCATGACCCAGCGCCTCGTGCTCGCCAAGACGATCCTGCCGAACCCCCAGATCCTGCTCCTGGATGAGCCCGCCAGCGGATTGGACCCAAACGCCCGGATCGAGCTGCGCGACCTGCTCCGCGAACTCGGCGACCAGGGCAAGACCATCCTCGTCTCCAGCCACATCCTGACCGAGCTCCAGGAGATGTGCACGAGCATCGGCATCATGGAGCGCGGGCGCCTGCTTGAGTCCGGGCGCATCGACGCCATCATCGAACGCCTGAGCGACCGCAAGCGACTGCTGGTCGTCGAACTCCTCGACTTCGCGACTCACGAGGGCGCGTTGCGAGAGGTGCTCGAGCCGCTGGGGCTCATCGAGCCCATGAAGGACTCGATCGCGGTCGCGTTCGCCGGCGACGATCGGGCCGCGGTCGAGCTGCTGCGATCATTGATCGACAAGGGCCTGCCGGTGAAATCGTTCCGCGAGCAGAAGATGGGCGTCGAGGACATCATGAAGAAGATCGGCGCGAGGGAGGTCTCGTGAGCGAGAACGCCAGCAAGTTTAGCTTCGCGGAACTGGTCGCCAATCCGATCCTGGTGAAGTCCGTCCACTCGCGTTTGCGCTCCAAGCACATCCTCAGCTGGGGCCTGATCGCGTTCACAACCACCGCGTTCATCTCCGCGGTCATCTACCTGACCTCTGTCGAGAACGGCGCAACGCCCCGGGAAGGGGCGCAGTTGATGGTCATCCCGATCATCTTCATCCAGGGCATCGTGCTGATGCTGCTGGGCACGGGCGCGGTCGCGAGCCAGCTCTCGATCGAGCGCGAGAAGGGCCTGCTGGACTACCAGCGGATGACCCCGATGAGCCCCACCGCCAAGATCCTCGGGTATCTGTTCGGGCTGCCCATCCGCGAGTATTTCCTCTTCGCACTGACGCTCCCGTTCCTGGGCTTCGCCATCGCCGTGGGCGGGATCAGCCCCATGAAAATGGCGCACTTCTATCTCGTCTTCTTCTCGAGCATCTGGCTCTACCACATGACCGGCATGGTCGCGGGCATGGCCTCCAGCAAGCCCCGCCAGGCGGCGATGGCGACCCAGGGGCTCGTCGTGCTGCTGTATCTGGTGCTCCCGATGCTGTCGCGATTCGGGCTCACCTTCTTCGAGTACCTCACGGTTCGCCCGACGTTCTTCGCCATGGTTGCCGGCGAACTCGAGAGCGCCAGTCCAGGCCTTCGCGCCGCCGCCCAACAGCAGATCACCGGGCTCAACAAGACCGGCGACATCCCGTTCTTCAACATCGAGCTGCACTCGACGATCTTCACGCTGATGGTCCAGTTCTTCCTGCTCACCTTCATGTATCGCGTCGTGCATCGAAAGTGGCGAGACGAGTTCAGCCACCCGTTCAGCAAGTTCAACGCCATGGCGTTCTACGCCGGGATCCTCTTCCTGATCGTCGGCAGCCTCTGGCCCGTGCTCGGTGACAAGGACCTGAGCGAACAGATGATGCAGGTGTTCGGGGGCCCCGGCATGCCGCCGGCATGGTTCCTGTTCGTTGTGCTGCTGGTCCTCCTGCTGGTCTGCGGCGTGGCGTGCCTGATCATGATCAGCCTCATCACGCCCAACCGCCACACACAGATGCGCGAGCTGCGCCGAGCACGCAAGCTGGGTCTCACTCGCGTCCCGTTCAACTCCGACGGTGCGAGCAGCCTGCCCGTGGTGCTGGGGATCACCCTCCTGACCGTCGGCGCATACCTCCTCCTGCTCCACCGCGCCGATGCCTCGGGGTGGTACCTCCAAAGGATGTCGGGGATCTTCGACCAGCTCGCCCCGGTGCTCTATCTCGCATTTGCGGCGCTGTTCATCCAGGGCGTGCGGGAGCGATACTCCGCTCGCGCGTTCGTCGTCAGCACCTTCCTGCTCTGGATGCTGCCGGCGTTCACCATGATCATCATGTTCGCCGCATTCAGGGCCTGGACCCCCGGCTGCTACGTCGGCGTGGTCTGCCCGCCGGTGGGGCTGTGGCTGAGCCTCGCGAACTTCTTCGAGAGCTCCGACCAGCTCCAGAACTCGGCCTCGCAGTTCTCGCCGCCCGACGTGGGGCCTCATCTTCGGATCATGACGGCGGTCGGCATCGGCACATACGCCACGCTCGCCCTGGTCTTCCAGGTACGCCTCCGCCAATGGCAGGCCGAACGCAGATCAGCCGAGCTCGACGGCACACCGCCAATCAACGCAGAACTCAGCGATGCCAATGCGGGCGAGTGACATCATGCGCCACACCGACCAGCCCGATGGTCAGCCCGCTCGCGGTCAAAGGCGCTGACAGCCCAAACAGACCTCTGCGGCACAATGCCACACAATCTTCAACCCCAGACCCCAGACCCCAGACCCCAACTCTCACCCCCGCCCGAACGGCAGCAGGTCCGTCGTCTTGCCCTCGGTCCAGTCCTTGAAGTGCGGCCAGAACACCTCGTCCAGCAGAATCTTGATGCACGCCGCCAGCGGGATCGCGATCAGCAGCCCGAAGAATCCGAACAGCACGCCGCCGGCGATCGACGCGAACAGGATCGCCGGGGTGGACATGCCCGTGCTCTTGCCCTGGATTCTGGGCGTGAGGAAGTAGTCGTCCAGTGCTTGGCCCGCCAGATAGAACAACGATGGTGCGAAGACCACATACAACAGATGGCCGCGGATTCCCGTGTGATTCTCGAACCACAGCAACGCGATCGAGATCGGAATGCCGACCGACGCGAGATATGGCACGATGCTCAGAACGGCAACGATCGGCCCGAGGATGAACGCCGCGGGCACGCCGATGATGAAGTAGCCGACCGTGAAGACGATCGACTGGATGAACGCGATGGTCATGCGTCCGCGGATGAACGCGCTGATGACCTTGTCGAACTTCCCGCCGAGGTCGCTGATGAGGCCGCGATTCTTGTCGGGGATCAGCTTGGCGACAAACAATTGCACCCGGGGCCAGCCGGTCGCCATGAAGAAGAAGAAAAATGCGGTCAGGAAGATCATGAAGAAAAGCGCGAACGCACGAGCGGCGAAAGCCAGCGACGTCTGGAGCACGCTCGCGCCCGTCGCCGCGGCATTGCTCTCCAACCGGGCCCTATTCGCAGTGATCCACTTCCGCACGACGCCAAACACAGCATTCGAGGCTCCGCCCTCATCGGTGCTGGCCAGGCGATCGTGGATCCAGAGCCAGCCGTTGCCTGCCTCCTCCTGAACCTTCGCTCGCAATGGCTGGGCTTTCTCGTTCTTCTCCTCATAGTCCGCCTTGGCGAGGTCGTATTTCGTCTGAGGGACGATCTCAAGTGGCTCACCCGCCTCGTTCACCGGCGCGGGGTCGTCGATCTGCTCGCCGGCTTCGTCCACCGTCGGCACAGCCTCGGCGTCTTGCGAGCCGGCTTCATCGACCGGCGAGACATCGTCGCTATCCCCCGAATCGGCTTCGGCGTCGGGCTCGTCGGTTTCCTGCTCGGCTTCCTCAGCCGCGCGTGCCTCCGCCTGCTCGTTGAGCAGCGCCTTGGTCGTCATCGACTCGAACTCGCCTCGAGCCTCACCCGCAGCCCGGCTAGGCTCGATGCTCTCGTACACCACCGTCACGCTATTGGCCAAGCGACCCGCGAGCCCGACGCTCTGGATAACGCCGAACGTCGCCGCGAGCATCGCCGGCAAGACAATAAACAGAACCATCGCCCCGAGGATCGTCATTACAGACCCTCGCCGTTCCAGGCGCGTCCGGGTCATCAGCAATCGCACCACCGGCTCCAGCAGATACGCGAACAGCATCGCCAGCAGCAGCGGCACGGTCACGATGCTGACCTTCTGACCCAGCCAGAACAGCCCGAAGATCCCCACCACGACCAGCACGTCGCGGACCGGCTGGACCTGCCACAGGTGGCGATCCAGCCATCGGTCGGCGCGAGGCTCTGAGCCCCCGCCGCCCTTAGCCTTCGCGCTCACCTTCGAAGCCTTTGCAGAACGAGCGGCCTGAGCCTTCTTCTTGGAAGCCCTCTTGCCCGTCTTCCTCGCCGTCTTTTTTCTTGGCGTATCGCTCATCGCCTCTGCCTATCGGCATTCAGGCGGGGTGTGATAACCCGAATCGAGCGGGGATTTCAGCTACCCGCCCTCAGGCGGCCCTCTCGCTGGGCTCGAGCGAGCCGAAGACCTCGTCAAAGTCGTAGATGCCCTGAAAATCCTCAAAGTCGTCGTGAGCGGTCTTGCGCATCAGGCCGCCCTCGACCATCGCGAAGATGATCTTGCCGAAGTCCTCGGTGCGCCGGATCGCCATGTGCTCGAGCACCACCTGTGCGAGCAGGCCGTAACGCTCGATCGCGAAATCCTTGAGCCCAAAGCAGAGCTGCTGGCCGTTGACGTGCCGGCTCTCGTCATCGAGCGGCAGGTCCATCTGCAGCGACTGTTCGCCGTGGACGAGCTTCACCGTGTGCATGAGGCCGTGGCGCACGAACTCGTAGGCCCCCTGCGGATAGACCCCGCCGATCTCTCGGATCTTCTTCCAGTCAATCACGGGCGATTCCGGCACAGCAAGCAACTCCTGCGAACTCTCTCGATCCAGCTCTATTCTAGGGGCGCAAATCACGCCCGTCGGCCGACAACGCCACCCACAGACAAACACACGAATCAGCGCACGCTCACATGCGCCGAATCCTGGATATACCAGCGCAAGGGGCGCTGCGCCCACTCCCCGGCATAATCGACGCCAATTCTTGCCCGATTCACTGTTGTCGCCGGATCTATCGGTCCTTGACGCGTGGTTTCGATGAAGATTCGCTCGCTGCTCGTCAGGTCCTCGGCGTTCAGCTCGCGGTCGATGGCCAGGGCCTGGCAGAGCTTCGCCGGGCCTGAGCACAGATCCGTCTCCTTCAGAGCCTTGGCGCACCGGGACGCCGCACGATGGACGACCATGCGCTCAAGCCCCTCTGTCGGCTCCAGCGCCCGAATCAGCACGGCGACCGGCTCATCGACCTCGCCGCACACGACGTTGAAACAGTGATGCATGCCGTAGGTGAAATAGACGTAGGCCGTCCCTGCGCGCGCATACATGGACTCGTTGCGTGGTGTGCGGCGACCGCCGAACGAGTGCGCGGCATTGTCCTTGACGCCGAGGTAGGCTTCGGTTTCGACGATGCGACCGGCGAGGCGGGTGCCGTCATCGAGGATGCGGACGAGAGTTTGGGCGAGAAGTGATTGCGCGAGAGTAGGAGAGGGTTGACGGTAGTCGGGCGGCATACGAAGCACAATAGAGGCCCTGGCGCAAGCCTGGGCTTCTCGAACGCCCCATCTCCCGGGTGATTCGATCAATGCAAGAGCCCAGGATTGCGCCAGGGCCTCTACTCTCCGATCCCGAATCATTGCTGGGCATAGCTATGCAACCCCTGGTAACCTCCGCCCAACAACCCCACAGGGTAGTTCGTCCATCCCAGGCACCCGCGTGACCATTGGCAAAGATATCCCGTATCGAGTGAGATGGAGCGAACCCATCGGCTTCCGTCTTCGACGCAACGCGCGCGATTTCAAGCACGTCACCAAACCTGGAGCACTGATCCGGCTGACGCTGATCGCCATCATCCTCACCGGCATGCTCCTCGCCATCCTCATGTGGCGAAGCGGCATTCCGCCCACCAGCCTACACGTCTCGTGGCTGAGAATTTCGCTTGTGGCTGTGCTTGGTGCACCGATGATCTTGATCGTCGCGCTGCTACCAATGAGCTGGCAGGTTGTCGAGATCCGACAAAGTGAGATCCGATGGTCGGCCGGCCAACATTCCCGTCGCGTTCAGGCCGGCGACATCGAACATGTCCGATTCCGAGATTCCCCGAGCGGCCTAGGCATGCTCAAAGTTCGATACCAGACCACTCGCGGTTGCCGCCACCAGAGCCTTTGCGTACCCCGAAGGGTTGATCGGCCCGAACTAGGTGCAGTCATCGCCTCGCTCAACGAGGAAGCAGGACGTCACGCGTAACTATGCAACCCCGGCAACAACAGATTTACCCCGAAGTACGTCCACAGCATCACGATGAACCCCAGCACGCTCAGCCACGCCGTGGTGAGTTCGCGAGTCTTCGCGACCTGGCGGACGTGGATCACGATCAGGTAGATGATCCACGTCGCCAGCGCCCAGGTCTCCTTGGGATCGAACGCCCAGAAACGCCCCCAGGAATGGTCGGCCCACCACGCGCCCAGCAGAATCCCCACGGCGAGCGTCCAGAACGCCAGTTGCAAGACCGTCATGGTCGCCCGATCGAGATCGCGCAGGGTGCCGGTGATGGCCCTCCTCGTCTGAGTCGCGTCCACAGTGGCATGGGCGTGCCGCCCGTGCGCATCAACGCCGCCAGAGTCGAGGCTGGAATCTCCTCGCTCGCGCTTCGGGATCGTCTCGTGTGAGATCGCACTCGCGACCTCACCCGAACCCAGCCCCTTCATATAGTGCGTCACAAGGTAGAACACGCTCAACACGAACCCCAGCGAGATCAACCCGTAGCTGGTCAACACCGTCGTGACGTGGTACTTCAAGAGCACGCTGGTATTCAGGATCGCGGCCTCGCGCCCGATGCTCTTGCCCGGAATCTGCACCTCGGTCGCGGTGACGAGCACAAGAAAGCCCATCGCCGCCGCCGCCGCGCCCAGCAGCCACGACTTTCTCGCGAACATGATGGCGGTGGCCAGCAGCGCCCCGAACAGGCTCACACCGATCATCGACTCGAACTGGTTCTGGATCGCCCAACGCTCGGCGATCACGCATCGCGCAACAAACCCCAGCCCGTGCATCCCTATCGCGAGCATGAGCAGCGTGATGCCCGCAACGCGCAGGCTCCGGCGCTGCGTCGTCACCGCCAGCAGCAGCACGACCGTCGCCAGCAGATACACCCAGTAGCCCCACGCAAACAAGTTGGCGCGGTTGTAGCTCAGCTCTAGCGATCGGCGCGAGGTCGGATACATCTCGCCATGAATCGTCGGCAGGATCGCGGCCAGATCGGCCACGCGCGCGTTCACGCCCTCGGCATCGCGCGCCCGCCAGGCCTCACCCATCGCCAGCGTGATCGAGCGCACCTCCTCGCTCTTGGGATAATCGCTCTCGGCGATGTGGTGCCAGTTGTCTGTTGCGCCATCGGGCGCGACCAGCAGCATCGCGTCGGCGAGCCTGGCGAACCGAAACTGCGCCCGCCGGATATCACCGATGCCCTTGAGAAATGGCGCTTTATCAACGTAATCGCGCTCAAGCGTCGCAAGATGGCTCAGGGCCGCGCCGAGCGAGACCCGCGTCAGCTTCAGCTCGCGCTCGCGCAGCGCATCAATCTCGTCGGCCTCCGCCTTGCTCATCGTCTGTAGCTTTGGATTCTCCAGCTCGATGATCTTGCGGCGTAACGGCAGGTACCCGATGTGCAGCAGCGGCTCATGTTCGTACCACATCGGATCGATCGCGGCGTCCAGCATCGTGAACAGCGGATCGAACGACCGCTCCTCTAACTCCCCGCCTTCGCCTTCCAGGAAGGTCTCGAACCGGTCTCGCCCGGTCAACGCCGCCACGGTCTCGCGCGCGAGCGTATCGACGATCTTGACCCGCCCGCCGTGAAAAACCGCGAGATCGCGCAGGGGCTCAAGATCGAGTTCCTCGGCGAACGCGAGCTTCTCCGCCAGCGTGCCCGAGGGTTGGCCCAGGATATCGCCGAAGGGTTGGCTCGAAATCTCAGCGACTTCTGCGCTGGGGTGCGCATTGCCGACCGGCGCGGTCTGGGCGTGCGCCGTGCCCAAAGCACCGAGTGAAAAGACCAACACGCACAGACTGGCCCAACGAGGCGGTCGATTCATCATGGCGATGCTCCTTCGGGCGTACGTCCGACGCCTGGCCCGCTCTTCTTCGCCGGCGTGTATGTGCCGTCGCGAATCTGGCGCTGGATCTTGGTCTTCTTGCGGCGCAACAACCACGGCTTGACGTAGAACGCCCAGGGAATTCCCACGGACATCAGGATCCCGCCCAGCGCGATGATGTGGATCCCCGGGTTGTTGCCGACGTGCAGGATGGTGAAGTTGACATTCGGGCGTTCGAGTTCGCCGCGATCGACCCTTGCCCTGGTCTGCTCCCACGTCGCCGGATCCCACCCCGACTGCGAGAGCTTGAACTGATCGGGATCCAGCCCGCTGAAGAGCCGCCCGAAGAACCTGCCGATCGGGTTTGTCGAAGTGTCATAGACATTGAACGGTGCCCGCAGCGGCGCGTTCAGCTTCGCGGTGTGGCTGAACGCCTCGAACGCGCCAAAGACCCGCGGCGACACCTCCACAGTGGACTGATAGTCCCGCGGTGCGCCCCGATGCGCATACTCGATCATCTGGAAATCGAGCAGGCGAATCTCGAAATCGGCGAACTGGCGCCACAGGCGACCAAACGTCAACTCGACGATCCTGCCGTCCGGCGTCCGCACAAACCCCTCGGCCCCAATGCCGACGTATCGGCTGAACGGCAGCCACACGATCCGCTCCCAGCCCTCGTGGCGTGTGCTCGTGACCAGGACCGCAAGACGCGCCCGCTCGTGCGTGCCGATCAGGTCGGCCTCCTGCAGGTGCCCGGGCATGGGGATCGGCCTCTCGAACGTCTCCGCGTGCTCCCATGAATCCACGACGCGGATCACATTCGCGTGCCCCTCGTGCGAACCGAGATTCTCGATGTGCGTCACCTCGCCGTCGGGCGCACGCACGATCAGATCAAGCGTGCTCGATCCATCCTCCAATGTCTGCTCGTTCAGGTAGAACCGGACCTCTGTGAGATCGATATAGCTGATGCGGATCGCTGGGTCCGCGTCCCGGCGCACGGAGCGACCGTCGCTCGTGCGCCCGCGCAAGAAGTCCTGGGTGATCTCGGGGAATCGGCTGTAGACCCAGCGCGTGTAGACCTCGCTCGTGGCAGGCGTCGTCGGCGCGGGCGAGGGACCGAGGACATCCTGCCCCCCGTCGCCCTCAGATTGGCCCTCGCCATCGACCTCGCTATCCACGCCGGACCGCACCCGCAGCAGCGCCATGCTGCTCGATGCGCCCTCATACCCGGGTGTCACGATCGACAACGGCGGCTCGGGCAGCAGCGCCAGCACGTCCACCTCGTACCCCGTCTCGCCCACGCGGATGGTCTCGCTCGCCGGGGCGTCCTGCGCCTCGAACACGCTGAACTCCGGGCGTGAGTATTCACTGCTCAGCGGGTACAACTCGCGATGCCCATCGACCTCGATCAGCAGCGCGTGCCGGACACCGTCGGGCACCGTCTCGAGCAGCTCCCGGGTCCGCGCTGCGCTCCGTTCAAGCGTGTACTCGACGGTCAGATTCTCCAGGCGCACCATCGAGCCCGCGGGATCTCGCGGCAGGAACATCATGGGCGTCGTCTTGATCTCCCGCTCGCCCTGCCCATTGGATACCGGCACCGAAATCTCGAGCATCCGGATCGGATTGGCCCGAAAGTTCCTCGGGATCGCCTTCAGAGCGCTCAGATCGACCTTGATCCAGTCGGGCACGCTGTCCTCATGCGCATACGCGATATAGCCCACGACGCGGAACATCAGGTCGCTGATCTCGGCGTTCTCGATGGGGATCTTCGGCACTTCGATATCCAGCGTCCGCCCGCCGTCATCTTGCTCGCGCAGAAACTCCTCGAGCCTCACAGACCACGTCTCGCCCACGCTCGCCTCGACGTTGTAGTCGTTGTACCTCGGCACGCCGGTAAGCGGCAACTGCATCCAGTTGCGCCCCGGCAGGCGCACGTGCAACGCCGACAGCAACGCGTCGTAATACACCCCCTCCCAGGGACCGGGCGTCATGTGTCCGCTGGGCGTCGCCATGCCGGCCCGGAGCAGCACGTCGCCCTCGCGCTTCCTTGAGCCGTAAAAGATGCTGCCGAGCGCCAGCAGGACAATCCCCGTGTGAACGCTGAGCACGCCGATATTGACGAACCGGAACTCGATCCGCCGGAACGTCGCGACCACCATGTTCGTGACGAACATGAGCAGGATGACCCGCAGCGGCCACCACGAGTAGAACTCGATCTCGCTCATCTCCATCACCGGCAGGCGGCGCAGGGTCGTCCCCGAATACCGCTCGCAGAACCCGGCAAAGAGCATGAACCCCTCGCCCGTCCCCCAGTCATACTGCAGGCGCGGATAGGCAAGCAGATACCACACGCCCGCTCCGACAACCATCGCTAATAGCGCACACCCGATCGCGAGGCGGGGCGTCCCCGCCCCGCTCTTGCGGAAACGCCACGCAACCACCGCCCCGGGCAGGATCGAGCTCGCAACCAGACTCCCAAGCACGACCAGGTACGTCAAAATCTGCGTGAGCAGCCCGATGGGCACGCTCGCCAGCGTCGCGTAAACGACCACAAGCGACAGCAAGACCACCGCCAGCGGGATGCTGCTGAACAGGCGCACGATGAACTTCACCGGCCATGCCCACGCAGGGATGAACTCGTCGTCCCATGCCAGATTTCGCCGCCACTTGGCGCTCATGCACACCCCTCCCAGAGCCTCGCCAGTAGGGGGTCTCCGACACCCGCGAGCGATCGCTTTCCTGGAATCATTCTTGGCTCGATGAGGCCCGCATTCTCGCCAAACCAGAAGGATTGCCGTGAAACAGCAGGCCGATTCGCTGCGACGAATCCAGGGCCGAGGACCAGGGATTCTCAGTACGCCCTGAGAGCGAGAGAACCGCGATCCCCGCCGGCCTCGCGCCGACCTCGAACCGAAACCGCGATGGATCCAGGGCGAGCGCGATGGCCCCGTTGGTCGTGGCCATCGCCAGCAGCGTGCGTGCCTCGACGCCATCGCGAGCCCGCAGCAGACGCATCTCATCGAGAATCGAGATGCCGACACCCGGGTGGCGGGTCTCGCCGGGCAGGTTGATGATCGAATCGGTCCCCAACGCGACATTGACACCCGCATCGAGCATCTCGCGATAGCGGTGCGCCCCAAGCCGCCTCTCAGCCGCGAAATACTCGCTCGCGCGCGGGCAATACACGACCGACGCCCGGGTCCGCGCGAGGGTATTGATCGCCTCATCGCTCGCGTCGTTCACATGAGCGCACGACATCGGACCCATCGCGAGAATCTCGGCGAGGTGCGCGACAGGGTCCAGGCCATTCCCCACCAACTCCTCCAGATTGTCATCCCAGAGAGCGAGGCGCTCGAGGAACTCCCGCTGAGGCCCGGTGCCATGCTGGACAAACTGGCGTTCCTCGCCGGTCTCGGCGAGGTGGGTCGAAATCGCGATCCCAAGATCACGCGCTTGCCCCTGAGCCCATCGGTAGGCGCCCAGCGACGCTGAGTACGGCGCGTGCGGCTGCAGACCCAGACGCACCGAATCCTCAGCCCCGGCGTCTCGCAATCCCTCGCCCAGGACCTCCCGCACCCCATCCAAGGACGCCCGCTCGCGCGTGCCGATGGCGAAGAACTCGAGGTAGGAGACGCCGACGAGTGGCGAATCGCGAAGAGCCCGGTACGCGACGAGCGATGAGCGACCCTCGACGGCCCCCGCGATATCCCCCGCCGCGACCGTTCCACCGGCGAGGCTGAGGGCAACTCCCTGTCGGACTGAGCCCTGGATCGTCGTCGCGTCGGTTGCACGATTCGTCCGCACCAGATCGATCCACTCGATGAACCCGTCGCCAGGGTCGTGTGGGCGCGGGCCGACGTGGGTGAGGTCGAGGTGGGCGTGGGCGTTGACCAGACCCGGGATGAGCAGCGAATCGCCCAGGTCCACCTGCTTTGCTCGCGATGAGAGCGGGTGGGCGTCGACCCTGCCTGGAGCGTCCAGGGCCAGAATCTCGCTATCGATCGCGCCGGGCTCATCCTGCGAGCCCGCACTGGCGGCGCGGATGCGGAGCAGCATCGAGGCGGGGTGCAGATTCGCCTCGTGGGCATCGATGATCGCCCCGGCGTCGAGGCGGAGCAGGTCGCCCTCATGGAGATTCCGGATGCCTGGGTCCATGGGGAAATGTGGGGAACTTGTGGATGGCATGTCGATGGAAACTCACGATCATTCGCCTCGCCTGGCGAGCGGCCTCTGAATAGCGTATTCTCTCCGGTGATCGCATGGACTTGCGGTTGGGTCCGAGGAACGGGCTCACGAGTGTCACAGGGAGGTGCGCAATGCGGCTATTGGATAGGACGAGAATCGGACTCACGATCGCGAGTGTTGCGATCATTCTGGGTGGTTGTGCGACGCGCGGCGACAAGCTCGCCGATACCAACCGCTCGCTCCAAGATCAGAATCAGAGGCTCCAGGGTGAGCTGCGTGAGGCCCGGGCGATGCTCGGCGAGCGCGGCAACGCCAACCAGGACGCCCGCGATCTGATCGGCGAGTACCAGACCGAGATCGCCAGTCTGGAATCGCAGCTCAACGAGCGCGATCGCACGATCCGCGAGTTCGGCGACCAGATCGACAACTTCGACATCCGCCTCGATCCCAGCACGAATCGGGCCTTGGCGAATCTCGCACGCCAGTACTCGGCCCTGATGAGCTACGACCCCGAGCGCCAGATGCTGCGGTTCAACAGCGATCTGACGTTTGACTCCGGCAGCGCGGTCGTCAAGGACAACGCCCGCACGACGCTCGGCAAGCTCGCGGGGATTCTCAACAACCAGGCCGCCATCAGCACGGCCATCGAGATCGTCGGGCACACCGATAGCGAGCCGATGAGTTCGGCGACGCGCCAGCGTCACTTCTCGAATCTGCACCTGTCCACGCACCGGGCGGTTTCGGTGCACAAGGTGCTGCAGGAGATGGGCATCGCGCCCGAGCGCCTGATCGCCGCCGGTCGCGGGCCGTTCGATCCGCTGGTTGCCAACAGCGCCAAGGGCGGGACGCCCCAGAATCGGCGTGTCGAGATATTCATCCGTCAGGGCGGGTACACGCCAGCTCAGATGCACGCCGGGGTGAGCGAGGGCTCGATCGACATCGATCGTGCGACGCCGCCGGCACGGACCCATGACGTGACGAAGTAGCACCGAAACCCAAGCAAACTCCCGCCGTATTTTCCCCCGGGCCACCGGGGGACTTTTTTTTCTCATCCGAGAAAATTTACATGGAAAAGTCCGATTTCCCTGGTATTCTCCAGAAGTGCCCGGTGCTTGCCGGGTGGATGTGTTTCGCCGAATGGAGGGGAGAAAACATGAGACGGATTGTTGCGCTAGGGAGCGTTGTCGCTTTGGCTGGGGTTGCGGGTGCTCAGATCAATAACGGGAGCTTCGAGACCGGCGACTTTGCGGGATGGGTGACGCAGGATCTAAACGCGCCGTTCTTTCCGCTGAGTGTCAATGCCGGCGGAACGGTTGACACGTTCGGCTGGGGCTGGTTCAACACGCCGACGGATGGGCGGTTTGACGCACTCACCGGCTGGGACGGGGATGGCGTCGGCGGTCCGAACCCGATCTTCGTGGCTCAGGACACGCTGATCAATGGATCAGTCCTTGAGTTTGATTATCGCGCTGCATGGGACACGACATTTGGCGCGACCGTGAACCGTGAGTTCAATGTTGAGATCGAACCGGCCGGTGGTGGCGCTGCACTCGCGGCGTTCAATATCCTGATTGCTCCGCCCAACACGACACAGCCCGACACGGGTCCACTGTCCGCGGCGATCGACTTGAGTGCGTTCGTGGGTCAGAATGTTCGGGTGAGCTTTGAGTGGACCGTCCCCGAGTCGAATACCGGCCCTGCACAAGCGACGCTGGACAACATCCGCCTGACACCGGCGCCCGCAAGCTTGGCGCTGCTCGGTCTTGGCGGCCTTCTTGGCACCCGTCGGCGACGGTAAACAACGCCGCCTGTTGGCGGTCATTGGATTCTTTTTCGCCGGGATCGTCGAAGGGCGATCCCGGTTCTTTGTGGCGATGAACCGTGCGATATTGTTGGGGCTGGTCGGCCTGCCCGCGACCGTTGCGCCGGGTCAGCCTGTGGATAGCGCGACGCTCGATCCCGAGCGGATCTCGCCGTTTGTATTTGTGGAGGTGACGGCACAGCGTGGCATCGCGCCGGTCTATCCCGCCGCTGACGGCATGACCGTTGGGGTCTGCGCGGTCGACTTCGACGACGACGGGTTCATCGATATCTTTGTACCGACGGGCGAGGGATCACCGCACCTTCTGTATCGCAATCAGGGCGATGGCAGCTTTGTCGAGATTGCCCAGTCGGTCGGCATCGACACCTTGCGGCAGGCCCGAGCGGCACTGTGGTTCGACGCCGACGGCGACGCGAAACTCGATCTGGTGCTGCTGGGCGACTGCTTCGATTCGACGGACCCCGATTGTGTCGACTCTTCCACCGTCGAGTTCTACCGCCAGATCGAGGGCGGGCGGTTCGAGCTCTCGACGGATCTTGCGGGTCTGAACAACGAGTTCTTACAGACGTCGGGGATGCACCGAGGGGGAGCCGCGGCCGGCGATCTGAACAGGGACGGATCGCTGGACCTCGTCTTTGGTACCTGGGCCGACGAGGCACGCGTCCACATCAACAACGGCGATGGATCGTTCCGAGATGAGAGCCTCAACTGCGGCATCGGGGGCGAGGTCGGCGGGCACTGGCAGCCGGTGATGCATGATTTCAACGGCGATGGGTGGATGGATATCTACTGGGCGATCGACTTTCGCGCGAATCGCCTCTGGCTGAACCTGGGGGACGGGACCTTTGTGGATGACGCCGCGGGCGCGGGTGTGGATATCGCGTTCAACGATATGGGGATCGCGCTACAGGATTTCGATAACGATGGCGACGCGGATATCTACATCACCGAGATCTTCAATCGCAAGAACGGGAGGCACAACCCGCTCTTGCAGAACAACTCTGTTGGTGGTGTGCCGGCATTCACCGATATCGGTGTAGCCGCGGGCGTGAGCAACACGTCCTGGGGATGGGGCACGACCGCCGGCGACTTTGATCTCGATGGGCTGTTGGACCTTGGAGCAACCAACGGGTTCTTCAATCCACCATTCTCGACGGACCGGTCACGCATGTTCCGCCAGATCGAGGGCGATGAGCTGCGCTTCGCCGACGTGACATTGACCAGCGGGTTCGGCGACACGCTGCACGGCGGGGGCTTGGTGTCCTTCGACGCCGACCGCGATGGCGATCTGGATATTGTGCAGGTGTCGCCGTCGGGCATCGTGCGGTTTCTGGACAACAGGTGTGTGACCCAGTCCTGCGACGCCAACTGGCTCGTTGTTCAACCGCGGGCGGGTGGAGCGAATGCCTTCGGCGTCGGTGCGACGCTGCGGGTGACAGTCGGCGGGCGGACCATGACCCGCTATATCCTCGCCGGGGACAGCTCGCTGAGCCAGCACCCGCTCGAGGCTCATTTCGGTCTTGGCGGAGCGCAGATTGTTGATCTGCTGCGGATCGAGTGGCCCGACGGGGGCGTGAGCGAGTACGCGGACGTCGCGGCGAATCAGATTCTGCGCGTTCCCTAGCCGTTTGGCGAACTCCCTTGAGCGCGACCGAACGCTCCTGTACGATCCATGAGTGAGCGCCGGGCTCTTGATTCTCGGATTGGAGTTGGTGTGAAGAGGTATCTCGGCCTCATCCTCGGGTGCGTGCTGGGCGTTGAGAGCGCCGTTGCGCAACCGGTCGCTCACTCGCGAGGCCCGGCGGCATCGTTTCGGTTTGTCGAGGTCGGGGCGCAGCGGGGGATCCAGCCGTTCGCGCCGGCGCCTGGCATGGCTAACGGGATCGCGGCGGCGGACTATGACAACGACGGCGACATAGACCTCTTCGTCCCGACCGATGAGGGCACGCCCCATCATCTGTATCGCAATCGCGGCAACGGATTCTTCGACGATGTCGCGCTGGCGTCGGGCATCGACACCCTGCAACAAGGCCGCGCCGGGCTGTGGATCGATCTCGATGCGGACCTGCTGGCGGATCTCGTTATCTTCGGCGACTGCTTCAATAGCTCTGACCCCGACTGCGTCGATCGCGACACGATCCTCGTCTATCGCCAGGTCCACCCCGGCGTGTTTGTGGAATCGACCGCGAAGGTCGGGCTTGGCGAGGATCGTGTGACCAACTCGACCAGCCATCGCGGGGGGGTCGCCGCGGGTGATCTCAACGGCGACGGCTGGCTGGATCTTGTCTTGGGAATCTGGGGCGGCGAGGCGCGGGTCATGCTCTCTCAGCGGGATGGAACCCTGAAGGACTACAGCAGCCAGAGCATGATCGGCGGCGTCCTGAGCTGGCACTGGCAGCCGCTGATCCACGATTTCGATAGCGACGGCGACCAGGACGTGTTCTGGGCGATCGACTTTGGGCCCAACAACCTGTGGATCAACAAGGGCGACGCGACGTTCTCCGATGTCGCGCCGATGGCCGGGGTTGATCTGGCGTGGAACGACATGGGCGCGGCGCTGGGCGACTTTGACAACGACGGTGACATGGATATCGGCGTGACCGAGATCGAGGACGTTGGCCTGGATCGGCGGGGCGCTTTGTTTCGCAACGACAGCGCCGACGGGGTGCTCGCGTTCGACGAGATCGGGCGTCCAGCGGGCGTCGCTGCGATCGGGTGGGGCTGGGGCACAACCTTCGGCGATCTCGATCTGGACGGGCTGCTGGACCTGGTGGTGACCAACGGCATGGTGAACGCGCCGCCCTATGACACGGACCCGTCCAAGTGTTTCTTGAATGTCGGCCCGGACATGGAACTGCGGTTCACCGACGTCTCCAATGACGTCGAATTCAACGACACGTTCATTGCAAGCGGCCTCGTCGCGTTCGACATGGACCGTGACGGGGATCTGGATCTGGTGCAGGCGACGAGCAACGGCGGGCTGCGCCTGCTGGAGAATCGGCGCGTAGGGCGCGGCGAACGCGGGCACTGGATCACGATCCGCCCGCGGATGGGTGGGCCCAACGCACGCGCGATCGGCGCGGTGGTCAGCGTGCGTGTCGGCGACGTGACGCGGACGCGGGTGATCGGCGCGGGGACGAGCATCCTGTGCCAGGAGCCCGCCGAGGCTCACTTTGGGATCGGCCCGGCGCTGGTCGTTGATGAGATCCGCGTGCGCTGGCCCGATCAGAGCGAGAGCGTGTATCGGAACGTCGCGGCGGACCGGGTGGTCGAGGTTCGGTAAGAACGCGGATTCGTGGCGTGCGGTCCGAATCGGGCGGCGGCGCGTACGAACAACACGGCGCGGCGTATCGCCTTCGGCGATCGGCGGCAAGATGCCACCGCCCCGTTACGGGCCGTTCACGTCTTCGCGGTTGGGTGCGAAGGCCATCGCGACACAGAACAGTGCGACGACAATCGAGCCGCTCGCGACCGGGAGCGTCCAAGAGAGCGCCTCGACCGACGGGCGCTGGGGCAGGTCCTTGGGGGCGCTGCCGGTGGGCATGACCCACATCGCGGCGTGAAAGGGCCATGTGCCGGGCTTGATCTCGTTCTCGTTGCGCTGGGGGACCGGCTTGCCCTCGCTCTTGGCCTTGGACTGACGCCGGCGCAGGGCCCGGTCGCTCTCGGGATAGACCAATCGCGGGAGGGTGTCGAAGCCGCCCGAGGGATTGAACTCGTAGAACGAGAACTGCCAGTCGGACTTGAAGACCTCGCCGAAGGTCTCGGGGTTGGTGCCGGGACGCTGATGGCGGGTGACGATGATGCAGCGTGCGTCGGCGAAGCCGCCCTGGCGCTCGGCGCGTGCGCGCTGGCGATCGAAGCCCTCGTTCTCTTTCATGAGCAGGATGCGCATCCAGTCGGTGTGGCTGGAGAGGTCGGGCAACTCGTAGCGGACGGGGATCGAGATGGGCAGGACCAGCTCGTCGTCGGCGTAGTGGATGGTGACGCTGCCCGAGCCGTCGTCGGCGACCTCGTCCTCGATCAGGACCGGGCGGCGTGCGAAGATGAACTCGGTCTGGTTGATCGGCTTGAAGTAGAAGAGCGTCGGGGGCGACTGCTTGTTGGCCCTTACGACGCGTGTCCAGAGCTGCTGGAAGCTGACCGCGAAGACGATCAGGGCGAGGGCCGCGACGATGAGCAGCTTGGTGCGCGAGGACGATCTGGCGTCGTCATGGTCGATCAGACATCTCCCTAGCCGTCCGACGCGTCATCGGGCTCGCCGGCGCCATGATCCTCGCCATCCTCGGGCGCATCGTCGGCGTGGTCGTCATTGACGGGCGCATCGTCGGCGTGCTCGCCATCGGAATGCTCGTCGCCGGTTGCGAACAGGTGCAGGCCGGTGAGGCGGACGGCGCGGTTGGCGGAACTGAGCTCGGGCGGCTCTTCGTGGTGGACGGCGCGCTGCTCGTTGGGGCTGCGCTCGCGGGTCTTGGCTCTTTCGGCGACGGCCATGCCGGCGAGGTCGACCTTCACCTTCTCCCACTCACCGGTTTCTGGGTTCAAGACCTCCTCGGTGCGATAGTGGACACCACCAAGGCCCCCGGCCTGGATCTCCCCGGCGCGTTCGCGGTCGATGGCGTCTCGGCTGAACAGGTCGATCGCCGTGAAGCCCAGGAACGTGCCGAACGCGATGATGCAGGTCGCGAAGATCATCGAGTTGAGCGGGGTGTCGTACTTGAGCTGCATGAAGAACATCAGCACCAGCAGGGCCTTGACGACGGCGATACCCATCGCGATCGCGACGTTGACCGACTGGGGGATCTCCATGTTGAACGCGTCGGCCATCCAGACCTCGAAGCGGCTGGCGAACACGGTCAGGGCGGTGAACACCATGAGCGCAACCAGCACGCCTATAAGCGTGAACGGTGAGAGGATCACATGCCCGTGCGTGTCGCTGGTGTGGAAGCCGTGCGGATCGGTCGGATCGAACGGGGTGTCCGGGTTTGCGGCGTGATCGGTCATGGCAAGAATCCTTGGGGCATGATCCTAGTGGATGAGGTACAGGAGGGGGAACAGGAAGATCCAGATGAGATCGACCAGGTGCCAGTACAGCCCGGTGATCTCGACGCCGGTGTAGTGCTTGGGCCCGTACATGCCCTTGGTGGCGCGGTAGTAGATGATGAAGATGACGATGGTGCCGATGAGCACGTGGGCGAGGTGGGTGCCGGTGGCCATGTAGTAGATGCTCCACCAGATCGGCTCGGAGGCATTCTCGGGGAACGGATAGTCGTACAGCACGCCGGGGCGCTTGCCCTGGGACCACTTGGGCCCGTACTCGAACACAAACTTGATGCCCGCGAATGCGAGGCCGCAGAACGCCGTGAACAAGAGGTTGAACTTCAGCCAGAACTGGTTGTTCGTTTGCGCACAGCGGATGCTGTAGGCGATCGTGAAGCTCGAGAGCAGCAGGATCGCGGTGTTCAGGCTGCCCCATCGCCAGTCGAGGTAGTGGCTGCCGTTCTGGAATGCCTCGGGATACATGGCTCGGAAGATCGCGTAGCAGACGAAGAACCCGCTGAACAGCAGGACCTCGGTGGTGAGGAACAGCCACATGCCGATCTTGCAGGCATCGAACTCCTCGTCGTGGCTGCGGAAGTGGTGGGCGTGCTTCATGCGCGTCCACATGGGCTGTTTCCGGCCCGGGCTGTCGGTGTCAAGCGTGCTCATTGCGGGTCTCGCGATCGTGCGGTGTCAGTCAGTCTCAGTGCTGGTCCGGTCCGGGCTCGGGCAGCGGATAGTCCTTGGGATCCCAATGCGGCGGCACGACCTCGTCATAGTCGTACGGCCCGTGCTTGATGATCGGCTCGTGGTGGAAGTTGTGCTCGATCGGCGGGCTCTGCGTCTCCCACTCCAGGCTCATGCCGCCCCACGGGTTCGGCGGGGCCTTCTTGCCCGCGATCAACGCGTAGATCAGCACGAGGGCCTCGATCACAAAGCCGATGAAGAGGATGACTGAGCCGATCGTCGAGATCTGGTGCCAGATCTGGAACTCATCGATATAGCTTGCATAACGGCGCGGCATGCCGCGGGTGCCAAGGAAGAACTGGGTGAAGAAGGTGACGTTGAAGCCGATGAAGACCAGGACCGCGCCGACCATCGCCCAGCGGTCGTTGTACATCTTGCCGAACATCTTGGGCCACCAGTGGAACAGCCCGCCGACGAAGGCCATGATCGTGCCGCCCATCATCGTGTAATGGAAGTGCGCGACGATGAAGTAGCTGTCGTGCAGGTGCATGTCGGTGGCGAGCGTCGCCAGGGGCAGGCCCGTCAGCCCGCCGATCGCGAACAGAAACAGCACCGACAGGCCATAGAACATCGGCGTGTTCAGCACAATTGAGGATTTGTAAAGCGTCGCGATCCAGTTGAACATCTTGACGCCGGTGGGGATCGCGACAAGAAACGTCAGCGCGCTGAAGATGGTCGCCGCCAGCGCACTCTCGGACGTGAACAGGTGATGCCCCCAGACGATGAAGCTCACCGCGGCGATGCCCAGGCTCGCGAAGGCGATGGCCCTGTACCCGAAGATCCGCTTGTGCCCGTGGACGGTGAGCAGCTCGTTGAGGATGCCGAAGCCCGGCAGGATCATCACATAGACCACCGGGTGTGAGTAGAACCAGAAGAAGTGCTGGAAGAGCACGGGGTCGCCGCCCATGTTGGGATCGAAGATCCCGATGTGCAACAGGCGCTCCATCACGAGCAGCAGGAGCGTGACGCCGATGACCGGCGTGGCGAGCACCTGGATGATCGCGGTGGCGTACAGCGCCCAGATAAACAGCGGCATGTCGAACCAGCCCATGCCCGGGGCGCGCAGCTTGTGGACCGTGACGATGAAGTTCAGGCCCGTCAGGATCGAGCTGAACCCGAGAATAAACGCGCCGGTGATCATGTAGACCACCCGCCAATGGTCGGCGTCGGTCGTCGTGGAATAGGGCGTATAGAACGTCCAGCCGGTGTCGACCCCTCCAAGCAAAAGGCTCGCGACGGCGAAGACGGATCCCAGGACATAGATCCACCAGCTGAAAAGGTTGAGCCTGGGGAAAGCGACGTCCTTCGCGCCGATCATGATGGGCAGGAAGAAGTTGCCCAGCGCCGCGGGGACACTGGGGATGATGACCATGAAGACCATGATCGCGCCGTGGATGGTGAACAGGCGGTTGTAGGTCTCGTTGCCGGCCTTCAGGTCAAAGGCACGATAGTCCTCCCTGACAGGATTGCCGTCTTCATCGAGAACAGGGTTCTTGTCAGAATCAAGAACGTCTCGCTGCCTGATCTTGCCCAGATTGAGCAACTGTCCCGTGACCACCTGCTTTGTCTCTGTGACGCCCTCATCGTTCACAAACGGCATGTCCTTGTAGCGCACCGGCTCCCAGAGCTCGGCACGCACGGCCATCGCCGCCATCCCGCCAAGAAAAAACAGGAAGAGCACGGCGAACATGTACATGACGCCGAGCTTCTTGTGGTCCTTCGTGAACGCCCACTGGCGCACGGTCGCCCAGAACCCGCCGGCGGGCTGCAGATAGCTGCCCTCGTGGTGCCCGTGGTCCACGGTGTCGGGCTGCTCGGGCGTGTCGTGATTGGTATTGCTGTCGGTCATGGCTATGCCTCTTGGCGGATCTGTGCGTCGGCGGATGTGCGTCTTGGCGAATCGGGGCGGGCGATCAGCCGCCGGTATCGTCTCCTGGGTCGGTCTCACCCGCCTCGCCCTCACCCGCTCCGTCTTGAGCGGCGGTGTCTGGGTCCAGATCGCCCCAGGTCTCGGCCGGATCGAAGTCGGTCGTGAGGTCGCTGATCGACTTCATGTACGCGATCAGCGCCCGCAGCTCCTTGTCGTTGATGCGACCCTGGTAGGTCGCCATCTGGTTCGGGTAGCCCTGGCGGATCTTGGCGGCGGGCTCGTACACGGCCTCGCGGATCGCGTTCTCATCAATCTTCCACGCCGCGGCGCTGTTGTACCGGGTCTCAGAGCCGAACAGATTCTGCCACGTGGGGCCGGTGTTGCTGGATCCATCGATGGTGTGGCACTGCACGCAGCCCTTGGATGTGTAAAGAATCTGGCCAATCTCGACGAGCGACTTGTCCCCGCTGAACGGCTCGCGGATCCACGCCGCGTACTGCTTTCTCGGCACAACACGCAAGATGGCGGCCATCTCCGAGTGGTTGTCGCCGCAGTACTCGGCGCAGAACACCCAGTGCTCCTTGTTCGGGTACGGCAGATCCGGGTTATCCCGATCGGTCTCGCTGAGCTTCCCGGTCTGGAACCAGTAGGTCGTGAAGCGGTTGGGGAACACGTCCTGCTTCATCCGGAAATCTGGGACCCAGAAGCTGTGGATCACGTCGGCGCTGCTCATCGTGAGCTTGATGGGCGTGTCCTCGGGGATGATGAAGATAGGCGCGGGGATCGCGGTGAACTCATTGGTCTTGGTGGTCTCGGTCGCGCCGCTGCCGTTGGGATAGGTGATCTCCCAGGTCCACTTGTTCGCGCTCACGTCGAGATTGATGGCCTGGTCGGGGCTGATGATCTGCCTGGCGTACGCACGAAAGCCGACGACGAACATGACCACGGTCATGAGCGTCGGGATGATCGTCCACGCCAGCTCCATGGTGTTGTTGTGGCTCGCGCTCCGCTTGACGCGCATGCCCTTCTTCCAGCCCCTGTTCTTTACCGTGAAATACAGCATCAGGCCCATCATGACGACGAAGGTCACGAAGCTGAACCAGAACAGGCCAAGAAAGATCAGATCAGAGTCGCGCGAATACGTCGCAGACCCGTGCTCGCGGAAGAAGAACTCCTGCACGGGGCCGACGGATGAGATGAGATTCAAGATCATGTCGCGGCTCCCGTGGGGCGACCGGCAAGGGCCGGCTCGGAACTCGTCTTCTTGCCTCGCCGGATGCGCGCGACCAGGAACATCCCGCCGATGAACCCGCCCAGCAGCACCACCGTCAGCGCGCCGACTATCTGCATGACGCGGAACGCCGCCAGCGTGTACTTGCCCTGCGAGGAGTTGAACGAGAAGCACAGGTGCAAGAAGTAGTCGCCGATCGACTTGCCGATCTTGCCCTCGGTCGCCTCCAGCAGCGCGAGCTTAAGCTCGCGGGGCTTGTAATCGAAGCTGTAGATATACCGGCTCACCCTGCCGTCGGGCGTCAGGATAACCAGCGCCACCGGGTGCGAGTACTCGCCGTTGGACAGCTCCTTGTACTTGTACCCGACCGCGTCGGCGAGCCTGCGGGCGTTGGACTCGCTGCCGATCGTGAACACAAACCCGTCGTCGATTTCCGGCGTGATCTCACGGTCATAGCCGAGCAGCGAGAGCTGGCGCTTGGCCTCGGCGTCCTCGGTCGTATTGGTGTGGTCGAAGCTGACCGCGACCACGCGGAAGTCCTCGCCCACGGTGAAGTCGACGTCGCTCAGCACCTCGACGAGCGTCTGGAACGTGAGCGGGCAGATCAGCGGGCAGTCGTAATAGCCCAGCACCAGGATCACCGGCTTGGCGTCATCCAGCGAATCCCAGAAATCGACCGCCATGCCGTCGGATCGCTGGAGCATGATCGGGCGGGGGATCCGCGCGTCGAGCTTCTCGACAACCTCGACACCCTCGGCGGGTTCTGGCAGGTTCTTGTTGATGAGCTGCGCCGACACGCTCGACGAGGCGATCACCAGCGCCGCCAGGGCGCGCGTCACAATGCTCAAGATGGACTTGCGACAGTCAGCCATCGTCGCGGAGTGCCTCCTGCTGCTGATATTCATCGACGACGCTCTGCATGGCCTGGGTGACCGGGATGCGAACGGTTCCCTCCTGGGCGTTCTCCCAGGCGTAGTGCTCCTGCATCGCCATCGCCGCAGTGCGATACTCGATCTGCTGCGCCGCCGAGTTGGTTGTCTCTCGCAACTCTTGCTTCAAGGCGCTGGTGTGCTGCACGAAGTAGAACGCGGTGACGATGACGACGATGATGGTGAAGACCGTGGACACGCACAGCGCGGCGAAAATCGCCGTCGGATTGACATGGGCGGTGTGCTCGACTTGTGGCTCGCCCTCCGCGGTCGTGTGGCGATGCCACGAATCGGCATGCTCGTGCTCGTGCGGCAGGTATTCTGGATCGTGGCTCATCGTCGCCTCACTGAGTTCTTCTCTCGCACTGCTCTATCCTGCTCGCCGGAAAACCGAATCGTTGCACCCCGGCGTTCACCATTACACATAGTTTCTGTGCCTCAACGCCTCGGGCATCTTCGGATCGTTCTTGGCCACCAGCGGCCCCTTGGCGATGCGTCTGAGCAACAGCCCGAACCAGATTCCCAGCACACCCACGATCGCCGCGATATCGAGGATCCAACTGGCGGGATCGGCCTCCGCCATCTCGCCCACATAGACCATCGGGCGAACGATCCAGAGGAAATCGAGGACGACCATGAGGATGATCCACGTCGCGAGGATCGCCGCGCCCGCGACGTGGCGCTTCACATCGCGGAACAGCAGGATCAGGAACGGGATGATGAAGTGCCCGATGACCAGCAGGGCCGAGACATTCTCCCAGCCGTCGACGTTGCGGTTGACGTACCAGGCGGTCTCTTCGGGGATGTTGGCGTACCAGATGAGGAAGTACTGGCTGAAGCCGATGTAGGCCCAGAAGACGGTGAAGCCGAACAGCAGCTTGCCCAGGTCGTGGGTGTGCTCCTTGGTGACCAGCCCGGTCAGCAGGCCCAGCGATCGCAGGATGCACAGCACCAGCAGCGTGACCGCGATCGAACCCAGGGCGCAGCTCGCGAAAAAGTACACGCCCCACATCGTGGAAAAGAACCGGTAGTCCATCGCCATCAGGAAGTCGAACGCGAAGAACGAGATGCTCAGCGCGAACAGCGGCAGGCCCCACGCGCTCATGAACCGGCTCTTGCGGGTGAGCATGCGGTCGCCGGTGTCGTCCTGGGTACGGCTGTTGCGCCACAGGTTCGTCGCCAGGAATAACCAGAAGCACGCGTAGATGGCGAATCGGATCACGAAAAACGGCTTGTTCAAGAAGCCCTTCTTGACGTCCAGCAGATGGTCGCTCGCCGGGTCCTTTCCCATCCAGCTCAGCAGGACACCGTCGAAAGCAACCTCAACGATGACGATGAGCGCGATCAACGCGATGCATACCGGCAGCATCATCATGAGGTTCTCGAGCTGACGCCGGACCGTGCCCGTCCACCCCGCGTTGACCAGGTGGAAGACCATGGTCCAGAACATCCCGCCCAGGCTGAACGCGGTGACCGCGAACACGCCGACCTCGTACGACGCCAGCGCGTGCTTGGTATTGAAGATGAAAGAGAACGCGACGGTCAAGATGAGCCCGACGCACCCGATCCCGATCAGGATTCTGCTGGGCTTGTCCAGCGTGCCACCCTTGACATTGATGTTGTCATCGCTCATCGCCGGGTGATTGGCGACGGCGTCGAGCTGACGTTGGAAGGCGTCCGCGGCGATCTGGCTCATGATCCACCCCCGCCAGGCTGCGTGTCGTTGGCATCGTTGCTCGCCGACGCGCCCCGCTGACGCTCGAGGATGCGACGCTGCTCCTGCGGCACGTCGGCGAGCGTGGCCCGCCGGGATTGCTGCAAGGCGCGGATATAGGCGACGACCGCCCACGCGTCGTCGGTGCTCAGGGCGTGGGCATAGCCGGGCATCTTGGCCCCGTGCTCAACGCCGAACATCGCGGTATAGAACAGATACCCGTCGCGCCCGGTGCGTTCGGTGCTCTCTGGTTGATACTTGGGATCGTGCAAGTTGGGCGGAGGCGTACTGAATCGCCGACCGACCATGCCGCCGCTCTCGACGGCGACCCCGTCTTCGATCACGATCTTCCCGCCCGCGCCGGAGTAGCCGTGGCACGCCGAGCAGAAGATGTTGAACCGGCTCTGCCCGCGTTCGAGCATCGCCATATCCACCGATCCGGGGATCCGCTCGACCCAGAGCGCCGGCGTGTTGAACCGCCAGACCTCCGCGGGGTCCTCCTCGCGAACGAGGCCCAGATATCGCTTGGGGTCGGCCTCGAGCAGATCGCGTCGCTCGTCGCGGGCGGTCTGCATCCACGGCTCGTCGCCATCGACAATCAGCGGACGGCGTGCGAACGCGACGGTGCCGACGACCGGCTTGCGCATCGAACGCTTGTCCACCTCCGCGAAGAACTCGCTGGATGTCTGCGGATTCACGCGGGGCTGGTCGTCCATGCCCGGCAGGAGTTCCCTCGGCGGCTTGTCCGAGCGATCGCCCCGGCACCCCGACAACATCGCCCCCGCAACGGCCAAGCCGAGGACGACCAGCATTCTGATTGGCATTGTCTTCACCATTGCCTATTCGTCCTCGATCACATCGACACGATCCGCGCCGGTCGATTCCAGCAGCGCCCGCGTCCGGTCCAAATCAAACTTCTCGTCGCGCGCCTCGATGTACACGAAGAACTTGTCATCGCTCGCATCAAGAAACGGCTCGTGGCTGAACAGCGGATAGTGCAAGCGGGGCAGCCCGTTCATCACGAACATCGCGCCCAGCGTCGCGAACGCCGCCATCAATACGCCCGCCTCGAAGATGATCGGCACGAACGGCTCCCACGCCGTGGCCGGCTTTCCCTGCACCACGATCTCGTAGTTCTGGCTGATCCACCACTGCATGAGATAGCCCAGGCCCGCGCCGCTCAGCCCCACCGCCGCCGAGATATACGGCAGCTTCGTGCGTTTAAAACCCATCGCGTCCTCGACGCCGTGGATCGGGAACGGCGAGTGCAGGTCCCACGCGGTGAACCCCGCGTCGCGGACCTTCTCGCTCGCGTTCCAGACCGGGTCGATTGCGCTGTACTGCGCAAGCACACCGTGGACCGGCTTGCCCGTCGGACCGGTGAACCGCGCGGGTGGGTCCTGCAGCCCCGCAGGCAGGAACCTCTTGAGCATCGGGAAGTAGTCGCCAACCGACATATCAGTGACCTCCCTTGTCTTGGCCGCCTGAAGCCTCGTCGTGGACGTGCAGCGGATCGTCCGGATCGTGGCGATGGGCCTGGGGGATGACCGCCTTGAGCTCGGCCATCGCGAACATCGGCAAGAACCGCATGAACAGCAGGAACAGCGTCAAGAAGATGCCGCACGAACCGACGAAAGTCAGAATATCGACCGGCGTCGGATGGAACATGTGCCACTCGGCGGGTAGGAAGGCCCGGTGCAGGCTGGTGACGATGATCACGAACCGCTCGAACCACATCCCGATCGTGACCAGCAGCGCGACGATCCAGATCACCAGCGGGTTGGTCCGCATCGACCGCTTCCAGAAGACCTGCGGCGTGATCACGTTGCACGAGATCATGATCCAATACGCCCACCAGTAGGGCGCACCGTCATCGCTCAGCCAGGTCGGCAAGGCGCGACCGTTCACGAAGATGAACGCCTCATACTCGTTGCCGCTATACCACGCGATGAAGAACTCCATCACATACGCGAAGCCCACCATCATGCCCGTCACCAGGATGATCTTGGACATGTTCTCCAGGTGGCGCAGCGTCAGGATGTCCTTCATGTTCGGATAGACCTGGCGCGCTGGGATCAGCAGCAGCAGCACCATCGCGAATCCGCCGAAGATCGCCCCGGCGACAAAGTACGGCGGGAAGATCGTCGTGTGCCACCCCGGCAAGATGCTCGTCGCAAAGTCGAACGACACGATCGAGTGCACGCTCAACACCAGCGGCGTGCTGATGCCCGCGAGGATCAGGTACGCCACCTCGTAACGGTGCCAGTGGCGGCTGGAAAATCGCCATCCCCCGCTGAGAGCCCCGAACGTGTACGCCCGAATCAGGTCGGGCATGAAGATCTTCTCGCCCGCACGCTTGGCCGCCAGCATCCGCTTGTGGGCCCTATCGCGCAGCGTGGCGATATCGGGAATCAGGCCCATGTACCAGAACATCAGCGAGACCGTGAAATAGGTACTGACCGCGAAGACATCCCAGAGCAGCGGCGAGCGGAAGTTGGGCCAGATCGAGTTGGCGTTGGGAATCGGAAACACCATCCATATGAACCAGATGCGTCCGACGTGGATCGCCGGGAACAGCCCCGCGCAGATCACCGCAAAGATCGTCATCGCCTCAGCCGCGCGATTCACCGCCGTACGCCACTGCTGCTTGAACAGGCACAGGATGGCGCTGATGAGCGTGCCGGCGTGCCCGATTCCGATCCAGAACACGAAGTTGGTGATGTCCCACGCCCAGTCGACCTGGTTGGTCAGGCCCCAGACGCCCACGCCGGTGATGAACAGGTACAGGATCATCACGCCGCCGATACCTGCGAGCGCCGCAGCGCCGCCGAGCAGGAACATCATGAACCGATGGGGATACGGCCTCTCGGCATAGCCGCAGACGATCTCGGTGATCTCGCCGAAGCCCCGGTTGTTGAGCACCAGCGGTGCCCGGACGCCCGGGTCCTCGATCAGCGAGCCGTCGCCGGTATCGGGCAGGGACCCGCCAGCGGCGGCACCCTTGCCCATCAACTGCTGCGCCGCGGATTGGTCGGGGTGGATCGTGCTCATAGCGTCACCCCCGTGGCGCTCCCGAGCACCCTGAGGCTGAGCGTGTAGCCGGCGTCCTCGCGTGATCGGCCTGGTTCATGAAGGAACGAGTGCCCGCCAGCCCCGTCGTTGTCGCGCCCGCCCTCACCCTCGGCGTCGTGCGCAACGCCGTGCGCCAGCGGATCTGAGAATCGCTCTTCGAGCTCTTTCTCGCTGATCTCACCGGCGGCCAACTTCGCCCGCCACGCCGCTTTCATTCGTTCCACCAGCTCCGGATGTGGATTGCGGATCCGCAGCATGTGCGTCGTCCGCGGGCGAGTATTCAAGAAGCCCAGCAGCAGATAGCTCCGGGGATTGTTGCGGGCCTCGCTCGCCTTGCTGCTGCTATCCAGCAGGTCGCCGAACACGATCGCGTTGGATGGACACGCCTGTTGGCAGGCACTCTGGAAGAACCCGTCGGGAACCCGCTCGAGGTCCTGGAGCTTCATCTCGTATCGGGCCGCATTAATCCGCTGCAAGCAGAAGTTGCATTTTTCCATGACGCCGCGACCACGAACGGTCACGTCGGGGTTGCGCTGCATCTTGGAGACCTCATCCAGACGCGCCCGCAGGCGGGCGGGGATGAGGTTCTGATTCTCGGGGTTCATGCCGACGGCAGAAAGCGAACCCTCGCCGACGTACCCACCGTTGAACGCGACCTGCCCGTAGTCCATGAAGTTGAACCGCCGGACCTTGTACGGGCAGTTGTTCGCACAATACCGCGTGCCGATGCAGCGGTTGTAGACCATGTGGTTGATGCCCTCGGGCCCGTGGCTCGTCGCGTTGACCGGACACACCGTCTCGCACGGCGCATTCTCGCAATGCACGCACGGCACCGGCTGATGAACCATCTCCTCGGGATGGAACGGATCGTCGCCCGTGAAGTAGCGATCGACGCGGATCCAGTGCATCTCGCGTCCCTTGCCCGACTCCTTCTTGCCCACGACCGGGATGTTGTTCTCGGCCTGGCACGCGATCGTGCACACCCCGCAACCCGAGCACGTCGCAAGGTCGATCGACATCCCCCACTGCGGCCCGGACGCGTACCGCGAGCCCTCGCTCGCGTCCTCTCGGCTCTCGTTGAACGGATTCTCGTACGCGCTCACGTTCGGCGGCGTGTGGCTCAGCTCGCCCAACTGCTCGGCGAGGTTCAGTTTCTTCTCGAACTTCCCATAGATCTCGTCCGCCTGCGCCTCGATCGGCGCGTCGGCGTGCTCGTCCCACCACTTCTTGTCCAGCTGGCGGACGATCGAATCGCGACCCTCCATCGACCAGTGATTCTGCGTGCTCGCGACGAACCGGCTGCGACCCGTCTTGGCGAGCTTCACCCCCGCGAGCGCAATAGCGCCGTCGCGACCCCGCAGCGGATTCATGTCAAACCCGACGCCGTCGCCCACAGCGCCGCAGCGCGTGCGACCATACCCGAGCGTCACGATCGCGCAGTTGTCGGCCATCCCGGGCAAAATCCACGCCGGCGCCTCGATCTTGCGACCCTCGTGTACCAGGCTGACCACCCGCCCCTTGGGCTCCTTGGTCGTGTACGGATCGGGCATCACCCCCAGAGCCTTCGCGGTCGCCGGGCTCAGCAGGATCGGGTTGTCCCACACCACCCGCGTGCCCGTCTGCGGCAGCTCCTGGAGCCATCCGTCGTTGGCGAATCTCCCGTCGCCGACGTGGGCCGTCTCGAACACCACCGCCAGCGAGTCCTGGGTCGGCGCACTCTCGAACGAGACCGACCGCATCGCGTTGGTCACCGCGCCAAACAACGCCCCACGCTCGACGCCCGCGTCGGTCCACGTCCGAGCCGTGCCATTGACCACGCCGTCGTGCAGCGCCCGCCTCCAGCCGCGATCGAACGCCCCGCCGACAAACCCGCGGGCCTGCCAGGTCTCGCGGACGATCTGTCGCCCGGTCACCCGAGGCTCGCCGTGCCCATTGGTGTCGGGCAGGTCTTCAGCGGGAATCGTCCGCCCGAACTCGTCCTTGACCGGCGCCGGCTGCTCGACGAAACGCTCATCGCCGCTGAGCCATGCGAGGAACTCGATCTCGCTCATCGCCGGCTCGAACAGCGGTGCGATCATCGGCTGGATGGGCGCGACGGTGCCGTCGATCGACCGCGTATCGCCCCAGCTCTCCAGGACGTGCGCGCCGTTCAGTGCCCAGTTGCTCGCCCCAGCCGTCTCGGTCGTGGGCACGCTCAGCGTGATCGTGTTGCGCACGCTCGCGAACTTCGCCGCGAACCCCATCTCGCCCGGTGCGTCGTAGACCGGATTGACATCGATGCACACCAGCGTCTCGACACGCCCGCCGTCGATCGCCCCGCCGACCGTGCTCAGCCCCTCCAGGCACAGGCTCGCGTCGGCGGCGTGGTCAAACGGCTGATAGCCCACCGTCCGTCCGACATTGCCCAGCACGCGGTTCAGCGCGTGGACCAAGGCGTGGATCTCCGCCGGCAGGCTCGCCCCCGCGAGGACCGCACCCGCCCCTTGATTCTCAACCAGGTCGCGCGCCGCGACCTCGACGAACTTCTCGTCGGCGAGTTCGCCCACGTCCATCGAAGCCAGCAGGCTCCCCAGCTCACGTCCGCCCCCGAGCCCGCTGAGCACCTGGCGCGCCAGCGCGACGGTAAACCGCGCAAGCTCGCTCGGCGACATCGCCTGGCGATGGTCCGCACAACTTCCGGTAACCGTAAACCCAGTCTCGCAGACATACAGCCGGCTCATCGCGTCGTTGGCGTGCTTGACGTTCCGCGTGCTCGCGAAGTCGCGGGCGTTCGCGATCGCGCCCGGCTCTGTCATCGATGCCGCGTTCAGAAAATCTCGCCCGATCGACACGATCGTCGACGCACGAGAGAGATCGAGCTGCTCGCGCATCGGACGCCCAAACGCCATCTGCGCGCCGCGGATTGGCCCGTCGGCGGCCGCCGGCTCGTGCACCGCGAACAACGCGTTGGGATACCGGCGCATCAGCGACTCGCGGACGAAATCGCGGCTCGGGCTGGATTTCTTGTTGACCAGGAACGCCAGGCCGCGCCCGCCGTTGGCACCGTACTTGCCCGACAAGCCCGATCGCTCGTTCCACCAGAACTTGAAGTCGTCCCAGCTCGCCGCCTTCGCCTCGCCGCCGGCGGCCTCGCGATAGAGCGGGAACTTCAGGCGATCGGGGTCATACAGCCCCAGCACACTCGACTGCGCCCAGATGCTCGACTTGCCCCGGTTCAGCGGATGCAGCGGGTTGCCCTCGACCTTGGTCGGGCGAAAGTCGTGGGTCTCGACGATCAGCCCCTCGGCGCCACCACCCGGCAGTGGCATGCTCGTCGCGTAATACAGCGGCTTGCCCGGGATCGCCGTCTCGGGGACCTCCCTGGAATACGGCAGGATCTTGTGATCCGGACGCCGACAGCCGGGGATCGTCGCCGCCCCCGCCAGCGCCAGCCCCGCACCCATGAGCTTGATGAACTCGCGCCGAGAGCCGTCGAGCATCCTGCTCGCGCCCGCGGGGAACTCACGCTCAAGGAACTCACGGAATGCGGGCGTGTCAGCGACCTCATCGACGCTCCGCCACAGCTTCTGGCCCGTGCCGCCCACGCGGCTCAGCTCACGCGCACTCGATGGCGCCCGCTCACCCTTCGTCGTTGGACACTGCGTATGAGGCATCGCTTCTCGCTTCTCAGTGATGGCAGGCACCGCAATACTGCGGCGGCTCGCGACGCAGCGAGCCCAACAACGCATCGACATCCACGCCCGAACGCCCCTGCGCCCGATCGCTCAACTCCTGCTCCACCCACGTCAGCCTCGTGACCTGGTCCGGCGGAACGATGTGCTTGCCCGGATCCCGGTGGCACTCCAGACACCAGCCCATGCTCAACGGCTCAGACTGGTACACCTCGGGCATCCCCATGATCTGCCCGTGGCACGAAAAGCAACTCACGCCCGCCTTGATGTGCACATGGTGCGGGAAGTTGCGGACATAGTCCGGCAGCTTGTGGACCCTGCGCCACTCGATCGACGCGTCCGCCGCGTACGCGTCGCGGATGAACTGCACCTTCTCATCTTTCACAAAGTTCGGGTTCAGGCGATTCTCCGCGTGGCACCCGATGCACGTCGCCACGTTCGGGATATTCGCCTCGGGGCTCTGCTCGATTTTCGTGTGGCAATATCGGCAATCCAGGCCGAGCTTGCCCGCGTGCAACTGATGATTGAACCCGCTGCCGGGCTGCTCGGGCATGTACCCGACCTCCCAGTACTTGGGAGTGAAGTAGTACCAGACCGCGCCGACCGTCGTGACGCCTCCACCCAAAACCGCCATCGCGGCCACTGCGGGTAGCGCATTGGTCCATTTCGGGAAAAGCCCGCCCATGAGCACGCTCCTTGCGAATCGAATGGTCGGGCAGATCCGAGCCCGCCCTCCGATTGCTGTGGGACCGTAATATCTGCGTGTTCCTCGGAAAGGTCAAGCCACCGACAACCCTAGAATTGCAGTTGAGAATCAGTCGCAGCGATAAGCCGCCCTCATCTCCATATCCTCTGACCCTGTTTCCTCCACCGAGGATTGACCATTGCCCGCCAACCAAGCCTCACCACCTCGCGTTCGCACTATGTTCGTGCTCCCCGCACTCACCACCGGATTCACCAGTGTCACCCTGATGTGGGCGGGCTGGTTCCTCGCCAACCTGCCGGGCCTGGCGATCCCCGCACCCGCTATCGCGGCGATCCTCGGCGGATTGCTCGCCACGGGCGTCATCCTCACCGGTCGCGCTGCCGGTGTCGGTGGCGGCTGGAAGCTCGGTCTCGCCGCCGGGCTCGTCGCGGGAGTGGTGAATCTCATCGCGCTCGGCTCGCTGCTGACAGATGCCGGCTCGCAGAGCCCCAGCATCGCCACAAATCTGGCTCCCTCTATCAGGCCCAGCGCCCCGATCATTGCTGGCGGGTTCTTGCTCTCCTGCGCCGCCATCGGCGCGATCGCGGGCATCTTCGCCAATCGCATGCCCGAACGAGAGACCCTGTGCGCCCAGGGCTGGCTCTCGCGCTTTGGCTGGATCGCCGCCCTCGCGACGCTCGAGCTCATCCTCGTCGGCGGGCTCGTCACCAGCACCAACAGCGGGCTCGCCGTACCAGACTGGCCCGCCACCTACGGCGCAAACATGTTTCTTTACCCCATCGCGCTGATGAGCGACCCAGGCATCTTCCTTGAGCATTCCCACCGCCTGTTCGGCTCGATGGTGGGCCTGACCGTCGTGGTCCTCGCCGTCTGCATCGCCTTCTATGCGCGCGACGAACGTTCAAAGAGACTTGCGATTCCGGGCCTACTCCTCGCGATCGGAATTGGAGTTCAGTTCTTCGGACTCGGCTCCGCCGAGCCTGGCATGGCGCGCACGCTCCTTGCCATTGCCGCCACACTCGTCGCCATCATCTGGACAATCGCGGCGTTCTCCCTCCGCTCGACCACCGGCGTCGCATGCGCGATGGTCGCCCTCATCCTCGCCCAGGGTGTGCTCGGCGGCCTGCGCGTTACAGAGCAATCCCCGTGGTTCGCCACCTTCCACGGCGTGCTCGCACAGGTCTTCCTCGCCCTGCTCGTCGCCCAGGCCGTCTGGCTCAGCCCAGCCTGGCAGAACCTCAAGCGGTCCTCGCACCGCGACTATCACCGGTGGAAGTTCGTCGCGACCGCCGCCACGCACACGACGATCCTCCAACTCGCCTTCGGCGCGATGTACCGCCACTTCGGCTCCTTCCACGTCCTGATGACCCACCTCGCCTTCAGCGTCGTCGTGATCGTCTTCGCGATCATGACGGCGGCGGGCGCGATGAGCCTCGAAAGGCCGCCCGCCGCTCTCGCGAAGCGCGGGCCCTTCCTCGCCAAGGCGTTGATAGCAGTCGTCAGCCTCCAGGTGCTGCTGGGCGTGACAGCGCTCTTTTCGGTCCTGGGGAGCGAGCGAGACGGCGTGCCCACCGCCGAGCAAACCGCCGAGAACGCGCCCGTCGCCGAGGTCCCCATGCACGAGATGCTTGTCGCGACCGCCCACCAGGCCAACGGCGCAATCCTGCTGGCGCTGGTGACGATGAGCCTGGTGTGGTCCAAGCGGGCATTTCAGAAGAACTCGCCCGAGTCCGCCCAATCGAGCAACTGAGCGCGATTCCGGACCTATCTCTCATTGGATCAGACGGGAACCAGCCCTACGGCTGGATC
>CBDVAM010000015.1:0-47834 GCA_965371965.1 uncultured Phycisphaerales bacterium
CTCGGTCATGTTCATGGACTCTTCGGCCTCCCGCACGTTGCTCCACAGCATCGCGATCTCGACCTCCGCGTCGCGACGGGACAGGCCGAGCGACTTGCGGACGTGCGGGGCCAGGCGGTACTGGAGCCCATCGTCGCCGATAGCGAGACCCGCCCAGAGGCAGAGGATGTCGGCGGCGTGGACGATGTCGAACAACGCGTCGTGCTCCGGCTCTTGCGCAGGCGGCTCGTGATGGAATCGGATCGCGTCGGCGATGCGCGTCGGCAACTGCCATCGCAGCGCCAGCTCGGCCCCCACCTCGGCATGGTCGGTGCCGAACGCAAGCCGCTCGGCCTCGACATAGGTCATCGATTCATCGAGATGGCTCGCCACGCGATCCGCGTAGTCCGCGCCGTGGCACTGATCGAGCGCCAGCTTGCCGACGTCGCGCAGCAGCCCGCAGAGGAAGCACAGCTCGTGATCCTCGGCGCAGTGGCGTCGCCCGAGATGCTCTGCGGCAAAGGCGCCGCCCAGCGCGCCGCGCCAGAGCGCGCCGCGTTGGAGACCGAACGCCACGCCGCCTTCTTCGAGCAGTGTGCCGACCTGCTGCTGCAGCACGATCTTCATCATCATGTTGCCGCCCAGGCGCCCGATGCTCTCCTTGAGATTGAACTCCCGCCCGGGGCGCCCATAGTGCGACGAGTTGCCGTACCGCAGCACGCTCATGCTCAGCGCTTCATCGAGACGGACGAGCTCGGATATCTCCGAGAGGTCCGCCCGCTTGTCGCTGAGCATCGAGATAATCCGACCGGACGAGGCCGGCAGCGCCGGCAGCTTTTCGATCTTGTCCAGGATGTTGCCTATATCGGCCATAGCACGTGCTCCTTGCCCTTGGTGCGAACGCTCACGGTGCCGTCGGTCATCGACAGCGTCAGCGTTCGGCTGATCGCTCCGCCTGTATCGTCCGCGACCAGGAGGATGTCGTTCTTCCAGAATAGCTTTCGCAGGATCGTCCGGTTGCGCGAGCCAACCTTGAAGTGCCCCTCATCGGCCAGGACCTCGGCCCCGCCGGCGGCGCACACGATCAGCCGCTCTTTCTTGGCTCCGAGCCCGTAGGCTTGCTTGAAGAGCAGCGGAACGCCGACGTCGGCGAACATCGCCGGGATCTTCCTTGCCTTTTCCTCGTTGGTCTTGGAGCTTGGCAGCATGAAGTGCAGGAGGCCACCGATCTTGGCGACCGGGTCATAGATGGTCACGCCGATGCACGACCCGAGGGCATAGGTCACCAGCGTCCCCGACGGATCCTTCGATACCGCGAGGTCCGCGACGCCGATGACGACATTGCCGTTGGTCGTGCCTGTGAAGCTCTTGGCTGACGATACGGGCATCGGCTCCCTCACTTCACATACACAGATGGCTGGACGGTTCGGAACTCGGTATCCATGCCCGAGAGAGTCTCCGCGCTCCCGATGGCAAGGATGCCGCCCGGGTTCAGCAGGCCGTACAGCCGCTGCACCAGGCGCTCGCGGGTCGGGCGGTCGAAGTAGATCATCACGTTGCGGCAGAAGATGATCTCGAACGGGCCGGTGATCGGCCACGAGTCCATCAGGTTGAGCCGGCGGATGGTCACCAGCCGGCGGACGGGCTCGGCCACTCTTACCATCCCGGCGCGAGCACCGGTTCCCTGAAGGAAGTACCGGCGCACCAGGGATTCGGGGAGATCGTCCACCATCTTCTGCGGATAGACGGCAGCTCTCGCCTCGGTAATCGCGGAGGTGGCGAGATCGGTGGCGAGCACCTTGAAGTCCCAGCTCTCGAAATCCGGGAGGTGCTCGATCGCGTGCATCGCCAGCGAGTACGGCTCGGGACCGGTCGAGCAGGCGGCCGACCAGATTCGTATGCGCCGCCCGGGTGTCGTGAGATTGCTCCGCGCCAACGCCGTATAGAACTCGCGTTCAAGATAGTCGAAATGCTGGCGCTCTCGGAAGAAGCTCGTGACGTTCGTTGAGAGGATGTCAAAGAACGCCAGCATGTCTTCTTCCGCGCCATCGCACTCCAGGTGTCGGAGGTAGGCATCGATATCGTCGAAGGGAGTCTTCTTCAGGAACTTCGCCATCCGGCTTGCAACCAGCGACTGCTTTCTGTCACCGAGATCCAGGCCCCAGCGCTCGCGGGCAATCTTGGCGATCTTCTCGAACTGACTAGTTTGCAGGATGGTCATAGTGCCGATCGTCAGAGTTCTCTGAGGAAACAGGCACGCCGACCGTTAGGCCGGCGGGCCTTGGGTGTTTAGAACGATCCGAAGTCCCCGTCGCCGTCATCGAGCGGAATGGCATGCGCCGCCTTCGATGTGCCCTTGGCAGCCTTCTGGGTGTCGGGAACATGGTCGCTTTGGTGCTGGTGATGGGCAGTTGTCGGCGTGGCGTTCGTCCTCGCCCGGGTCTCGCCCCCATTGACCTTGAACTCACCGACCAGCGCCCGCAACGACTGCACCTGAGCGGCTGTCTCCGCCGCCGCCGATGCAAGCTCTTCAGCATTGCCGGCATTCTGCTGTGTGACCATGTCAAGCTGGCTGACGCCGGTGTTGATCTGGCCAATGCCGTCGGACTGCTCTTGGGAAGCGGAGGCGATCTCGCTCAGCAAGGTGTTGACCTTATTGGTGCTGCTCACGATCTCCTCGAGGGCTCCGCCGACGCGCTCAGCGATCGCTACGCCGTTGTCCGCCCGCTGGGAGGACTCCTCGATCATCCCGGAGGTGTCCTTGGCCGCCTCGGCGCTTCGCTGAGCCAGGTTGCGAACTTCCTCGGCGACCACGGCAAAGCCCTTGCCGGCCTCGCCTGCCCGTGCGGCTTCCACCGCCGCGTTGAGCGCCAGCAAGTTCGTCTGGAAGGCGATCTCATCGATCACCTTGATGATCTTGGATATCTCGGCGCTGGAGCTCTTGATCTGATCCATCGCCTCAGACATCAGGGTCATCTCCTGCTGGCCCTTGTCCGCAGACTTCTGCGACTCCTCGGAGAGGCCGGCAGCCTGCTTGGCGTTGTCGGCATTCTGGCTGGTCATGCTGGACAGCTCCTCCAGCGATGAGGATATCTCTTCAAGGCTGGCCGCCTGCTCCGAGGCGCCTTCTGAGAGTTGCTGGCTTGTCGCCGAGATCAGATTGGCCCCGGCGTCAACCTCTACCGATGCCGAACTCACGATACCAAACGACGTGTCGAACTGCTCGGCCATTTGGTTCATCGACTCTGCCAGGGTGCCAAGCTCGTCCTTGGTCGTGATCGGGACACGGATGGTAAGATCCTTGTTCTCCGCCATTTCCGCGACCGCCACCGACTGAGCGATCACCGGGCGAGTCACGCTCCGAGTGATCCGCCATGCGACAACGCAACCGAGCATGCCGGCCACGATGCTGGCGATGATGACCAAACGCACGAGGAAGGCGCTCTCGGCGGCGAGTATGTCCGCGTCCGTGGCCATCAGCGTCTGCTGGTTCTCGATCATGTTGCCGAGGATCGCCTGGGCGCGGCCAGCCCGCGGAGCGGCCTCGGTGCCTAGCGTCTTGTTGGCAACATTCCAGGCATCGGAGCTACGAATGGTGAACATCTTGTCGGGAAGCGGATCGAACTCACCGCGTGCCCTCGAATACGCCGCGAATGCCTCGGTCTGTTTCGGGCTCAGCAGCGACGCCTTGTCCTGAAGCGTGGCGAACCGCGCGGTGTTGATCACCCACTTCGCCTCGAAGCCCTCGTAGAACTTTGCATCACCGCTGAGCAGATAGGCCCGGATCGACGCCAGACCAACCGCCAACGAGCCGCGGCTGTCGGCCATGGTCGCCAGCAGCGCCTTACGATCGGGCGTTGCTTCCAACACCTTCTCCTCCTCGATCATCGCCGTGATCGCTGTCAGCATGACGCTGGCGCGCGGGGCGGCCTCATCGAAGAGGATGACGAGTGCCGGCTGCTCGGCCGGTGAATGGGCGATATCCTCGACCTTCTTCTGAGCGATCCTGAACTCTTCCATTACGTCGATGAACTCATTGAGGCTCTCGATGTTCTTCGGATTCGTCCAGTTCGTCGAGAACTCCTGCATCTTCGCGATGTTCTCGTCAAGCGACTCCCAGGCATCGGCCCGTTCGTCCTTCCACCGCTGGGTTCCGAGGATCATGTACCCGCGCAGGGCGGCGAGTGAGTGGTTGATCCCGTTGCGGAGCTCGATTCCGGTCACCGCGGTGGGTGCACGGAGCTCAAGCACGCGCTGCTGGACAACATTGACCTCGCGAACCTTGTAGAAGACAGCCGTCGCGACGAGGGCGATGAGCACGATCATCAGACCGAAACCCGCCCCCAACTTTTTTCCGATCGTGATACGCATCATTCGGCTCCTTGCTCTTATCGTCGTGGAAAGGGACATTGACAATCAGTGTCCGTTGTCAGAATGTGTATTGGAGCTGGAAGAAGATCCAGTCCATGTCGTCGCTCGAACCTGATTCTTCGATGAAGTCTCCGGCAAAGAAATGGCTGTAGCCCAGCACACTTGTCATGTTCCGGTTGACCGTGTACTTCAGAATGAAGTCGACTTCGGAACCGATCTCTTCGGCCGATGACAAGGCGCCTGCCCGAACAACGCCACCGCCTGCGTGGTAGAGGGCATCGGCAGTCTCCGCCCGCCAGAACAGGTGGCCTGTGGCGGACGCGGTCAGGTTGTCCATTGGCTTGAACGTCACGCCCGGGCTGATGTCGATAATGTTCTGGCGACCGACGAAATCCATGTAGCCGAAGTAGGCGTGCCCGAGCGGGAAGAGGTGGCTGAAGGTTCCGACGTCGCCGCCGGCCGCGTCATCGCCGCTGGCGTAGTCAAGGCCGAGCTTGAAGCGCGGCGAGCCCGACCAATCCGCAGGTGTGTACCCGATCTCGGTGGCGACCATGAACGCGCCGATGTCGCCTGACCCCACCTCGCCGAACTGCAAAGCGCCTTCGATGTCATAATCGAACCCGGTGTCGGCAATCTTGCCCCAGGTACGCCCGCCGACGGTGTAGCGATCCTCAGGTCCGGTGGTCCCGTTGAAGGTGACCGCGTCCTCCTTTTTCAGGCCGAGGAAGTACACATCAACATCGAGTTGGGTATTGGGGATCTTGCCGGTGGCATATGCACCAAAGAACTGGGTCTGGGCGTCGCTCGTGTTTGCGTCGTACTTGCGTACCGGCGCATACTGCGTCCAGAATCCGTGGATATTCCAATCGCCAACCTCGACGATGGCGCTGACGCCGTCCCAGGCGCGAAGCGTGTTTGCCCAAGGAAGAGGGCTGACCAATCGCTGCTTCCCGAACATGAACGACTGCCGGCCAGCCCGAAGTGTCAGTTTCGCGTCATCCCCTGTGGGGACGTTCACGTCAACAAATGCTTGCTGGAGCGCCAGGGAATCAACGTCGAGTGTGCGCTTTCCTCCCGGGAGATCGCGATTGCTTGATAGCGCACTCTTGATCTCGACGAACGCTCGGACGTCTTCACCGAAGTGAATATCGCTATGCACAAGTCCTCGCAAGAGCACGAATGTGTCACTGGAATCGGCCGGGGCGCCAAAGGCAAAGCCCGACCAGTTCTCACCACGAATCCGCAGTTGCCCGCCGAAGCTCGCCCAGATGTTACCGTCGTCTGACAGCGGCACATATTTGATCGAGTCCCAGGGGTCGGTCAGCTGCGACTCAGGAGCATCCTTGAGGCCGGACCAGTCTTCCTTGTAGCGCCGAAAGTTGAACTTGGGCCGCTTGATCTCGATAGCCGGCGGCGGTGCCGGTGGCTCTTCCTGCTGCGCGCCGTCCCCGGTCGGTACGGTTATCGCCGGCTGTAGCATCGCCAGGACGTGCTCCGTTACCGGCGCAGGATCCGCTGGAGGTGCCGGCGCAGCCAGCACATCGCCAGGTTCATTGGATGAAGCGAGCGCTCGCGACGTGCCGCCATCGATACTCGCCAGGTCCGCTGATGCCTCGGGCGCGGCAGACGCTGGCGATTCGGCGCCATCGACGCTCGCCAAGGCCGCCGAATCCTCAGGAGGTTCGACTGACGACTCGTCCGCGATTGCTACAGGCGCATCCGATGCCGCGATCACGGGTGCCGCGATCACGGGTGCCGCGATCACGGGTGCCGCGATCACGGGTGCCGCAATCACGACGGCCTCAGGCTTGGTCGCCTGCTCATCCTTCTGTAGGACGGGGATCTGCGAGGGTGGCTCGCCCAAGGCAACTTCGAGACGCCGGACAGCCAGATCGATCACGCCGTACAACTCATCGGCCGTCTTGGCCTGCTGTTCGGTTCGTTGATAGTACCGCCCCAGTGATTGCTTGGGATCGGTCGCTGCGATCAGGCCGATCAATCCGTCGAGGCATTGGCCGGCGCTCTGGTATACCTGACGCACGGCGATCGCCTTGGGCTCGGCTCCGCTCGTGGCAATCGGCACCAGCCCTTCCTTGATTCGCAGGCGGTTGACCAGGCCGCACATTCGTTGCAGCCGCAGGGCGATATCACCGGGTGTCCTGCCGGAGCTTGGCACAGTCTGCAACGACTTGAGCCGCGAGAACTCCGGGCTGTTGCGAACGGGTCCAAGCTGGAGGATTGCTTCATTGCACCGAGCCATCAGGCTGTACAAGTCGTTGACGGGCATCGCACCGTCTGCTGAGGCCTGGGCGGACGACGGTTGACCGCTTGCCTCGCCGACAGAGACCACGCCGCCATGTGCGAAGACTAGGCCGAGCACGATCATTCGATTGACGTTGTTTCTTGGAGACATTTCTCGGGATCCTTGTATCTGAGTCTGTACCCGTGCATGCCCGTTGGGCGGGTGCTATGCCGCTGCCGCCGCACGTTCGATGTCGGGCGCCTCGGTGTCGGGACCGCTCTGTACGCTATTCAATGATTCGATCTCGGACTCTGTCATGACCTTGTTGATGTCGAGCAGGATGACGACTCGCTCCGCCACCTTTCCCATGCCCAAGATGTAGTTCGTGTTGATTCGGCAACCGAAGTCGGGTGCCGGCTCGACCTGCTCACGCGAGATTTCCAGGACTTCGCTCACGGTGTCAACGATCACGCCGACGGAGAACTGATCGGCTTCCGCATCCGCGCTGACTTCGATGACGATGATGCAGGTCTGCTCGGTGTACTCCACAGACGGGAGTCCGAACTTCGTGCGCAGTGCGATCACCGGGATGATCTTCCCGCGCAGGTTGATAACGCCCATGACGTACTCGGGCGTTTGAGGCAACGGCGTGATGTCGATGATCCCGATGATCTCGCGGACTCTCAGGATCTCCACACCGTACTCTTCGGTGCCCAGGCAGAATGTCAAGAACTTGTTCTCGTTTGCACCGGAGTCATCCGTCGATTCTGGCGAGGTCGTTGCGATTGGTGAGTTCGTGGTCATTGATGATGTCCCTTTGTTATTGGCTCTCTATGCAGCGAGCTTGGTGGCTTCATTGACTAATCCGCCGACGTCGATAATCAGCGCCACGCGGCCGTCGCCGAGGATGGCGCCGCCGGACACGCCGCGGATGGAATCGACGCCCTGGCTCAGCGATTTGATGACGACCTGCTGTTGGCCGAGGATCTCGTCTACGAGCAAACAGCAGCGTGATTCGTTGGATTCGAGCACAATGAGGAGGGCATCGAGGACATCCTGCACCCCCTCGTTCAGATCGAAAATGCGGTTCAGGCGATAGATCGGCAGCAGCGAACCTCGCACCGAGGCCATCTCGCCGCGACCGGCCACCGAATGCAGCTCGTCCTCGGTCGGGCGATAGCTCTGCTCGATCGAGAGGGTCGGAATCACATAGCGCTGCGTGCCCACCCGCACGATCATGCCGTCGATGATCGCCATCGTCAGCGGCAGGGCCATGCGGATCGTCGAGCCCTTGCCCGGCGTCGAGTTGATTTCCACCTTGCCTCGCAGGGCCTCGATGTTGCGTCGGACGACGTCCATCCCCACGCCGCGCCCGGAGATATCGGTCACCTTGTCGGCGGTGGAGAATCCCGCCATCATGATGAGGTTGTACACCTCGTTGTCGGGGATGTCCGCGGGATCGCGATCGGCGCTGTAGATCCCGCGCTCGACGGCCTTCTTGAGGATCTTGTCGCGATCGAGCCCGCGCCCGTCGTCCTGGACCTCGATGATGATCGAGCCGCCCTGGTGATAGGCGCGAAGCGTGAGGGTGCCGGTGTCGGGCTTGCCCGCGGCGCGCCTGTGCTCGGCGGTCTCGATGCCGTGATCGCAGGAGTTGCGGATCATGTGGACCAGCGGATCACCGATCTCCTCGACGACGTTGCGATCGAGTTCGGTATCCTCGCCCTCGATGACGAACTGGATGTCCTTGCCGGCCTTGGCGGAGACGTCGCGAACCAAGCGGGCCATCTTCTGAAAGATCCCCTTGAGCGTGACCATGCGCAGGGACATCGCGACCTCCTGGAGGTCGCGGATGATCTTGCTGCTGTGCCCGAGATTGCGCTCGAACCGCTCGTCGCTGATGTTTAGGAGATTCTCATCCTGCACAACCATCTGCTGAGCGATGACCAGCTCGCCGACCATGGTGACGAGGTTGTCCAGCCGCAGCGTGTTCACCTTGACCGTCTGGTCGGTGCGTTTCCTGCCGTTGGCGCCGGCCTTCTTCTTCTGAGCCTGTTGCGGCGTCGCAACACTCTGGGCCGCAGCGTCCTGTGCCGGACTCGGTGCCTCCGAGGGCGCCTGCGTCTTGTTTGTGGTCGGGCTCGCGGCCGCGCTGAGCTCTCCCTTGGACGCCGACTTCAGTTTCTCAACGAGCTCTGCCAACTGGCCCCGCGTCGGAGCGTCGCCGCCCTCGAGCACCGCGATCAGCTGTGTCATCAGGTCGCACGACTTGAGGATCAGGTCCAGGTAGGACGAGTTGAGCGTAATCGCGCCCTTGCGCGCCTCGTCGAGGAGGAACTCGGCGTTGTGGGCAAGAGTGACGATCGGCTCGAGGTTCATGAACCCCGCGACGCCCTTGATGGTGTGGAACGCACGAAACACCGTGTTGATCAGTTCGATGTCCGAGAAGTCGTGTTCGAGGCTGAGCAGGGCCTCCTCGGCGGCGCCGATGTGCTCGCGCGACTCGCACAGGAAATCGTTGATGTTCTCGTCCTGGTCAAGATCGGCCGGGAACTCGACGGGTTCGTTGGACATTGCGTCCGGCGTCTCTTTGGGCGGCTCGGTGCCCGCGCCGCCGGGGGCCGCGTCCTCGACCGATGCGGGCTCTTCGTTCGGCTCGTCGGGAGAGTCGGCGGCATCAGGTGATTCCACGAGTTGGGCGAGCAGGTCGGCATGCTCGGGTGCCGCTGCGTGAGGATTCTCCTCTAAGGCCACGAGATAGGCCTTCATCCAGTCGAGCACCGCCAGGACGGCGTCCACCGGGAAACGATCGTCGCAGCTCATGGAACGGTCAATCAGCGACTCGGCTTCGTGACACACGTTCTGGGCGACGCCGAGAGAGAGGACGCCGCACTCGCCCTTGAGCGTGTGGATGCCGCGCCGAACGCTCCCGAGCAACTCATCTGACGGGCCTGCCGAATCGATCTCCAGCACCTGCCCCTCGATTTCGACCAGCGCATCGGAACACGTCGAGAGCCACGCGTTGAGCAGGTCCATATCGATGTCTGGAACCTGGTTTGCATCCGCTGAGCCCGCCGGCGAGAACTCGGGCACGGGGTTGCCATTGTCGATCGAGTCGACAACCTGTTGGGCGTACTCGATCGTCTTATGGATCTGCGCGAACGCAGAGTCAACGTCCTCGATCTGGCGCAGGACGATCTGTTCGATCAGATCGGTCGCCGTCGCCGTCGCCTCGCCGAGTTGGGCAAGATCCGGCTTGTCGAGTTCACCCGCAAGTTTCGTGAAGGATTCCTGGAGCGCCACGAGTCCCGGCAGATCCTGTGGATCGACCAGCACTGCCGCCTTGGCGAGATCCTCGATGTTCGATTGCATGGACACGTGTATTGGCTACCTCTGTGATCGACGGGTCGCGTCCGTCGGGGACGCCTGTGAGTCGGCTGCTCCGAATTGACAGCCCGGCATCGGACATCCCGGGACATCGAATGAGCAACTAAAGACGAGTCATCCGGATTAGTTGTTTCACCCTACGTTTCCTGCCCTCTCAGCCGCGAACGCTCTCGATCGACGCACGCCTGAAGTCGTCGCGGCCCTCGCCTCGTCAATGACCACGCCCGCCGCCGTTCGAAATCAAGCAACTTCGCCGCCATGCCAATACCAGTAGCTCCCATGAAGACACAGGGAGTCGCAAGGAACAATCCGTGACAAACGACAGCAGGTGATTCGAGCCCAAACCCTCATCGCCTTCGCGATGCTCTTCCTCTGTGCGCGACCTGATGCGATGGTCGTGCCGGTCCTGCGCCAGCTCATGGTGGAGCGTTACGGCGTCACGATCGGCGCCGCCCATGCGTTCATGTGGGTCAACCTCGTGGGCGCGATGGTCTGCGTTCGTTTCATCAAGGGGTGGCAGCATCGCCTGGGCGACCGGGGGCTGCTCGTCGCCGCCGCGTTCGTGAACGGCGGGCTCCTGGCCGCCATGGCGCTACCGATCGGATTCGGCCCCACGCTCGCCCTTCGCGCACTCGAGGGAGCGGCGGACCTGAGGGTGTACGCCGTCCTCCTTCAACCTCATCGCCCAGCTCGGATCACCATCGACGCGCGGACGCCGGATGGGAATGGCCACAACGCGCTCAGGTTCCGCCCTCTCGCCAGGCGGTTGCTGTTGCGAGTCCCTTGGGCTTCGCCGCCAAGGGTGCGCGAAGAGCGTGATTCTTCGTGAGTTCTGAGGTGCAACCGGCTCTCGTGGGTTGATGTATACGACAACGTGTCGTACAGTGACGACATGCTGTCGTTCCCACACCTGCGAGGAGCCCCCAGTTGAAACCCCAACCTCTGGCCAACGCCGAGCTTGCGGTCATGGAACTTCTCTGGGACGAGGACCGCCTGACGGCTCGCCACATCCGTGGAAAGCTCTATCCGGGCACGACAAAGGCCCAGCATGGGACCGTCCAGAGACTCCTGCAGCGCCTGGAGGACAAGGGGTTCGTCGAGCGGGACCGCGACCTGCCGGTCCACCTGTTCTCCGCGCTGATCAGGCGCGAGGCGTACGCCAGCAGCCAGCTCGAATCACTCGCCGACAAGCTGACCGGCGGCTCCCTGGCCCCGCTGATCACCCACCTCATGGAACACAAGCGGATCTCCCGGGCGGAGATCAACCGGCTGCGGAAGATCCTCGAGAAGGGTGCGGACACGGGAGCGAAGCGATGACCGACCTCCTGTTGCAGATTGGGTTCAGCAACGTCTGTGTCTCGCTCGTCTTGGCGATAGGCGCATACGCGGTTCATAAGACCGCCAGGCTTCCATTCATCGCCCATGTGCTGTGGGTTCTCGTGCTCGTCAAGCTCGTCACCCCACCGCTCTTGACGATCCCCGTCGTGACCGTCCCCGGACTCGCCACGAGCCCCCAAGAAAGGGCCACCGGTCTTTCCGGGCTTGATGTGGCGTCCGGCGAGGTGCTGGTCCGAGACGCGAACGGTCTGCGCGGCGCGTTCGAACCGGGTGCCGGTGCGATCGGCATCGACAGCGTGAACTCCCTGCTCGTCGAGTATGGACCTACGGCCCTGATCGTGCTCTGGGTGCTCGGGAGCGTGTGCGTCTTCACCTGGTCGCTTGTTCGCATTGTTCGCTTTCACCGCCTGCTGGGAATGGCCTGCGATGACGCGCCGCCCGCGTTGCAGGAAGCCGCCTCTGAGATCGGTCGGCGTCTGGGACTTGGGTCAACGCCGAGGATCTGCACGACGTCAGCGAGAATCTCGCCCATGGTGTGGTGGATCGGCGGTCGCGTCCGGGTGCTCATTCCAGATGCACTCATCGTGGAGTTGGACGATCGTGAGCTTCGATGGATCATGGCCCACGAGCTCGCGCACGTGCGCCGGCATGACCACGTGGTCCGGTGGCTCGAGTGGCTCGCCTGCGTCGGCTTCTGGTGGGACCCGATCGCCTGGTGGGCTCGCCGGAATCTGCGAATCAACGAGGAGATCTGCTGCGATGCGATGGTGCTGTCTAGCCTCCGCCCCAGGCCCCAGAGTTACGCAAACGCATTGATGACAGTTGTCGAGTTTCTGGCCGCACCGGTGATCCGCCCCCCGGCTGTTGCGAGTGAAATAACCAGCGGCGGGCTCCTCGAGAGGAGATTCACAATGATCGTATCGATGGATCGGTTCATCAAGACGCCGCGCTGGCTGAGCACTGGCATCGTGATCGTCTCACTGGGTGTCGTGCCCCTGGGGGTCGCCTATGGGCAGGACTACGACGCCGTTGGAGAGCGCCTCGGCGAGGCCGTTCGGAATGGAGAACTCTCCCGTGAACAGGCCGGAGTCATGCTGGATGCGCTGCGAAAGAGCGCGCCACCAGCCGAGAGCAAACGCATCACCCGCGAGAGCTACGCCCGCACCGAAGCGGAGTTCAAGAAGGCTGTCGAGGCGGGCAGGATCTCGGGCGAAGACGCTCGCAAACGCCTTGGCGAAATGAGGGAGATGATGGCCAAGCAGGGCGAACGCGCCGAGAGACGCGTCACCCGCGAGGAATACGCCCGCGCCGAGGCTGAACTCAAGAAGGCCGTCAAGGCCGGCAGGATCTCGGGCGAGGATGCTCGCAAACGCCTCGGCGCCATGCGAGAGATGATGGCCAAACAGGGCGAGCGTGGCGAGAGACGCATCACCCGCGAGGAGTACGCCCGCGCAGAAACTGAGTTCAAGAAGATGGTCGCAGACGGCAAGATCAAGGCGGAAGACGCCAAGACTCGCCTCGCCGAGATGCGCAGGATGATTGGCGAGGGTGGCGAGCGCAATGAAAGACACATCACTCGCGAAGACTATGCCAAGGCCGAGGCCGAGCTCCGCAAGGCCGTCGAGGCAGGCAGAATCTCGGGCGAGGATGCTCGCAAACGTCTTGGCGTCATGCGAGAGATGATTGCCGGACAAGGTGAGCGTGGTGAGCGCCGCATCACCCGAGAGGACTACGCCCGCGCAGAAGCCGAGTTCAAGAAGATGGTCGCGGACGGCAAGATCAAGGCGGAAGACGCCAAGACTCGCCTCGGCGAGATGCGCAGGATGATTGGCGAGCGCAACCGCGAACCCGTCACGGATAACACAAGACGCGAGCGCGACGTTGATTTGGATGGACTCAGGAGGCAAATCGAGGGCGCCGTCGAACGCGGTGATATGACCCGCGAGCAAGCCAACGCGGTGTATCGAGGGATCCGAGAGCGGATGGGCGGGCGGCGTGAGCGGGACCGCGACGCCGATAGAGACCGCTGACGCGTCATGGCCGAGTAGTCAGCGCCGGACATCTCTGGCGATAAATGAGTCGCCGTCAGATATTCGAATCACACGGGCCGCCTTGGGCATTGACCGAAGGCGGCTCGTCTCTCGTGACCGTCCAATCGTCGTAGGCGCAATCACCGGATCCGGAGCGGAGTGACGTCCACGTTGGCACACCCTTTGTATCAAAATGAACCCGGTCCGCGAACGAACCGATAGCCAGCGAGCACTGGGCACGCCAAACGTGTCTGGGTCCATGCCAACTGGAGACAGCCATGACAACGCCGACCCTCGCCATGCTTGCCCTGCTCGCCGCTCCTGCCGCCGACGAGCCCCACCCGGGAATCACGCCAAAGCTGACTGAGGTTACGGATCACCGCGTGATCCAACTCACGGACGAGGACGCAGGATTCGGTTTCCATGAGCCCGGGCTTCGCCTCTTGTTTGATCTGAATCTGCGCGATGGCTACCACTTCGCGGCGTTCGATCAAGAGCACGCGACAATCACGGCAACCGATTCCCGCGGAACCGACCTCACCGCGACCGATGAAGGCACATTCGGCCGGCGAGACTACTTCGAGCCGATCGGCACGTGGGGCGAGTACGGCATGGTCTACGACTCCTTCACCATCAAGCTCGCCCAACCCACAAGAGCAAGCGAGACATTCACGCTCAACGCGACGATCCCCGCGATTGTCTACGCCGGCACCGAGGTGCAGACCCTCCGCGTGAATGATCGTCCAAGCGAACTCTCGCCGTCGAGCTTTGGATCCAACGCCTCCATCGTCCTGCGTCGAGCCAACGGCACGACCTATGTCACGATCAAGCCCGGCACGCTTGAGGACTCGATCGAGAAGATCGAGCTTCTCCCCGCCGACGGCGATCCGGTCAATACCATAAGCACGATGTGGAGCGACGACTCGGTGGAGTACATGTTCCAGAGCGACCTTGATGGACCCGCGACCATCCGCATCACCTCGCGGACCAATCTCCACACCGTCCCGGTTCGGATCCAGATCAAGGACATGCGTCTGCCCTGAGGCCCGGACAGGACCTCGCGTGGCGGGCGACGCGCGTTCGAGACGACGCCACGCGCCGCGCCTTTGAGGCCCTCATAGACTTGAGGCGTGCCGCATCGACCGACGATTTCTGCTCGCGCCCCCTGGCTATCAAGAGCATCACGCCGCGCGAATGCCCCGGCGTTCGCCGACCCGCCCCTCGCGGCGATGATCGCATCGCTCGCTGTCGCGGCAGCCCTGATCGGTGCGTTGGTCTCGATGGGCACACCCAAGGGCGGCCCTCCCCCGTTGGAACTGCTCTGCGCCGCGGTATTTCGCCCGGCGATGGAGCGGATCGCAGACGATTATGAGCTCGAGCACGGCGTCGGCGTAAACGTCCAATACGCCGGATCTGGAACGCTCCTTGGAAGCATCGAGCTGAGCGGTCGCGGCGATCTGTACATGCCCGCGGACCAGAGCTTCTTGGATACCGCCCGGTCAAAGGGGCTGGTGAGCGAGAGAACACCCGTCATCGCGCTCACGCCCGTGCTCGGCGTGCCGGCGGGCAATCCCGACTCGATCACAACGCTCGAAGACCTCACGCACGCGGGATTGCGCGTCGGCCTGGCGGATCCCAACGCGGCATCCATCGGCAAGATCTCGCGCCGTGCCCTCCGCGATGCGGGGCTCTGGGACCGAATCCAGCCCGGGCTGAAGGTCTTCAAGCCGACCGTCAGCGAGATTGCGACCGATCTGATTCTCGGCGCGATCGACGCGACGATTCTCTGGGATCAGACCGCCGCGTCGATCGACTCGATCGAAGGCGTCCATGTCGCGGAGCTAGACCAACACCACAGCGTCGCCGCCATCGCCCTGCTGAGCAGCTCTCACAACGAGTTTGAGGCCCGCCGATTCGCGGCGTTCGTCGCCAATCAAGGCCTCGGACGATTCCGCGAGCTCGGCTATTCGATCCCCGAAGGGGACACGCCATGACGCCGCTGAGAGTCCGCCCTCGCGACACGCTGTTTCACGTCTCGATTGTCTCGCTCATGTCGGCGTATGCGCTCTTGATCGTGGCGATGCTGCTCGCGATGGCGTGGCGATCGAACCTTGCCTCGATCGCGAGCATCTTCGAGGATGACGCCATCCGCCGGGCGATGCTGCTCAGCCTCCTCACGAGCACACTGTCCATGATCATCGCGCTGTGGATCGCGGTCCCCACGGCCTATCTGCTCAGCCGCTACAACTTCTTCGCAAAGCGCCTCATCGACGCGATCCTCGACGTGCCCATCGCGCTGCCGCCGCTGGTCGTCGGCCTCGCCCTGCTCATCCTGTTCCGCACAGCGCCGGGACGGTTCTTCGAGTCGCAGATCTTCGGCGTCAGCTACGAAATTCCCGCCATTGTGCTCGCCCAGGTCGTCGTCGCGACCGCATTCGCCATCCGCACGATGCGGGCGACCTTCGACCAGATCGATCCGCGCCACGAGGACGTCGCCCGCACCCTGGGCATGAGCCGCGCACGGGCGTTCCGGACGGTCACGATCCCCGAGGCCCGCCCCGGCATCGTCGCCGCCGGCACGATCGCCTGGGCACGCTCGCTGGGCGAGTTCGGGCCGATCCTGGTCTTCGCAGGGGCGACCCGGATGAAGACCGAGGTTCTGCCCACCACGATCTACCTGGAAATGACCACTGGCGAGCTTGGGCGGGCGATGGGCGTGGCGATTCTCATGGTCGCCCTGGCCATCGCGGCGCTGGTTCTTGCTCGAATCTGCGGCGCACCGGGCACTTCGCGATAGAATCACACGATGATCCGCCTCGACAGCGTTACTCTGACGCGAGGATCGTTCTCTCTTCGAGAGATCACGCTGACCGTGCCGACCGGCGCCTACGGCGTGCTCATGGGTCCTACCGCCAGCGGCAAGACCACGATCCTCGAAGCCATCTGCGGATTGCGGAGAATCTCGTCGGGAAAGATCTTCCTGGATGACCGATCGGTCGAGCAGGAAGACCCCGCCGAGCGCGGGATCGGGTTCGTGCCCCAGGAGGCGGCGATCTTTCCGACGATGTCCGTCCTTCGTCAGATCGAGCTGCCGATGCGTGTCCGCCTTTGGAGCCGCGGGCGCATCGCCGAGCGGGTCCAGAAACTCGCCAACCTGCTCGCCATCGAGCACCTCTTGGGGCGCAGACCTCGCGGGCTGAGTGGCGGCGAGCGCCAGCGCATCGCGCTGGCCCGGGCCCTCTCGTTCGGACCCACGATCCTGCTCCTGGATGAGCCCATGAGCGCCCTGGACGACGACACCCGCGAGCAGCTCTACACCTCGCTGGAGGCTGTCCGCGCGGAGACCAACGTGACCGCGCTTCATGTGACGCACAATGCCAACGAGGCGGCCCGCCTGGGCGACGTCATCTTGCGACTCGATGGCGGCATCGTCCGGCGCGTCGGCTCACCCCACGAACGCCATCTGGATTCGTTCGAGAGCATCGCGCGGGGCATCGACGCCTGAATCATGTTTCGGGAAGCACGCGTGCGACGACCCAGGTGCCCCGCTTGCCATTGGAATAGTTAAATCCCACCACAGACACACACGCGACAAGATCCTCTCGATTCGCCAAGTCAAGCGGCAAGATGACGATCGCATCGGGGTGCGAAACGATCCAAGCATCCAGTTGATCCTCATCGATGCGCTCGACGCGTCCATGGGTATTGAAGATCAGGCTGTCCTCGTGAAAACCAACAGAGGCAATAGAGCGAGTACCGCCCGGATCTCTGAGTCTTATCTGTTCGGCGATGGCTTTGCTCACGAATGGCGTGTCAGCGTTCGGCAAGAACGCGCCGAGCAGAACGACAATCGAAGCACAAGCGGTCGCTAGCCCCAACGTCTGTGCCTGTTTGAGATCCCTCCTCCAAACTGCTGCACAAGCCAGCATCCATGATACGAGCAGAACGGCCGAAGCCACGAGAATCAACACAAGCTGATGGCGAGCAGCACCACCAGTGAGCGTCTCAAGTACGAATGGACCAAAGACAAGTGTGCCGAGGCCAAACACCGCCCAAGTGAGTATTCCGATCCTCGCCAAACCGCGATCAAGGCCCTCAACAAACCCACCCCCCACGGCATACACGCATCGCGCCGTCAATAAAGCCAGCGCCGGATACAGCGGCATCGTGTAATGCGGCAGCTTCGTGCTCACAAACTCGAAGACCAGCCAACTCGGGATCACCCAGGCAAGCAGGAACAGCTCGCCATGGTGCCCGCCCACGGCGCTCATCCTTGGAATGCGGCGAACCACGCCCAAGACCTTGCCCACACGCCCACGCGCCGGCATTCGAGCCGCCGGCAAGCGCAGGTTCCGAGCAACCGTCCGCCACACCGCCGCTCCCAGCAGCATCGCCCCCGGCAGGAACAGCGCAAAGACCAGCAGCGTGTGATACCCCGGCGGGCCCCAATGCCCCTCCTTTGGTGCCAGGCTCCTACCAAGAATCTCGTCATACACGATCGACCAGTACTTCCCAAAGCCGATCTCTGCGCCGACGAGCAGCACCCATGGGAGCACCATCGCGACGACAATCACAGCCCCGACGATCGGCCTCAGGCGCAGCGTCCATCGCCAAGATCTCGTCCACCAGCACAGCGCGAGGATCGCCAGCCCACCGACCATCGGCGTGATCGGCCCCTTGGTCAGCACGCCCCCGCCCACGACAACCCACAACGCCAGCACCCTCATCCAGGGCTGCGTGCGATCACGATCTCGCCACGCTTTGGCCAACAGCCACATCGCAAGGGTCGTCCACATGACCAGGAGCTGATCGGCCCGCGCCTGGCGCGCTTCCCAGGCGAATATTGGTGCCGCCGCCAGCAGGAATCCCGCGAGCAATCCGGTTCGCGCCCCTACCGCTCCCGGGAACAGCACGCAGCCTATCCGCCAGGTCGCCATGATCGTGATGATCGCGCCGAGCAGCGACGGAATCCGGTACATCCAGATCGCATCGCCCGCCGAGTCCCATCCGGTCAAAATCCCGGCGCTGATCGCCTGGGTCCAGTAGATCATCGGCGGCTTGTTCAGGCGCTCACGCTCTTGCACCCTCGGCACCACCCAGCCGCGAACCGAATACGATTCCATCATCTGGCGGCTCGCCTGCGCAAAGCGGGCCTCATCACGATCGATCGTCGGCAGCGAGAAGAACCCCGGGATGAACAGCAGCGAGCACCAGCCGAGCAGCACCAACCCGCCCAGCGGCGAGCCGAACCACCCGCGCGATCGCTCCGAAGTGTCGCCTGGCTCGCCCGATCCCATAAGCCGCGACTATACCGCCCGGCGCTGGCGTCGATGGTTCGTGCCCGCCGGTCTTATCGTCGCGGCTCTTGCCCTGGTCCCGTTCGATGATGAGATCAGCCGAGCCGCCATCGCGGCTAAAGACGACCTCGCCGGGGACATCAAGCGGGCCTTGGAGACCTGGCAGCAGTTCGGCGATCTCACCACCGTGGCCATGGTCGTCATCCTCATCGCCCTGCTGGACCCCCGCCGACTGGGCAAGTGCCTTCGGCTTGTCGTCGCCGGGGGCCTCACGTTCCTCGTCGTTCAGGGCCTGAAGATGAGCATCGGGCGTCCTCGCCCACAGTTTCACGAGCCGCTGGAGTTCCTCTGGCCCTGGGGCACCTACACGCTCGACGCGGAGACCGGACCCAGGCACGCCTGGGAAATCGGCTCGGGCATCTCCTCGGACCTGTGGTCGATGCCCTCCAGCCACACCGCCGCGGCGGTCGTGCTGGGCATGTTCCTCGCCTTTCTCTACCCTCGCCTGCGACCGCTCGTGTGGTTTCTGATCGTGATCGTCGGCGTCTCGCGCGTCCTGCTCGGGGCCCACTACCCCAGCGACGTACTCACAGGCGCGGCGATCGCCCTTTTCATCTGTAGATTTATCTATCCCAACACCCGAGAGACCATGGCCAGCCCGCAGAGCCACGAATCGACGACCCAGAGCGAGCAATCGTCCGTCGATGGACGGTCATCGCGAGCGAACGGTGCTCTTCGGCGCGTGCTCGTCATCGGCGCGGTTCTCATCGCCCTCAGCGGCGGCGGCGCGGTGCTCTGGCACAAGGTCATCCGCCACGAGCTCTTCCCCCGCAACTTCGGCGTCGTCGTCGAGGACAGGGTTTTTCGTTCCGGCAGGCTCACCGAACGCGCCATGCGTTCGCTCATCGACGACCGTGGAATCCGGACCATCCTCGATCTGGGTGCGTTCGATCCAGATTCCGAGCGTGAGGCGTGGACCCAGGCGGTCGCCGAGGACATGGGCGTGAATCGCTTCCGCTTTGATCTCATCGGCGACGGTACCGGCAATCCCAACTACTACGTCCAGGCCCTGCGTCTGATGACCGACGAGCGGGCGTGGCCGCTGCTGGTCAACTGCGGCGCGGGCTCGGAGCGCACGAGCGTCGCGGTCATGCTCTACAGGAACCTCGTCGATGGCGAGCCGCTGCTCGAAGCCTATCGCGAGACCTTCGAGTACAAGCACGATCGCGAGGACTGGGAGATGCTGGCGTATCTCGCCGACTATCGCGAGGCGATCATGGATTCCTACCGCACTGGCGAGCCGATTCCGGGGTTTGATGCCGTGGCGTATCCGCTGGGTGATTCGAAACCCGCGGAGCCCGGATAGGCCGCGCGTCAGCCCCTCGCCCTGAAGGGGCGATCGCTGGTAGCCCGGGGCGCAGCCCCGGGGAAAGGTGTTCGGTATCGCAAACACCGCCCTGAAGGGGCGGACGAGTTCGCCCGACGCGAGTTGCTTGCCGGCCGAGAAACCTGCGGGTATCGGTTTCGCCCGCCCCTTCAGGGCGTTCCGATTCTGGGCGTTTCATTCCTGGGGCTGCGCCCCAGGCTACCAGCGTGCGCCGCTTCACGGCGAAGAGAAATGCCTTGCGCGACGGAATCCCAAGACCCGCACCGCAGGAACTTCCAATCGTCGCTCACCCCCCGTCAATCCCCCAGCCGCTTGATCCGGATACTACGGAACTCCACCGGATCGCCATGCCCGGCGAACCCGAAGTACCCGCTCGTGCGATCACGCCCGGTATGGCGATCTTTGCCGTTCAGAAAATCGGTGATCTCGGCGAGGTCCTGATCGAGAATCCGCGTGCCGTTGAGTTCGACGGTGATCCGTGAGCCCACGACGGTCACCTCCTGGAAGTTCCACTCGCCGGTCTCTCGCAGGTATCCGCGATGGGCCGGTGCCTGCCCGTAGACGCTGGCGTGGTATTGGCGCGGGTCGAGATTCGCGTACTTCGGATCCTCGCTGTCGAGCACTTGCAACTCGCACATGCCCGCGTACGCCGCGTCGCCGTCGCCCGGATATCGGATCGCCAGCCCGTTGTTCCCGCCGGCGGGCAGCTTGAACTCAAAGCGGACCGTGAAATCGGCGTACTCGTCGGCGGTGAACAGATTCCCGCCCGCGCCGCTCTTGCAGCGCAGCGCGTGGTCGATGATCTCATATCCGTCCGTCGCGCCTTGCCAACCCTCGAAATCCCGCCCGTTGAAGATGGTCTCGAAGCCCTCGCCTGAGCGAGCCCACAGGATCTGATTCGCCTCTTCGGCCTGAATCTCGCGGATGAACACATTGCGCCAGCGGATCTCGCCGCCATGGGTCTGGAGCTGGATCGGCCCAGCGCGAGGCACGGGCTTGGATCGGTCGAAGTAGTTCTCCATCCTCGCATGATCGACGACCATCATGCCATTGAGCCACACGCTGACCCGCCCGCCGACCATGAGAACTCGCACGCGGTTCCACTCACCGAACGCCCTGTCAGCGAGAACCAGCGGGTCCTTGCCGACGGCACCCGGCGAGTTGTTCCAGAGCCCCCCCGAGCCCTTACCGGCCCCAATATTCCACTTGCCGCCGGCCTCGCGGGTGTCCCAGATCTGGACCTGCGGACAACCCCGCAGGTAGATCCCCGAGTCGGCCAGCGGCACGGTTCGATATTCCAGCAGCAGCTCGAAATCCGCGTAGTTCTTATCGGTGGTCAGAAACAGCCCCTCGCCGTCGTTGACGAGTTCTCCGTTCTCGATGCGCCAATGGGCGTTGATGTCTTCGAGGCTCGCCCGCCGCTTTGCGGTAAGGGCCTCGGGGTCCAACGCCATCCACTGGCGCGGGTCCTCGGTCCCCGCGCCCCACCATCCATTGAGGTTCTGCCCGTTGAAGAGAGGGTGAAAGCCCGCGGGAGGCGCAAGTTGGGGCGCTTGGGCCAAACAGACATGGGCCAGAATCGCGATTGTCAGGAACGGAATCGTTCGAATCAGCATGTGTTGCTCCCCTGGGTCCGGGTTGACCATATCCGCCGTCTCGACGTTGATACAGACGCGGGAGACGGCGCGGACGTCCATTCTCGGACCGGGGCATTCCCGACACGATTGTCCTTGAACGCTGGAACCCCCCCGAAAAACCGCCGTATCTCCCAGGGGGAAGAGACTGGGGCTGTAATCTCCGTGCGGCAACTCGCCTCTCGGAGAGCCGGGAGGATGCTCGGGTGACCGACAACGCCGATCGACGGAGAAGGCTGGAGCGACTTCTCGACATCGCGTGCGCGGCTCAGGGTTGGTCCAAGAGGCGTCTGGCCAAGGCGCTCGGACGCGACCCGACCAAGCTCGTGCCCGAGAGTGGCAATCCCAAGCTCGACTTCGTCGTGGCACTGGCCGAACTGCTCGGCACGCCCGTGGGCGATGTCGTTGCGTTCATCGTGGGGCCTTCGGGCGAGATGACCAGCAACCAGACCAGATCCGGATTCGACGCCCTTGATGCGCACGCGATGGACGCGCACCAACGCGGGGCATTCCAGGAGATGGCGGACTTGGCATGCCGAGCCCAGACGGTGGCCCGCACGTCCGAGCAGTTTGCGCTTGCCTGCAATCGTGAGTACGGCGGATGGGATGGGCTCGGGCGCTACCAGAACGCACTGGAGGCGATTCGAAAGGGCCTCGAGCACGGCCCCCTGTCTCGCTGGCAGGAACTGATGATGCGCTCGAATCTCGCCAACGCCCACTACTCGCTCTGGAACCTGACCGAGGCGAGGACGATTTCAAACGAGATCATCGCGGATCTCTCGTCTCGCGAGGCGGAGCATCCCAACGACGAGTTGACGCTCGCGTTCGCGTTCTATGTCCGGGGCAACGCCCGTCGGCGGATGCTCCAGACGGGCGTGAGCGACGCTCAGGCGATCGCACAGGCCGCCCAGAGCGATCTCCTGCGGGCCCGCAGCGAATACGAGCGGCTCGCGGAGGCCGATGGCAATGAGGCGTTTTCTGCGATTGCCCACACCTGCGAGGCGGGTCTGCTGGAGCTTGGCGTTGAGCTCGGAACCGTGGACGCGCAGGAAGCCGTCGATCGCACGCTGGCGACGCTTGATCGCGTTGTGGATGTCGAGTCGGATATTGACGGCGATTGGATGGAGAGTTTCGGCTGGTGGTGTGTGGCCGGGGCGAATATCGCGTTAGCGCACCTTGATCCTGACGCCGCCGAGCAGTCTGTTGCGATCTTCACAAACAAGGCCCACGACATCGCGATGAAGCTGGACAACTGGGCACTGCGAGAGCGTGCGTTCACGCTCGAGCACGCACGTCGGCGGTCCGCCCCGACATCGGATGTGAGCGAAGGCCCCTGGTTGATGGATAACGAGGACATCGGCGTGCTGGTCGGAACCATGGGGCGGTTCCCGACGTTCCGAGCGACGGGCTGGCGCATCCTGGAGTCCGCGGGGTTTGTATCATGAGTGCGGGGAGGATCATCATGGTTCGGTTAGGGGCTTGCATGATCGCGGTGGCTGCGGCGGGTGCGGTCGCCGACCCTCCGATCCCACCAGATCCGCCGGTGCATCACACCAATCAGGGACGGAATGTAGATGACGGGCCGAAAACAGGAACGAGACACTCCACCAATCCCGTCATCGGCGATATATCGAACCGTGGCATCTGGATACCGCTTGGCTCCGCCGGCGACAACGATATTGATCGCCTGACCCTGCCGGAGTTTCCAGTGGGAACGCTCGGCACGCGAGTGGATACCGGCGGGTCTATCACTGTGACTCCGGCCCCGTCAACGCTCGGCCTCCTGGCCCTGGGCGGCCTTGCCATGAGTCGCAGACGCCGACGCGACTGACAAATCTCGTCGTAAGAGCTGCGCCCGATCGCGACCGCGGTGGTACGCTCATGGCGTGCGATGCGCCGAAATATTCAATCTCGCAGGTGAACTCGCGGATCAACGCCGCCCCTTTATCCTGATGACCGTCGTGATGGCCAAGGGGAGCACGCCCAGAGACGCCGGCGCGCGGATGATCTGGACCCCCGGCGACGGGTTCATGGGCACGGTCGGCGGCGGGCAGTTCGAGGAACTGGTCAAGGATGTGGCGGAGGAGTGCTTCAAGGCTCGCCAGAGCAAGGTCGAGCGGTTCGTTCTCGGGGCGGACGCCGACCAATGCTGCGGCGGGACGCTCGACGTGTTCGTGGAGTACATCGGCCCCCGCCAGCGCGTGGTGATCTTCGGCGCCGGGCACGTCTCGCAGGCGCTTGCCGCGATGCTCCGCCCGTCGGCGCTCGAGGTCGTCGTCGTTGACGATCGCGCCGAGTGGAACACCGACGAGAGATTCCCCGGCTGCCGACGGGTTCTGGAGTTTGACGAGGGGCTCGCGATCTGCCGCGAGCGCCCCGATGCGACGATGGCCTGCGTGATGACGTGCTCGCACGACCGCGACTTTGAGCTGATCCGAAGCCTGCTGGACGGGCCGCCGGCGTATGTCGGGCTCATCGGATCGCGAAGCAAGCGGACGTGCTTCTTCAGCCGCCTGACCGGTGCGGGGGTCAGCGCCGACGCGATCGAGTGCGTCCGCTGCCCGATGGGCGTGGGCAACACGGGCAAGGAGCCGGAACTTGTCGCGATATCGATCGCAAGCGAACTGCTGATGAGGGCCGATGAACTCGCCTCACTCTGAGATCGTTCTGGTGCTCGCCGCGGGGCGGGGTCGGCGGATGGGAACGCCCAAGGCGCTCATGCGCGTCGCGGGCGAGCCATGGTGGCGAAGGCAACTCGACGCCATCGACGCCGCCGCCAGGGACTCCGTGTGGGTGGTCTCTGATCGAGTTCGTGCCCAGATCGAGACGGAGTTGGGCGCAAGAGCGTTGATCGCGACCAGCGATGAGGACGCGCCCATGTTCGAGAGCCTGCTCGCGGGGATCGACGTGGTGTCGCACCAGGCCCCGGCGGGCGTGTTCATCCAGCCGGTGGACGTGCCGGTGGCGGGAAAACCCGTGCTCGATGCCCTCGCGTCGGGCGGGCGAGTGGTTGTCCCAGACTTCTCAGACACCCATGGGCACCCCATCTGGCTCGAGTGGTCATGGTTGCGTGACGCGATCGGTCGGCGCACCGAGGACCGACTTGACAATCTCACGGCAGACGAGCGCGTCCATGTCGAGGTTCACGATCCGCGCGTGGCGATGAACCTCAACAGCCCCGAAGATGTCCGGGCGTACGAGGCGTTTCTAGTAGATCAAGATCAATGACCCGGGAGAGGGCCGTGGGCGATCAGCGCCGGTAGGTGATCCGCGCCTTGTTCAGGTCGTACGGGCTCATCTCGACGGTGACGGTGTCGCCGGGGAGGATGCGGATGCGGTGCTTGCGCATCTTTCCGGAGAGGTAGGCGAGCACCTCGGTCTTCTGTTCATCGGGGAGACGCACGCGGAACATAGTGTTCGGAAGGGCGGCGGTGACCACCGCATCAAGTGTGAACTTTTCATCCTTATTCGACATAGACTCCCAATACCTTTGATCGGACGGACGCCGTCCTCGTTTCCCGCCTCCTCAGAGGGCGAGAGTACAACCCGACACAACACCAACATATTCCCAACGCGGGACTATACGCTCACCACCGGTGCGGGGCGCTCGATTCGGATCCGCCCTCGCATTTGCTTGCCCCGAAGGGCGAGGCGACACCCGTGCTCTCGTCACAGTCCCGATGTGATCTGTTCTCTGGGCGCTCAATGGCGTTGGCGTAGGATCCCGCCGGGAGCACCCATGCGATCCGCCGGCGGCTGGCATTCCATCCTGTATAGCCTCAAGAAGGCCCACGAAGTCGGTGGGATCGTTCGCCTTGTGAGGGCGCTGCGAACCCGGAATGCCTGCAAGACCTGTGCCCTGGGCATGGGCGGGCAACGCGGCGGGATGGTCAACGAGGCGGGGCATTTTCCCGAGGTCTGCAAGAAATCCATCCAGGCGATGGTCGCCGACATGCAGGGCAGGATCCGCCCCGAGTTCTTCGAGGAGAACGACTTCGCCCGCCTCGCCCGCTGGAGCCCGCGAGAGCTGGAATCGGCGGGTCGGATCGCGGAGCCCCTGTACGCCCGCAAGGGCTCTGATCGCACGTATCGCCCGATCTCATGGGATGAGGCGATCGAGCGATGCGGCGAGGCGATGCGCAAGACGGCACCGTCGGACAGCTTCTTCTATTTCAGTGGGCGGAGCTCGAATGAGGCCGGGTTCCTGCTCCAGCTCGTCGCTCGGATCTACGGCACCAACAACGTCAACAACTGCTCGTTCTTCTGCCACCAGGCTTCCGGGGTCGGGCTCTCCAGCGTCACCGGGTCGGGCACGGCGACCGTCACGCTCGAAGATCTCGATCGATGCGACCTCATCGTGCTGATCGGAGGGAACCCGGCTTCGAATCACCCGAGATTCATGCGATCGCTGATGCAGGTGCGTCGGCGTGGTGGCAAGGTCATCGTCATCAACCCGATGCGGGAGCTTGGATTGGTGCGGTTCAAGGTGCCCAGCGACGTGCGGAGCATGCTGTTTGGGTCGCGGATGTCCGATGTGTATGTGCAGCCACACATTGGCGGGGATATCGCGCTGCTCACCGGGCTCGCGAAGGCGTTGATCGAGATGGACGCGATTGATCGCGAGTTTCTCCGGCAACACAGCGACGGCTGGGAGGCGTGGCGTGCGCATGTCGAGGGCCAGTCCTGGGAAGACATCGCGTCGCGATCAGGCGTGTCGATGGAAGAGATGCGTGCGGTCGCGCGCGTGCTCGCCGAGAGCTCACGCGCGATCTACTGCTGGACGATGGGCATCACCCACCACGAGCACGGCGTGCAGAACGTCCAGGCGATCGGGAACCTGGCGTTGATGCGGGGGATGGTCGGCAAGCCCGGGGCGGGGTTGCTGCCGTTGCGTGGACATTCCAATGTGCAGGGTATCGGGTCGATCGGAGCGGTGCCGAAGCTGAAGGAGCGGGTGTTCGAGGCCATGGAGTCTCGGTTCGGGGTGTCGTTGCCGAAAGAGCCTGGGATGGACACCCTGGCGTGCGTGGAGCGGGCAGGCGAGGGGCGTGTGGGGTTTGCGCTGCACCTCGGAGGGAATCTCTATGGATCATGTCCGGATTCCGTGCGTGCGCGCGGGGCGCTGACGAAGATTGGCATGACCGTGTTCCTGAGCACGACCCTGAATACCGGACACATCCTCGGTAGAGGGCGGGAGTCGATCATCCTGCCGGTGCGGGCCCGCGATGAAGAGGACCAGGCAACGACGCAGGAATCCATGTTCAACTTCGTCCGTCTCAGCGACGGCGGCAAGGCTCGCCTTGAAGGGCCACGTTCGGAGGTCCAGGTCATCGCCCAGATCGCCCGCAAGGCGCTCGGTGACCAGTGCGCGATCGATCTTGAGGCGTTGGAGCAGCATGCCAATCTGCGCGAGGCGATTGGCGCCATCATTCCAGGCTACGAAAAAATCGGTGAGATCGATCGCACGCGCGAGGAGTTTCGCGTCGACGGGCGGACGTTTCACGAGCCGCGGTTTGCGACGCCATCGGGAAGGGCGATCCTGCACGCCGTGAGGTTGCCGACCGAGTCGCCGCTCGCCAGCGACGAGCTGCGGCTCATGACCATCCGATCCGAGGGCCAGTTCAACACGGTCGTCTATGAAGAGGAAGACGCCTATCGCGGGCAAGATCGGAGGGACGTGATCCTGATGAGCCCAACGGACATCGAGCGACTCGGGCTCACACCGGACGACCGCGTCACAGTAACCAGCGAGGTTGGATCCATGGGCGAGATTGTTGTTCGCCCGTTCGATATCTGCCCAGGCAACGCGGCGATGTATTACCCCGAGGCCAATATCCTCGTGCCGCAACGCTTCGATGGCGCGTCTCGGACGCCTGCGTTCAAGAACATTCGCGTACGGATACACAAGAGCCGCCAGTTGAGCGTGGTCGGCGGGACGTGATACAGTCGCGATGCTGTATAGTGCCCGCCGACATGGCTGCACCTGCGCGAAGCACACTGGTTTCCATCGGGCTGGACTTCGGGACCGAGTCGGTCCGCGCGGTCGCGGTGTCGCTCGATGGCACGGATCTCGCCTCGGCATCGGCCCGCTACAAGCATGGCCAGATCGTGGACACGCTGCCGAGCTCGGGGCACCGGCTTCCCGAGCAGTTTGCGCTCCAGGATCCGCGCGACTGGATCGACTCATCCTCGCGGGCGGTTCGGCGGGTGCTCAAGAACGCGAGCATCGACCCCGACGACGTGGTGGGCATCGGTGTGGACTTCACCAGTTGCACGATGCTGGCGTGCCTGGGCGATGGCACGCCGCTGTGCGAACTCGATCGGTTCTCCACTCAGCCCCACGCCTGGCCCAAGCTCTGGAAGCACCACGGGGCGCAAGAGCAAGCCGATCGGATCACGGCGTTGGCACACAAGAGACGCGAGAAATGGCTGCCACGCTACGGCGGCGTCGTCGGCCTGGAGTGGTTCTTCCCAAAGGTGCTCGAGACACTTGAACACGCGCCGGAGGTGTACGACGCGGCGGAGGTCTGGCTCGAGGCGGGAGACTGGCTGGTGTGGCGGCTGGTGGGCTGTGACGCTTCACAGCTTGCGCGCTCGACGTGCCAGGCGGGATACAAGGGTCTCTGGAACGCCGAGACCAGGTTTCCATCGCGGGCCTTCTTCAAGGGGCTGGATCCGCGCCTTGCCGGTCTCGTGCAGGAGAAGATGCCCGGGCGACTGCTCGCGCCGGGCACGCGGGCCGGGGGGTTATGTAAGGAGATGGCGAAGCGGCTTGGGCTGCGTGAGGGAACGCCTGTGAGTGCTGCGACAATCGATGCGCACGCGGGCGTGCCGGGGGCGGGAGTCTCGGGCGCGGGAACGCTTGTGATGGTCATGGGCACCAGTTCGTGCCACATGCTGAACGCGCGCGAGGAGCGGACGCCGGCGGGGGTCGCGGGCGTCGTCAAGGATGGGATCATCCCGGGGTACTATGGCTACGAGACCGGGCAGGCCGCGGTCGGCGATGCCTTCGCGTGGCTGCGGGATCTGCTGGGGCAGCGAGATTTCTCGTCGATCACGAAAAGGGCGAACGAGCTTGGGGCGGGCAGCGCGGGCGTGCGGTGCGTCGATTGGTTCAACGGCTGCCGCACGCCGCTGATGGATGGGAGATTGCGCGGGGCGTTCACGGGGCTCGCGCTGCACCATGGGTCCGAGCACCTCTACCGCTCGCTGCTCGAGGCCTCCGCCTGCGGCGTGCGCTGGATCGTCGAGATTTTCGAGGATGCGGGTGTGCCGGTGCGCAAGGTCGTTGCGACGGGGGGCCTGCCGCATCGCAGCCCACTGCTGATGCAAATCTACGCCGACGTTCTGAAGCTGCCGATCTCCGTCCATCCTTCGACGCAAGGACCGGCGTTGGGGGCGGCGATCCTCGGGGCCGTCGCCGCGGGCCGGTCGAAGACGGGGTTCTCGTCGGTTTCCGCTGCGATTCGAACGATGTCGGCGAGGGCGGCCCAGGGGTCCAAGGTCTATCGCCCGAGTCGCAAGGTCTCGGATGCGTACGACAGGGTGTACGAGGACTATCGCGCTCTGGCGGATGCTCTACGGTAAGCTCGGTACATCGAGGGTCGGGCAAGGAGAGTGTTGATGAACTACGAGATGCCGAGGGCGAAGGAGCCGGAATCGGTTCCAGAGAAGACCGCGCTGCTCGTCGCGCCTGGAGACCTGCGAGCGAGCGCCAACGCTGCGTGCTGGGCGGCTCAGCAGGAGTTAGAAGCCGATGCACGCGAGGCGTTCGAGTCTATGGGATGGAAGCTGGAACGCGCGCACGGAGAGGTCCAGAGCGAGTTCGGGCCGCACGGGTTCATCGACAGCCAGGCACGCGGACGCGAGGTCTATCGGTCCATCCATCCCAACGCGCCGCTCGTGGTCGCGGTCGCCGCGTGGCAGTACAGCCACCACGTCCTCATCGGCCTGATGCGCCATCGCGGGCCGGTCCTGATTCTGGCGAACTTCTCGGGGAGGTGGCCCGGGCTGGTGGGCGCACTCAACCTGCGGGCGTCGCTGACCAAGGCCGGGCGCGAGTACGCGCTGCTCTGGGGCGAGGACTTTGCGGCGCAGGGCTTTCGAGAGAAGCTGCGGGCCTGGTGCGACACCGGGCACATCGAGCACGACCTCTCGCATGTGAGAGCGATGTCGCCCGACGACCTCCCGTCGACTGAGCGCGAGCTGGGCGAAACGCTCGCGGCGGACCTGCTCGCACACCCCGCGATCATGGGCGTCTTCGACGAGGGTTGTATGGGGATGTTCAACGCCATCATCCCCGACCACCTGCTCAATCGCGTCGGCGTGTTCAAGGAGCGCATGAGCCAATCCGCGCTGTATTTCGCGATGACCCAGGTCGCAGACGGCGAGGCCGAGGCGGTCCGCGCGTGGTACGACGACGCCGGGATCACGTTCCAGACCGGGGCGAACGAGGCAACGGATCTGACCGATGCGCAGATTCACGAGCAATGCAAGATGTACATCGCAGCGGCCCGCCTCGCCGACGAGTTCGGCTGCGATTGCATCGGGATCCAATACCAGCAGGGGCTCAAGGACCTGACGCCTGCATCGGATCTCGCCGAGGGAACGCTCAACTGCTCGATCCGCCCGCCGGTGGCCCGCGCCGATGGCACGCTCATCCGTGATGGAGAGCCGATCACCCACTTCAACGAGGTCGACGAGTGCGCCGGGCTTGACGCGCTGATCACCCATCGCGTCTGGCAAGCCATGGGGATGCAGCCCGACAACACGCTGCATGACCTGCGCTGGGGCGACCTTGACGCGAGTGGGACGACCGACGAGTATGTCTGGGTGCTGGAGATCTCGGGTGCCGTGCCGCCGTCACATTTCAAAGACGGCTGGACGGGCGCTGTCAGCGAGCGGCAGCCTGCGATGTACTTTCGCCTCGGCGGGGGTTCCATCAAAGGCGTGAGCAAGGCCGGAGAGGTCGTGTGGAGCCGGATCTATGTCGCCGATGACGCGCTTCATATGGATATCGGGAGACTGCGAGCGATTGACTTGCCGGATTCGGAAACCCAACGTCGCTGGGAGGCGACCACCCCGCAATGGCCGATCATGCACGCGGTGTTTCGGGGAGTGTCGCGCGATCAGATGATGGCCAGGCACCAGGCGAATCACATTCAAGTCGTATACGCGGACGATGGCGACGCGGCGGAGCGGGCGATTGCAGCGAAGGCGGCAATGGCGATGGGGCTTGAGATTCGGGTGACTCGGTGTGGGGAATGAACGCGACGAGGGCGAAGTGCGATGTCCGCATGGATCGGACCGTACGCATCACGCTTCGATGATCTCCATTGCCCGAGATTCCACGCCGATCGCAACACTCGCAGCGATCCAAGCCTACTCGACACCAAATCGGTGGATCATGACGTGACGATACACCCCGCCCGGACGCAGCACCGCTGTGGGCCAACCCTCTTGACCCTGGCGATTGATCGCGTCGGGAAACACCTGCGTCTCCAGACAGAACCCCGAGTGCTTGGGATAGGGCGTCTGGCCCTTGCCCGGCGTCCCGTCGAGGAAGTTGCCCGAGTAGAACTGCACGCCGGGCTGATCCGCGTGGATCTCCATGAACCGCCCCGAACCGGGATCGCGCACGCTCGCGACGAATCGCAATCGGTTTGGCGCCCCATTGACCACATAGTTCATGTCGAAGCCGCCGGGATCATCCCCGCCGTCGCCGGCGAGTTGCTCGATGTCTCGCCCGATCGGCTTTGTCGAAGTGAAGTCAAACGGCGTCCCCTCGACGGGCGCGATCTCGCCGGTCGGGATCAGCGTGCTGTCGGTCGGCGTGTAGCGATCCGCGTTGATCGTCAACTCGTGATCGAAGATCGTCCCGCTGTCGTGCCCGGCGAGGTTCCAATACGAATGATGCACGATATTCACCGGCGTCGGCGCATTGCACGTGGCCTCGGTCACGACACGCAGCTCGTTCGAGTGCGTCAGCAGGTACTCGACCGTCACGTCGAGCGACCCGGGATACCCCTCCTCGCCGTCGGGCGAGTGATACGTCAATCGCAGCCCGGGACCATCCTTGATCCTGAACGGCGTTGCCTCCCACACGACCTTGTCGAAGCCTTGCACTCCGCCGTGCAGGTGGTTGGGTCCGTTGTTGGTCGCAAGCTGATAGCTCTTGCCGTCAAGCGAGAACGCACCCCCGGCGATCCTGTTGCCGACGCGCCCGACCATCGCCCCGAAATAGGGGCTCTTGTCCTGATACTCCTCGAGCGTGTCGAACCCAAGGACAACGTCCGCGAGGTTGCCGTCGCGATCCGCCAGCCAAAACTCGGTAACGATCCCGCCGTAGTTGGAGATCTTGGCGATGCTCCCCGCGTCATTCTTGAGCGTGTAGATCATGACCTGCTCACCATCTGCCTCTCCAAAGCTCGCGACGGTCTTCTCCCTCGCGCACGCTCCCAAGGCGAGCGAGCCCAGCACGACGCCCAATACTCTCAGCCCTGTCTTCACGCAACTCGTCATGTCGAACCCCGTTTCAATCGCTCGCGGGCCGCCCGCCTGCGCAGCACCCGCCGAACCACCTCGTCGGATACCACTCCGATCAGAATAACCGCCCCGATGATTGCGAACTCAAGCTGTGTGGGAATCCCCAGCAGGTTGATCGCGTTGTAAAGCACCCGCATGATCGCGGCACCGATCACCACGCCCAGGATCGACCCCTCGCCGCCGCGCAGCGAGCATCCGCCCAGGACCGCCGCGGCGATCGCGTACAACTCATAGAAACTCCCATGTGTCGCCGGCTGCACGGCGTTGGCGTCCAACGCGAAGAGAATCCCCGCGATGCCCGCCATGCCCGAGCAGATGACGTACGCCAGGATCACCAGGCGATCGGTCCGGATGCCGCTGTAGCGGGCCGCCTCCTCGCTGCGCCCCAGCGCAAACAGATAGCGCCCCCAGATCGTCCGATTCAAGAAGATCATGCTGGCAATCGCCAGGGCGAGGAGCACGAAGAACGGGATCGGGATGGCGAGTTCCATGCCGGGCAGTGGGACTCTTCCAGTTGCGACGACGCGCAGGGTGTCGTCGTACGCGTTGCCGAAGCCCACGGTGCGATCGCTTGTGATCCAACGGGCGATCCCGCGATAGATCAGCAGGCCGCACAGCGTCACGACGAACGGCTGTAATCGCACCTTTGTGATCAGCAGCCCGTGGATGAGCCCGATCGCCAGCGACACAGCCATCACCGCGACAAGCATCAGCGGCGCGGGCCAACCCTTCTGCACCAGCAACACCGGCATGAGGCACCCGACCAGACCCACGACCGACCCGATCGACAGATCGATCCCGCCGGTGATGATCACGAACGCTGCGCCGATGCTGATGATGCCGAACAGGGACGTCCATCGCATCACGTTCTGGATGTTGTAGGCCCCCAGGAACTGAGGCTTGAGCCAGGCGGTGACGGCACACACCACGATCAACAGAATCAAGATGCCGATGATCTTCTTCATGGCTTCGCCGACCCGGACCGGACCGATCGCGAGTCTATCGTCTGATCGCGATCGCCCCTTCCAGTTGCCAGGCGCATGATCGCCTCCTCGCCGGAGTCTCCGCTCAGCTCTTCGCGCCCCACCTCGCCGGCGATCTGGCCCTCGTGCATCACCAGCACGCGATCGCAGACGCCGATGATCTCCTCCATCTCGCTGCTGGCCAGAAGGATCGCCATGCCGCGCTTGGCGAGTTGCTCGATGATCCGGTAGATCTCGTGCTTGGCCCCCACGTCCACGCCTCGGGTCGGTTCATCGAGCAGCAGCACCCGCGGCTTGGTCGCAAGCCACTTGCCCAGCACCACCTTCTGTTGATTGCCGCCCGAGAGCAGGCGGGCGGTCTGGCCAGCGCTCGGCGTGTGAATCGACAGTTCCTCGATGGAAGCCCGCGATGCGTCGCCCTCGAATCTGGTATTGCGGAATCCCGCGAACCTCCGATTGTTCCGCAGGGCCGCGATCGTGACGTTGTCGCCAACGCTCATCTCCAGCAGCAGCCCGTGGCTCTTGCGATCCTCGGGCACCAGCGCGATCCCCGCGCTGATCGCGTCCACCGGATCGCCGAGCGCCACAACAGTTCCGCCCACGACAACCCGCCCCGCGATTGCGCGATCGACGCCGAAAATTGTCCGCAGCAGCTCGGTCCGTCCCGCCCCGACCAGCCCGGCGATCCCCACGACCTCCCCAGCGCACACCGTGGCGCTCACGCGATGCCTCGGGTTCGCCGCGGTGATGAGCTCCTTGATCTCCAACACCGGATCACTGCACGCGTGGTGCGTCCGGGCGTAGAACTTCGACACATCACGCCCGACCATCATCCGCACGATCGTGTCGCGGGAGATCTCAGACTTGGCAAGCTCGCCGGCGTTCTCGCCGTCGCGGAGCACGACAACCCGATCGGCAATCCGCTCGACCTCGCTCAATCGGTGCGTGATATAGATGATCGCCACACCCTCGCGGCTCAGGGCGCGGATCACCTCGAAGAGGCGTTCGCTCTCTCGCTGAGACAGCGACGACGTGGGCTCATCCATAATGAGAATCCGCGACTCGACCGAGATCGCCTTGGCAACTTCGACGAGCTGCTGCTGGCCCAGGGCGAGCGATCGCACCGATGTGCTCGGCTTCACCTCAAGGCCGACTCTGGCCAGCACCTCGCGCGACCGCCGGTCGATGGTCGCCCGATCGATCCAACCCAGATGGCGTCCAAGGGAGAAACCCAGGCTCCGTCGCGGCTCGCGCCCCAGAAAGATATTCGCCCCCACGCCCAGGGTGTCGACGAGATTCAGTTCCTGGTGGATCAGGGCGATGCCGAGGCGCTGGGCGTCACGCACCGACGCCAGCTCGACTACCTGACCGTCAAGACGGATGGTCCCCCCGTCCGCCGGTTGCACGCCCGCGAGGATCTTCACGAGCGTGCTCTTGCCCGCGCCGTTCTCGCCGACGACCGCGAGCACCTCGCCGCCATGCAACGACAGCCGGACATCGTGCAGCGCACGCACCCCCGGAAATCGCTTGTGAATCCCCCGGATCTCCAGCAGCGGCGGCGGGTCCACGATCCTCAGCCCCCGCCAACCAACTTGAGAAGCTCGGCGTGGAACTCCTCGACATTCGCGGACGTGATCTTGCGGGCCGGGATATCCAGGAACTTGTCGTCCGGCAGGACCGACGCATCGCCTCTGGCAAGTGCCGCCAGCACGCGCACCGACTCATAGCCGTACATGTACGGGTTCTGCACGATCGTGCCGTGGATATGCCCGTCCTTGATCCCCTGGAGCGTGCCGTCGTCCTCATCGAATCCGATGACCGTGACCTTGCCCAGCTTGTCAGCGCCCGTGAGCGCATTGAGAATCGCCGGCGGGTTGTACGCGAACAGCCCGATCATCCCGTCGATATCGGGATATCGCGCCAGCGCATCCTCGGCCTGTGACTGTGACCCGGATTGGGTAAAATCGTCCGTCCGCGTGTCGAGGATGACAAATCCACCACCCTTGAGCCGAGCGTTCGGATCGTCATATCGCGAGGGATCAAAGCTCCGCCCAAGGATCTCATCGATCACGCCCTGACGACGCAGCTTGGCGTTGTCCTGCTCAAGTCGCCCGATGAAGATCATCACCTCGCCGCCATCGGGCATCGCCTCTTTGACCATCTCGCCGCACATACGACCGGCGGTGTAGTTGTCCATCCCGATGTACATCAGCCGATCGCTCTGCACGGCGTCGGAGTCGTGGGTAATCAGGTGCGTCCTCGCCGCGGCTTCGTTGATCTTCGCATTCTGATTGACTCCCTCTATGGGACTGATCGCGATGCCGTCGACTTTCCGTGCGATGAGGTCCTCGATGATGCGGTTCTGATCGACGATGCCGTTGGGCATGCGGATGTCGGCGTCGCAGTCGAAATCGTCCGCCGCCGCCCTCACCCCCGCCTCGGCGATGGTCCAGAAGTTCGCGACGCCGTTGGTCACAAAGGCGACACTCGGCCTGCCCCCGGAGTTCTCCTTCTCGCACCCGCCGGCACATGCCAGGGCCAGCGCGACACCAACCCCCAAGCCGATGCCCAATGATAATCGCACAACACCCATGGCCTCACCCCTCTAGCAGACGGTCATCCCGCCGTTGACATGCAGCGTCTGCCCGGTCACGAACGACGACGACTCGCTCGCGAAATACACGACTGCCCCCGCCAGGTCCGCCGGCACGCCCCAGCGATCGACGGGAATCAACGCACGATACCCGTCCTTCGACTCCTGCGGTTCGTTCTCGTGGCGCTCCACGGGAATCCACCCCGGCGCGATCATGTTCACGGTGATCCCATGCGGCGCAAGCTCACCGGCCATACTTCGCATCCAGCCGTTCTGCCCGCCCTTGGCCGCGACGTACGCGCTGAAGTTTGGGATCCCGCGAGCAACGACCTCCGAGCCGATATTGATCAGCCGCCCCCACTTCTGCTTCTTCAGATGAGGCAGCATGCGCCGGGTCAGCAGGAACGGGCTCTTGATGAAGAAATCCAGCATCGAATGGTAGAAATCCCAGTCGTAGTCCTCGATCGGTTTCTGCGGCTGGTCCGGCGTTGCGTTGAACACAACGATTTCCGGCGGGCCCAGCGAGGATTCAATCTCCGAGACCAGTCGGTCAACCTCGCCCTCGTCGATCACGCTTGCCCGGAACATCGCGCCCTCAAAGCCCTTCGAACGAAACTCGTCCATCGTGGCTTCGGCACGGTCCTTGTTGTTGGCGTAGTTCAGCGCGACCTTGGCGCCCGCGCCACCGAGGGCCGTGGCCATCGCCTTGCCCAGCCCCGTGCTGCTGCCGGTGACGAGCGCCACGCGCCCCGAGAGATCGAAGTTTGCTTTGGTGCCGCTATCGCTCATCGATGATCCACCAGACTCATCTCCGCCCTGACCCCTTAGCCCGCAGCAGCGATCATACACGATCGCCGAGCAGCCACATACGCCCGCAAATCGCCCTGACCCGCCACGCGCCCCTAGCTCGCCGGTTCCCCCCATCCCCCGCCGCCAGGTGTCTGGATGACCAGGCGATCGCCCACCGACAACTCCGCGCTCGCGCTGGATTCGAGCGCCTCCTCATCGCCGTTCGAGCGGACGATGCGCTGGCGCGCCGGTGCCCCGTCCATGCCTCCCTCGCCCCCGGGCGCTCCCTCGACGCGTCGCTGGCCGATGACCGTCACGGTCATGGGATCAAGGGCTCGCAGCTCGCGGACAATCCCGTCGCCGCCCTGCCGGCGACCGGCCCCGCCCGAGCCGCGCCGGATCTCGAATCGCTCGACCCGGACCGGGTATCGGTGCTCCATGATCTCTGGGTCCGTGATCGCGGTGTTGGTCATGTGCGAGTGGACGGCGCTGGCGCCGTCGAATCCCGGGCCAGCGCCACAGCCGCCGGCGATGGTCTCGTAATACCCAAACCGATCGCTACCGAGCAGGACGTTGTTCATCGTGCCCTGGCTGCCCGCGCAGAGCCCCAAGGCCCGCACGAGCACCTCGACAACCCGCTGACTGATTTCGACGTTTCCCGCCGCGACCGCAGGGCATTGCGCCGGATCCGGCGTGAAGATCGGATTCAAGATCGATCCCTCCGGCACCTTGATCTCAACCGCCCCGAGCAGCCCATCATTCAAGGGAACGTCCCGCCCGAGCAGCAGGCGCATCACATACGCGACGGCGCTGCGCGTGACCGCAAGGGGAGCGTTGAGATTGTCGTGGCGCTGAGCCGACGTGCCCGCGAAGTCCACGACGAGCCCGTCTTCGGCCCGAGTGATCTCGACATGCAGTTCCTCGCCCTGATCGAGGCGCTCGGTCGCCATTGCCGGCAACGATTCCAGCCGCTCGATCGCCTCGCGTACCAGCGTCGTCGAGTGAGCGAGGATCCAATCCGATGCCTGTTCAATCCGATCACCACCATCGGCGGCCAGTGCGGCAAGCTCGCGACCAGCGATCCGCCCCGCCGCGACCGCCGCACGCAGATCCGCCAAGTTATCCTCTACGGCCCTGCTCGGGTGGCTGGTGGCGCGAAGGTGCGCCTCGATGTCCGCCCAACACCCCGCGCCGCCCCGCACGAGATAGGTTGGCTCGAAGACGATCCCCTCATCTGCGAGGCAGGTCGCGTTCACGGGCATCGAACCGGGCGCGATCCCGCCGATCTCCGCGTGATGCGCCCGGCTGGCGACATAGCCTAACAGCTCGCCCCGTCCATTGTGCACGCCCTGCACGACGGTGATATCCGGCAGATGCGACCCGCCGAAGGCCGGGTGGTTGGTCAGCGCCGCGCCGCCCACCCCCAGCGGCCCCAGCGCGTCGATCACGCCCCGAACGCATACTCCCAGTGCCCCCAGATGGACCGGGATGTGCGGCGCACTGGCGATGAGCCGCCCGGCGGGATCGAGCACGCCGCACGAGAAATCCCGGCGCTCCTTGACGTTGGTCGAGACCGCCATACGCCGCAGCGCCTCGCCCATGTTCTCTGCGATCGCATCGAGACGGTGAACGATGATCTCTCGATCCATCGCGACCGATCTGGCCCGGCGCAGAGCCTGCCCAGACTCTGCCCGGCGCAGCACCAGGCAGCCCGCATCATCCACCTGTCCCCGCCACCCCTTCGCGACCCACGTCGTCGTCGCGTCCTCGACGATCAGGACCGGACCCTCGAACGCCTCTCCCTCGCTCAGCGCCGATCTTTCGATGAGTTCAATCTCGCCCCAGCTTCGCCCATCATGGACACGTTGCTTCCCACGAGCCAACTTCGGACTGGGTTCCACCTCGCCTTGCCCCGCCCGGCCTCCGATTGACAATGCCTCCGCTGCAACCCACGCGATGACCCGACAGGACTCGACCTCGATCTCTCGCTCGCGATGGTCACCGAAGAGTTCGCCCCATTTGACCCTGAATCGCTCGCCGAGCGTGTTCAGGTCGGCGGCGTCCAGCTCCAGCGTGCTCTCCTGCCCGACGAACCGCAGGCTGGCCTCGCGCCGCGTTTGCGGGCTGATCTTGCCCTCAGACTCACGCAGCGACGCGATCGCGTGCGCCTCGAGATCCTCGAACACCGAGTTGAGCATCTCGCCTTGCCCTCTGAGCGGAACCAGCATCTGCCTCTCGGCGTGTCGTTGGATCGGAGCCGCCTGCACCCCGAACGCACTCAGCAAACTGGCGTCCACCGGAACCAGCACCGTCGAGATATCGAGGCGGTCCGCGATCGAGCACGCGTGCTGCGCCCCGGCACCCCCAAACGCCACCAGCGCATAGTCCGCCGGGTCATATCCGCGTCGCACCGAGATCCGCCTGATCGCCTCAGACATGTGCTCATCGGCGAGTTCGAGCAGACCGCAGAGCAACTCCTCCTGATCCAAGCTCGCCACATCCCCGCCTTCCCCATTGAGCGCAACAACGAACGTCTCAAGAGCCCTCTGAGCCGCTGCCACATCCAGCGGAATCTGGAAGCGAGTCGGAACCAGTCTTCCCAGCAGCAGATTGACGTCGGTCACCGTCAGCGGCCCGCCCGCGCCGTAGCACGCCGGCCCCGGGTGCGCCCCGGCACTGGCCGGCCCGACGATCGGCCGACCATCGCGGACCTGACAAATTGAACCTCCACCGGCGGCGACGGTTTCAAGCGCGACCGCCGGTCGGGCGATGCGAATCCCGCCGACCTCGTGCGAAGTCGCCCGCTCTTCGCGCCCGTCGATCCGCGACACGTCCGTGCTCGTGCCCCCCATGTCGAATGAAATAACGCGATCGAACCCCGCCGCTCGCCCGGCTTGGAGCGCCCCGACCACGCCGCCCGCAGGCCCCGACAGCAATCCATCGACCGCTCGGAATCCCGCCATATCGCTGACCCCGCCGGCGCTACTGAGCACATGACGGCGCCCCGCGCCCATCGCCGATTCGAGCGATCGCAGGTATGCGCCGAGCACCGGCGTGAGCGCGGCCTCGACCGCCGTGGTCTGCGCTCGGGCCAGCAAATGAATCCTCGCGGACACGTCCGAGGATCTCACGACCGTCGCGAAACCCTCCTCGCGCAGCACTCGCTCGAGCGCGATCTCGTGGGCCGGGTCGATGTGCGCGTGCAGCAGCGCGATCGCCGCGATCTCGACGCCCGAGACCCGGGCGTGCTTGGCGGCTTCCCGTGCTCCATCCATATCGAGTGCTTGGACAACTCCGCCGCGCGCATCCAGCCGTCCTTCTACCTCATGGACATCGCGAGTAATCGGCTCGGGCTTGCGGATATCCAGAGCGAAGAGATCCGGGCGTCGCTGATCTGCGATCTCGAACAGGTCGCCGAAGCCGCGCGTGACAAACATCGCGATCGTCGGATAGGACCGTTCGAGCAGCGCGTTGGTCGCGCGAGTGGTCGCCAGGCGCAGTGAGATCGGCGGCAGTGCTTGTCCCAGCGGCGTGCGTGTGACTAATCGAATGGCGAGCAAGGGTGCCGGCTCGCCTGTGACAATCTCGATCACGCCCCGCGTCTCAAGCGACCGCAGCGCCTCGCTCTCCAGGTCTGTCCCAAGCCCGAGTGCCCGCCCAGAAACATCGACAGATTCGATCCCATGCTCGCCCGTAGTCCCCGGAACCCTGACCGATGCGCCCACGAAGAGCCCGGCGTCCTGCGCATCTTCGATCAGAATCCGACGCGCCGTCTCGATGCGCCCGACCAAACGGAGCGTGGCGTTGCTCAGCACTTTGGCACGATGAAACTCGCCCGTCGGGCTCCACGCGATGCAATCGGTGAACGTGCCCCCGGCGTCGATGCTCACACGCCACGGATCGCTCATCGACCGTCCTCGCCCCCATTGATCTGAGCAGGGTTTGGCGGCGTCACGAGCGAGACAACGCAGTTAACGACGAACGCCAACGCAAAGCCGACAGTCAGGTTGTAGATCTGAACGCCGCCGAAGTCCTCGGGGTTGTAGAACAGCTTCCAGAGAATGACCGTGGTAAAGCCCGTGACCATTCCCGCGATGCAGCCGGCGTATGTCGCTCGCTTCCAGAGCAGCAGCAGTATGAGCTGGGGGCCGAACGATGCGCCGAGCATCGCCCAGCCGTAGGTCAGCACATACTGGTAGATGTTGATCTCTTGATTGAGCACGATCGCCGCAGCGCCCAGGCCGAACACGAGGACCGTCACCCGATTGATCCAGCCCTGCGACCGCCCGCGACGCCCGCCAAAGCTCTTCTCGAAGGCGTCCCGCGACGCCGTGCTCGCCGCGACGATCAGTTGGCTATCGGCGGTCGACGCCGCCGCCGACAGCACGCCCGCGAGCACCATCCCTGACAGCAATCCCGGCAACAGGTGCGACGCCGATTGCAACAACGCAAGTTCCTTGTCTGCCATGCCGTCGGCAAGCAGGCCCTGGCCCCATCCCGCCCCATCCTCGGCGATCGCACGCACCAATACGCCGGTCGTGATCGCCCCGCCCATGGTCAACAGCGCCCAGACCCCTTGGATATAGCCAGATCGACGGATATCACGCTGCTCGCGCACGGCCATCAGCCGCACCAGCACATGCGGCTGCCCCGGATACCCCAGATTGATGCCTAGAGCGCCCGATCCGAGAAGAAACCCAAGCAATGCCATGCCGCCGACCTCGGGCACGAGGCGCACAAGTTTCGGATCGGCGTCACGTAGCGTCGCGATGATGCTCTCTGGTGCATGCCCGCCAAACAGGATGAACGCCGGCATGCCGACGAGCACGATGAGCATGAGCAGCGCCTGGATCGCGTCGGTCCAGCACGCCGAGCGAAACCCGCCCATGACCGTGTACGCGAGCACGATCGCAGCGCCAATCCCCACGCCCGCCGGATAACTTATCTCCTTGAAGGTGCCATTGAAGGCCAAGCCCGTCGCGGCCATCTGCGATGCCACATACAACAGCATCGACGAGAGAATGACAACCACACTCATGAGCCGCAGAATCGGCAGCCGCTCGCGAAAGTGCATGCTGAGCAGATCGGGCACCGTCACGGCACCCAGCGCCATCGATCGCTCACGCATCTTCGACGCCAGGATGAACCAGTTGAACGCCACGCCGAAGATCACGCCCGGCACAAGCCAGTACGCACGCAAGCCGGTCGCAAAGGCGGTGCCGACCAATCCCATCGTCACCCAAGTCGATGATCCCGAGGCCCCGGCAGACAACGCCGCGATCCACGGCCCCAGCTTGCGACCCGCGAGGAAGTAATCCTCGTCATCGCCCGTGGTCCCGCGCCCGGCGAGGAGCCCGACCGCGACGATCAGCAGCGTGTACACGACAAATGAGATCGCGATCGTCATCGCTCAGACCATATCCGATCTAGCGGTGCGGCACCTCGTCATCAAAGCTCTCCAACTCCATCTCGTGCTCGCCCGCCTCGCTCGGACCCAGCCCGTGACGCTCGATCATCCGCACGCAGGTGTTCCAGCGCAGGATCGCCTCATCGTCGCCATTGGGTGCCATGTCGGTCGCCTTGGCGTACAGATCCATCGCCCCGTGCACCGCCTCATAGACCGCACCCCGCGGATATCCCGCCTCGAGCAGGGCCTTGCCCGCCCGCTCATGGATGACCCCGTCGTAGTAGCCCCGCTCATACTCGCTTCTGAGCCTCGCGAGCAGCTCGACCGCCTCGGCGCGCATCGTCCGGAGGTCCCGCTCGAACTGGTCGGTCAACGCCAGCAGCAGCGTCCGGATCGCGTCCTGGTGCGATGGGTCCACCTCCAGGATGTCCCGGCAGATGCTCTCGCCCTCCTGCGGCTCATTCAGCAGGCGATACTGCTTCGCCCGCTCGAGTGCCGCCGGAATCGCCCGCTCGTGGATCCGCTTCAACTCGCCCATGGCCGGCCTCCCGCTGCGGAGCCTATCGCCCGCAGTCACTTCTTCGGCTTGAACATCCGAAAGAGTTTGGTCAGCGGATCGTAGAACTCATCCACGACCCGCTCTTTCAGAGGGATGATCGCGTTGTCGGTGATCGTGATGTGCTCGGGGCACACCTTGGTGCAGCACTTGGTGATATTGCAATAGCCGATGTTCTCGCGGTCCTTGAGGTCCATGAGCCGGTCCTCGGTGTCCAGCGGGTGCATCTGTAGAGCCGCTGTGTAGACATAGTGCCTGGGCCCGGCGAACTCATCGTGCTTGTGATGATCTCGCAGCACATGGCACACGTCCTGGCACAAGAAACACTCGATGCACTTGCGGAACTCCTGCACCCGCTCCACGTCCTCTTGGGCCACCAGCCACTGCCCATCCTCGGTGTCCGGCTTGCGAGGCTTGAACTTCTTGATCCGTTTCTTGACGCGGTAGTTCCACGACACGTCGGTCACCAGATCGCGGATCAGCGGGAACGCCCGCAAGGGCTCGATCGTCACCCCCGCGTCGAGGTCCAGATCGCCCAAACGGGTCATGCACAGCAGCGCCGGCCTGCCGTTGATTTCGGCGCTGCAACTGCCGCACTTGCCCGCCTTGCAGTTCCACCGGCAAGCCAGATCCGGCGCACTCTCGGCCTGGATCTGATGCACCGCGTCCAGCACCACCATTCCCGGGCCGACCTCGGTCGAATACTCACGCAGCGCGCCGGACTCGCCGGCCTCGCCGCGGCTGATCTGGAATACCACTGTCGCCATCAAACAAACCTCCGAGCAGCGTGCTGCCCTACGCTGCCTCGGCTTGGCTCATCGTCACAATAGGTCCGACGCGGTTGCGCTCACCCTCGCTCAGACGCCGTTCGAGAATAGTCGCGAGCCTCCGCTGCCGCTGTGTATGGGACAATCGGTCGAAGTCGCTGCTTATGACAAAGCCTGTCACCCGATCATTGGACGCACCTCGCTCCAGACCGGACCGAAAGTTCGCCAACTCGTCGCTGAGAATGTGATTCAGTTTGTTGATGAATCCCTGCGCCATTGGAGCAATCCTCTGTTATGCACAGCCCGTGCATCGTCCACGCATCGTCTCGAACAAGTCTTCAGCACCGACTCGCGACCTCCCTTGATACCCCGATCGTGCTTGCGATCTCTCAGCCTTCCAAGAAGTCCCGCCTCCGACAGATACCGAAGGTCGTTGCTCCACATCGTATTGAGCTCGGACCACTCTGTCTTCGCGTCTCCTCTGATCGCATCAACCAGCACAGCCGGGGACTTGTTGAGCCACTGCTGCAGGCCGTGGCGGGCATCATGGGCCTCGCCGCCGCGAATCGCAAATGCCTGCAAGAGCGCCTCCACCGCGAGCCCCGCCACATACATCGACAACACCCATCGTCCATCGCGAAACAACAACTCCGATTCCTCGATACGCTCAATGGAGGCCGCATAGAGAACTCGCGGATCATGCGATCCAGTCCCCCGTTGCGACCGCTTGCCCGTGCGACGCGCCACGATCAGCCCTGCTCCTCGATGATCTCGCGGAGGTCCGCTCGCATCTCGGGGATCTGCTCGCGCCGCAGGCTCATGGATCCGTCCTCGGCGCGCTTCAAGACCGTGTTGTGGTGCGCGTACTCGTCGCTCTTGGCGGGGTGATCCTCGCGGAAGTGTCCGCCCCGGCTCTCGCGCCGATCCATCGCCGACCGCGCGATCGCCTCAGAGACCATCAGCAGATTCTTCAGATCCATCGCCGTGTGCCAGCCGGGGTTGTACTCGCGATTACCCGGCGCGCTCGCGGTCGCGGCCCGAGCCCGCAGCGCCCCGATGCCCTCGACCGCCTTGGCCATGTCGTCCTCGTTGCGGACGATGCCGACGTTGTCTTGCATCAGATCCTGTAGGTCCTGCTGCACGCGATAGGGGTTCTCGCCTCGGGCCTCGTCCATGGGCGCCAGCGCCTCGCGCATCGCGTCCTCGATCGCCCCTTGGTCGATTGTGGAGGTGCCGCTGTCCTTTGCAAACGCCGCGGCATGCTCTCCCGCGAGCTTGCCGAAGACAAGCAGATCGCTGAGCGAGTTTCCGCCCAATCGATTGGCCCCGTGCAGCCCGGCCGCGACCTCGCCCGCCGCGAACAGCCCGGGAACCGTCGACATCTGCGTCTGGGCGTCCACCCGCACGCCGCCCATGATGTAGTGCGTCGTCGGGCCGACCTCCATCGGCTCTGCCGTGATATCGATCCCCGCCAGTTCCTTGAACTGATGGTACATGCTCGGCAGTTTCTTCTTGATGTGCTCGGGCGCGTTGGGAATCTTCTCCTTGATCCACGCGATATCCAGGAACACCCCGCCGTGGGGGCTGCCCCGACCCTCACGCACCTCTTTCACGATGCAGCGGGCAACATGGTCTCGGGTCAAGAGCTCCGGCGGGCGGTTCGCCTGCTTGTCGCCGATCACATACCGCCAGCCCTCTTCGATGTCCTTGGCCGTCTGGTTCTTGTACAAATCCGGCACGTCGTCGAACATGAACCGCTTGCCCTCGCTGTTGAGCAACCGCCCGCCCTCACCACGCACGCCCTCGGTGACGAGAATCCCCTTCACGCTCGGTGGCCACACCATCCCCGTCGGATGGAACTGCACGAACTCCATGTCAATCAACTCGGCCCCGGCGTGATACGCCAGCGACTGCCCATCACCGGTGTATTCCCAGCTATTTGACGTGATCTTGAACGCCCGCCCGATGCCGCCGGTCGCAAGCACGACCGCACCCGCGCGAAACACGCGGAAACGCCCCTTCTCCCGGTCGTACCCAAACGCCCCCACGACCCGCCCACCATCGGTCAGCAGCGTCGTGACCGTGTGCTCCATGTGGACCTCAAGTCCCTGGTGGATGCCGTGGTCTTGCAGCGTACGGATCATCTCCAGGCCCGTGCGATCGCCGACATGGGCAAGGCGCGGATACCGATGCCCGCCGAAGTTCCGCTGGAGGATCTTGCCCTCGCGTGTGCGATCGAACACCGCGCCCCACGCCTCGAGCTCTCGCACCCGCTCGGGCGCCTCCCTGGCATGAACCTCGGCCATCGTCCAGTTGTTGAGATACTGCCCGCCGCGCATCGTGTCGGCGAAGTGGACGCGCCACTCGTCGCGATCATCGACGTTGCCCATCGCCGCGGCCATGCCGCCCTCGGCCATCACCGTGTGGGCCTTGCCCAGCAGGCTCTTGCAGATCAGCCCGACCTTGGCGCCCGCGCCCGAGGCCTCGATCGCGGCCCGCAGCCCAGCGCCGCCCGCGCCAATGACGATCACGTCGTACTCGTGCGTCGTGACCTGATCCGAAACACCCATCAGAACAGCCTCAAGTCGGTGATCAATTCCACAGAACACATCCGCACATACGCATCGGTAAACCCGACCCAGAACAGGCTGACCCAGGCCCATCGCATGTGCCCGCGATTCAGACACGACACGCAGTCATAGGTCTTCTTGCGCACCGGACGACCGGCCAGGCGGTTGAGCCCCCCGCCGACAAGGTGGCGCAGCGAGTGGCAGCCCAGCGTGTATCCGCCCAGGCATATGGGATTGACCAGCAGGACCAGCGTGCCCACGCCGATGCCAAACTCGCGTCCGCCGCCATCGGTCTCAAACCACATCGCCTTCCACGCGTCGTACCCCAGCACCACGATAAACGCCAGCGCCAGGTACAGGAAGTACCGGTGCGCATTCTGCATGATCAGCGGCAGCTTCCGCTCCCCGCGATACTTCTTCCCGCGAAATCCGGGCTCACCCACACCGCAACTTGATGGATCCGCCCAGAACGCCTTGTAGTACGCCCCGCGGTAGTAGTAGCAGGTGAACCGAAACCCACCAGGGGCCCAAAGAATCAGCAGTGCCGGCGTCATCAACAGTGGCGGCAGCCACTGCAACCAATCGGGCCAGCCCCCGAGGACCGCGTGCCCGCTCTCCACGTTCGGAGCATCAAAGATCACCGGCGAATAGAACGGCGAGAGATAATCCGCCCCTCCACCATCGAAGTAGTAGTGATCCCCCTCGAACGCCGCCCACGTCGAGTACACGATGAACGCGCTGAGACCCAGGAAGACCAGAATGGGTTGAAACCACCAGCGATCGCTTCGCCGGGTCTCGCCCATCGCTGGCATCTGCGGCAGTTGCGTGCTGCTCTGGCTCATCCCGCTCCTCATTCAGGCCCCGGCGTGAGGCAAGCGGGGACGACCACCATAGCACCCCGACGCCCGCCATGCCCGCTCTGAGAGTCCCTCAACGGGGCCATGCCCGCCACAGGATCGTCGCAAGAGAACGCCCGCTACCATGGGTCCCGATCGAATCTGAGTGGCGAGAATCCCAATCACGAGTCGATCTGTTCAGTACGGAGAACTCATGCCGCCAGAGCAAGCCATGCCACAGCAGAGCGACACCCAGCCATTCGCTCCCGGGCCGGCCACCACGATCGATCTGGTCCAGTCTCCAGATCCTCTGGGACAGCCCAAGATCCTCCACAGAGTCGTCAATCTGATCTTCATCCTCGTCCCGGTTGCGGGCCTGGTCGGCGGCTGCATCTACGCCTGGGGAACCGGCTTCGGCTGGGTCGAACTCGCCCTGCTCGTCGGCATGTACCTCGCAACAGGCCTTGGAATCACCATCGGCTACCACCGCCTGTTTACCCACCGATCGTTCAAGACCGGACGCATCCTCACTACAGTATTCGGCGTCCTCGGCTCCATGGCCGCAGAGGGCTCCATCATCCGATGGTCGGGCGTCCACCGCTGCCACCATCAGCACAGCGACAGGAGCGACGACCCGCACTCTCCCCATGGCAGCGGCGAGAACGTCATGGGCGTTCTCAAGGGCTTCATCAATGCCCACGTCGGCTGGATCATCCGCGCAGACCCAAGGTCCTTCGCACGCTATGTCCCAGACCTCAAGGACGACCGCCTGGTTCGCGTGATCTCCGCGCTCTTCCCGCTCTGGCTTGCCATCGGGCTCATCTTCCCGGCGGTCCTCGGCGGGCTCATCACCATGAGCTGGCGCGGCGTACTGCTCGGCTTCATCTGGGGCGCACTCGTCCGCATCCTCCTCGTCCACCACATCACCTGGAGCGTCAACTCCGTCTGCCACCTCTGGGGCACAAGGACCTATCGCTCGCACGACCACAGCCGCAACAACCCCATCGTCGGCGTGCTCGGCTTCGGGGAAGGCTGGCACAACAACCACCACGCCTTCCCGACCTCCGCCCGCCACGGCCTGCGCTGGTGGCAACTCGACATCAGCTACATCATCATCTGGACC
>CBDVAM010000016.1:0-46316 GCA_965371965.1 uncultured Phycisphaerales bacterium
AAGCGCAAGCTAGTGGGCGCTAATGGCGCAATAGCCTCTCGCGCGTCGGGCTCGTAGTCTCGTCCGTCCGGCTGTTGTCACTCTTCTGGCACGGCAAGATCGATCCGCGTGATCTTGCCCTCAGCTCCGACGATCCAGGCTCGCGCGGTCCCGGGCGCAAAGCTCGCGGCGTGTTGGTACCAGACGTCTTCCTGAAACCATGCTTCGGGATTGCTTTCTGCATCGCCGAAGGTGCCCGGGATGAGATCAATCCATCGCCACTGATAACGGTTCAGGTGGCTTGCCACGGAGTTGATCGCCCAGCCCGTAGAGAGAAAGACATCTTGCCCATCGAGTGAGCCGACCGCCACGCACGAGCGATACGGATTCGGCATGGGCAACAGGAGCGCGAGCTCGGGAGGTTCTGAGTAGATCGGCTGGGAGGTGTACGTTGCGCCGGGATCGTTCTCATGCCTCTCGGCGAGGTCCTGAAGCGATGGTTTCGCGTAGTCGCCTCCAACGCCTAGGTACTCCCCGCCAGAGAAGTAGGCGACTGAGAACAAACCGGCACTCGCGCTGGTCGGCACGCTGGTGACCTTGCTCTCCCAGGTGTTGGCATAGTCCCGACTCAGGAGGATCCGAGCGCCATCCAGTCCCGTGTTGCCGCCCAGTGCGATGATTGCTTGTCCACCGGGCCCCGTTGCGACGCATGTTCCGCTCGCGGCAAAGCCGGCCTCGCCCTCCATCGCATCGGGGATGCTCGCTGGGTCTGCGTGAGTCCAAGACCGCCCTCCATCCTCGGTCAGCAGTATCGTGAACTCGCCATCGATGGGATCGCCGAAGAGCACGCCGCGGTGGTCATCCCAGAAGTCCATGCCATCGAAGAAGGCGCCCTCTCGATGGTCCTCGTGCACGATGGTCCAATGTGCCCCGCCATCGGAGGTGCGGTAGATCCGGGCCGGTGTTCCGGCGGTCATCAGCAGGGCGTTGTCATTGTCGAATGGATGGACATCGCGGAAATCAAGCTCATCGGCATTGGGTACTTCGAGTCGCTGCCAGGTCTGTCCGGCGTCGGTCGTGCGGAGGCAGGTGCCGGCACTGCCGCTGGCCCAGCACGAGGATTCATCGAGCGCATACACGCCACGCAAGCTCGCGTTCACGCCGGATTCCTGGACCTCAAGGGTCGCGTCGGGCGTCGGCAGCCTTGCGAGCACCTCAAACGCGCCGCCGATGCTGATGTGGATGCACCCCCCGAGCGGGAGGCAGGCGAGAATGGCGAGTCGTTTGAGCATGGCTGGAGTCTACCTCTCTTGCTCCTTGAGGCGTCTCATTGGCGATTGGTTCACCCAGAAGAGGCCCTCGCGCGAGCGTGGGCTTGGTGGGTGTGCGGGTGTGCATGGAGCGTCGGGCACATCACAAGCCCAGGCTCGCGCCAGGGCCTCTGCTTACCGGCTGGAAGCCGGTGCTACCAGCCGATCCCGGGCGGCACTTGAGTCCGATCACCTTTGTGCCGACAGTGCTTTGGCTTACACTCTCGCTGGAGGAGAAGCACCATGATTTCTGCGGCGATCCGATCGGCGTGTGTTGTTGCCCTGACGCTCGGGGCCTCGATCCACGCACAAGACGTTTCCTACGACGAGGCGTTCTTCCCGGGCGCGACGCACGATGACGCGATCTCGTCGCCTGGGGAAATCCTTGGCTTTCGCCTCGGCGAGCGCCCCGCTGAGCACAGCGAGATCGAGCGGTGCTTCAAGGCCTGGGATGAGCAGAGCGAGCGGGCGATGCTCAGGACCCACGGCGAGACGTTCGAGGGTCGGACCTTGTACCACATGGTCATCAGCTCGCCGAGGAATCTAGCGCGGATCGACGACATCCAGATAGACCTCGCGCAACTCGCCGATCCGCGCGGATTGAGCGAGGCGGACGCCGAGGAACTGCTCGGGCGTGTCCCGGCGGTCGCGTGGATGGCGTACTCGATCCACGGGGACGAGTTGAGCGGTGCCGACGCGGGCTTGGCGGCCGCTTGGCATTACCTCTCATGCACCGACGACGACGTGACTTTGATGCTCGATCGTCTGGTCATCATCATCGACCCGATGATGAACCCCGATGGGCGCGACCGCTACCTGGGCCAGTTGCGCGAGATGCGCGGCAAGGTGGCGACGACAGACGACCAGGCTCGCTTGCATGGCGGGCGCTGGCCTCGCGGTCGCACGAACCACTACATGTTCGACCTGAACCGCGACTGGACGCTCGGGGTGAATCCCGAGACGCGCGGCAGGATCAGAGCGATCCGCGATTGGCATCCGCTGCTGATGGTCGATGCGCATGAGATGGGCGGGCAGGATACATACCTGTTCTCGCCCAGCCGCGAGCCGATCAATCCCAACTACTCCGACAACCTGCACAAGTGGCTGGACGTGTTCGCGGGCGACCAAGCTGGCGCATTCGATGGCAAGGGCTGGCGGTATTACACCGGCGAGTGGGCCGACGACTGGTATCCGGGGTACTCCAACGCGTGGGCGGCGTTCCGCGGCGCGATCGGAATCCTGTACGAGCAGGCGGGCGTGGACTGGTACGGCATCAAGCGTCCCGATGGGCGCGTGCTGAGCTATCGCGAGTCGGTGCATCACCAGTTGCAGAGCACGCTCGCGAATATCCAGACGCTGCACGACAATCGCGAGGCCATCAGAACCGGCTGGCTCGAGACCCGGCGCGAGAGCGTGGCGGCGGATGGGCCCTACGCGAATCGAACCTTTGCGGTCGTGCCAAGCGAGAATCGCTCGCGCCTCGCGGCGTTCGTCGATCTGATGGAGCTCCAGGGCTTTAAAATGTTCGAGCTGACGCGCGAGTTCAGCGCGAGCGGGACCGATCGTCTCGGGCGTGAGCACGAAAACGTCGAGTTACCCGCCGGCACGATTCTGATCCCGAATCGCCAGCCGAACGCGCGCCTGCTCGCGGCGATGCTGGAGTTCGATCCGCATATGTCGGAGAAGTTTCTGGCGATGGAGCGCCGAGAGCTCGTCCGCACGGGCGGCACGGAGATTTATGACATCACCGGCTGGTCGACACCCATGATGCACGATGTCGAGGCGTACGAGCTTCTCACCGGCCTGCCCCAAGAGTTCGTAAAGCCCTTTGAAGGCTTTGCGGCGGTGACAACTGGCGTGGATCGGCGGGATGCGAGCCAGGCGTGGATCGTGGGGGGCCTTGACGATCAGACGCCGGCACTGGCCATGGAGCTGATGCGAGCCGGGCTCGCGGTGCGATTCGCCGATGAGGATTTCACATGGGGCGAGTCGGCGTTCGCGCGCGGCTCGCTGGTTATCGCACGCGAGGATCATTCGCGCGATGACCTTGCGTGGCTTGATGCGCTCGATCGGCTTTGCAAGGCGCGTGGACTGGCCGCGGTTGGTGTCGATACGGGCTTCGGCGCCGGCGAGGTCGCCGACATCGGCGGCGAGCACTTCGACCTGCTCAGTGAACCCCGGATCGCGGTTCTGAGCGAGGCGCCGGTCAGTTCCAACGACTTCGGGTCGATCTGGTACACGCTCGATGAGCGATACAAGCTCCCGGCGGCGTATCTGTCCGCGGCGAGCCTGCGGTTCACGGATCTGCGCCGGTACAACGTGCTCGTGCTGCCGAGCGGCGCGGGGAGCGTTCTCGGTGCCGCGCAGGCTGATCTGCGCAAATGGGTCGAGGCCGGCGGGACGCTCATCGCGATCGGATCGTCGGCGAGGTCGTTGGGGCGCGACGACGGCCTGTCCGGCGCGCGAGATCTCTCGGCGGTGCTGGAAGAGCTCGATGATTACGAGATCGCGGTGCTGCGTGAGTGGGCGGCGGACGCCGAGAGCGTTGATCCCGACGCGGTCTGGACACATGGCGCGGGCGATGGCGAGCCGAGCTATCCCTGGGCGGGCGTCGATCTGGATCGGGGTTCGGAGGATGAGCTCAAGCGCCGTGATCGCTGGCAGCGTCAGTTCATGCCGCCGGGCACGATTCTGGCGACGCGCGTGGATGACGAGCACTGGCTTACCGCCGGGTGCGGCGAGTATCTGCCGGTGCTGTTCCGTTCGGGCACGGTGCTCATGGCCAAAGACGGCGTTGAGGCTCCTCTGCGTTACGGCGTGATCGATGGCGACGCGTCGAGAGACGAGGCCAAGCGCGTCGGCTGGTCGACTATTCCCAAGGGCAAGAAGCTGCTGCTGCGCATGAGCGGGCTGCTGTGGCCCGAGGCGGCACACCGTATTGCAAACGGTGCGGCGGTCACGCGCGAGCGCGTCGCCATGGGACAGGTGATCCTGTTCGCTGATTCGCCGACGTTCCGGGCGACGAGCCTGGGGACGACGCGGGTGTTCATGAACGCCGTGGTGTACGGGCCTGGGCTCGGGGCGAATCAGCCGATCGAGCCCTGAGAAGTTACCCGTCGGAGGCGAGAATTAACACGCCCATCCCACCGCGACCGATCTCGCGTTCTATCCGGTATGGGCCGATCTGGTCATGCATGGGTCGGAGAGTCTATCGCCGCGGCGGGACGAGCTTGTCGAGTTCATCGAGCCAGTTAATTGTCAGGTCGAGGTGTGTTGGCGGCTCTTCGTCGCCTGCGTCTTCGATGTACACGAATCGCTCACCATCGGGCGTGATGTCGATCGGGCGCCACACCATCCCGCCGTCGATCCCTCCAATGTTGAGATCCGTGCCTCCAAGAATGAGCTTTGGCGGCGTGATGCTCATCACCGGGTCCGTCGTGATCTCGACACCGAACAGGTTCTCGAGGTCGGTGTCGAGAAAGAACAACTCGCTCCCGTCTGGGGACCAGAACGGTGCGTGCCCGCCGTCGAAGGACACAGGGAACACTCGCGTGGGCTCCCCGAGTCGATCCGGGTCGAACGCCTGGAGCACGACCTGGCGGGTTCCCGACGCATCCGTGATGTACGCCAGCCACTGCCCGTCTGGAGACAGCCTCGGGCTGGCTTCGCCCGCGCTCGTTGCGACGACCACAATCGGCACCGGATCCTGATCGCTCTCAAGGTCCACGGCGTAGATGTCCCGGGTGTCCGGTTCGATGTGCGTCCGGTACTGGAAGACCACAAACCGGCCATCCGGTGTCATGGTCGCGTTGATTTGCGAGCCGAGACCGTCGGTTTCGGGCAAGATCGGTGTCGCCTCGGCGCTTGACGAGGGATCGAGCAGCAAGAGCTCGCCATGGGTGGGAGTAAACCATTGGTTTGCGATCAGTCGCCCGTCCGGCGCCCATCCCTCCGACCACGACACATCGGCCGAGGGCAACGCGGGACGGAGGAACCCGGTGTCGAGATCGAGTGTGTGAGCGTGGGGAGGCTCGTCTGGGCGAATGATGGTGATGGCGAGTTGTCGTCCATCGCCCGAGAGGACGACCGGCGCGGAAAAGTCTTGCCGGGATTCAATCAGCGGGACCCTCTGCCCTGCGCGGTCGATGGACATGAGTCGTGAACTCTCGTGCTCGACAACACTCCGGGTGACCAAGAGGTCACCCTGCGCCGAGACCGAATACGATGCCGATGATAGTAATCCCGACACGATCGGAGTCACGGCACCGATCACGCGAGCGCTGTCGGCATCGAACTGTGCAACGCACAGTGTCTCGCCGCGCACAAACAACAACCGTCCGCCCGGGAGCATCTGTGCGTTTTCCGCGTCGTCGAGGATCTCTGTGGCCTCACCCGTTTCGAGATCGAGGCGAAAGAGCCTCATTCGTTCCCGGCCTGCCGACAGATCGACGCGCGACAGGAACACCGAGTCCGGGCCGAGCATCGACGGCGTGTTAAACAGCCACCCCCCGTCACTTGCAAGCGTCGTGATTTCGACAGGATCGCCCCCGGCTATGGGCAGGCGGTACAAAGTAAACCGGTCCGCGCTCAGGGCCAGCATCTCGTCATTCGAGATCCAGGCGAGGCTGACCCGCATGACATACTTGTTACCCGTCGGATCGGCGAAGACCTGAAGCACCGGGCCGCCGCTCACGCTCACGCGGCGCACCTCTTCGCGCGAAGAGTCCGGATCGTACCATGTGAAGGCGAGTTGCGTGCCGTCGGGCGAGAAGCTCAGGTATCGGGCGTGCTCTGTTCCGGCGAGGCGATGCGCTTCGTCAGAGTCGAGGTCTCGCAAGTAGATCGCGGTCGTGGCGTCGGGCGAGTCGTCGCCCGGATCCTGCGCAATGTATGCGACCGTCCGTGAAACCGGCGAGAACGCGAACGTCACTCCCTCCTCCACTAGCGGACTCTGGCCGATCGGGAGCGCCAGGTGCAACACGCTCTTGGGCGGGGCGGGAGGCGAGAGAGTCCCGCTCAAGAGAAGCCCCAGCGCTGCGAGCCCGAAAGCCGCACCCGCCGTGGCGATGATCCAGGGGAGCTTGCCCGTCGATCCTGTGCGCGCGTCCAAGCCCGGCTCAGCGAGCGCCAGCTCTAGGTCCACTCGAGCGTCGCCGATCGCCTGCAGCCGCTGGCGCTTATCGCGCTCCAGGCACCTGCGGAGCACGTGCCGGACCATCGCGGGTGTCTCGCCCGCCAACCGATCCAGATCCACGTCCTTGTGGAGCACCGCCCCGATCGAATCCGTTGCGGTCTCACCGACGAAAGGGCTTGCGCCGGTGAGCATCTCGTAAAGCAGCACGCCGAAGGACCAGATGTCTGCGCGCTTATCGACTCTGCGACCGCGGGCCTGCTCGGGGCTCATGTACGCGGCGGTGCCAAGGATTGCGCCGGGGATCGTCGGCGAGTGGCGCGTGATAACCGTCGGCGAGTCGCCCTGGATCGTCGATGTGCTTGCTTGTTCTGCCTTGGCCAAACCAAAGTCCAGGACCTTGACCTTGCCATCGGGCGTGATCTTGATGTTGTCGGGCTTGAGGTCGCGATGGATGATGCCGGCCTCGTGTGCGGCTTCGATCCCCGCGGCGATCTCGATCGCGACCTCCAACGCTTCGTCCAAGGGCAACGCCCCTCGATCCAGCCGCTCGCCAAGCGTCTCGCCCTCGACGTATTCGAGGATCAGGTATCTCTGACCATCCTGTTCCTCGACGCCGTGGATACCGGCTACGTTGGGGTGGTTGAGCTGGGCAAGGGTCTTCGCTTCGCGTTCAAACCGCTCCAAGCGAGCCGGGTCGTCGGCCAACTCCTCCGGCAGGGCCTTGATAGCGACGTCGCGATCAAGCCGCTCATCACGCGCGAGATAGACCACACCCATGCCCCCGCGCCCAATCTCGCGGGTGACTTCGTACGGGCCGATTCGATCTGGAAATCCATCGCTCAACGTGAGTCCTCCGTGAGCAGTTGCTGCCAGTTGAGGATGACAGAGATCGGCGTGTACGGCGATTGTCGCGTATCCATGAACACGAAGCCATCACCAATATCGTTTGGTGGGAAGACGTCGAAGTAGATGCCGGTGTCCCAGCTTGTCTGGAACAGCGGGACCGGTCGTTCGAACTCGAATGACTGCTCAGTCGCGTTCACGGGCACCGCCATCAGCATGCCCGTATCGGAGATGTAATAGAGTGTTGTTCCGTCGCTGTTCCACCGTGGTTCGCGACCGCCGTCCAATGAGACCGGCCACTGACGCAAACGCGCCGCCTCCGCCCACGCCGGAGCGAACGGAATGACGTAGACCTCCTGGCGTCCCGTTTTCTTTGAGGTATACGCCAGCCACCGGTCATCCGGAGAGACACGGGCCATCCAGTCCATGGCCGGAGACTGGACCAGTGGAAGCGGATCGGTTCCGTCGAGCGGCAGAGCCCAGATGTCATCAATATCCGCCGTCTGCCAGGAGCCCCGTTTGTAGATGATGTATTCTCCATCGCGGGTCCAATCCATCGGATACACGGTCAACTCAGGATCGGTAAACAGCAGTTCTTCGGGGCCGCCATCGATGGCCTGGCGGTAGATGCCCGCGGTCCCTTCCGGACCGTCGTGGCGCGCAAAGACGATCTCGGTGCTGTCCGGCGACCAGACGGCCCGAGATTCCGTGCCTTCCAGAAACGTGAGTCGACTCGGGTTGGGGGTCATGACCGCGGCCCCAACCCGCTCCTTTTCGTCGGGATCGCTCGGGTCCGGGCTGAAGGCCGTCGGGTAGAGCCACAGGTCATTCGTGCCGTCGCGGGTCCGCACGGAGAGAACCAAGTTGTAGCCGTCCGGCGAAAGTGCAATATGTCCAATCGGCATGCCTTCGGCGAACTGTCTCAAGATTCGACCGGTGCGATCAAAGTTAGTGAGCAGGTCCGCCTCGGATCCCCCGGACGCGAGATTGCTGCGGGTGCTCGGATCGCCCTTGAAGCTCGTCGCGCGACGATTGAAGACCAGGGTGCCCTCGGCGCTGGCCGAGAACTGGGGGTGCCAGGTTGATTGATCGACGCCGATGTCCCGCGTCAGCACCCGAATCTCGCCGGTCAGGCGTGCATTGTCCAGATCAACGCGCGACGCAAGCAGAACGTCATCACGCACGAACAGCAGCCAGCCGTCAACATATTTCGCGCCAAAGTTGCATCGCGTGAGTCGACGTGGCTCGGTCTTCCCATCCAGGGTGGCAAGGTAGATGCCCTGCCCCTCACGACGGTTTGGATCGCGATGCCCGGCGAAGTACAGAAAGTGCTTCCCATCAGGCAGCGCCTGGGGCCAGCGGTGTGTGGTGTGTTGCTCGCGGTCGTACGTCGTCAGGGCGGCCGGCTCACCGCCGGAGGCACTGACAATCATCAGCGCGCTCGAGAACCGGGGCGCGAAGATCATGCGTCCGTCATGCGTCCACGCGCCGCCTCGTGCTTCATCGACATCGCACACCCTGATGATCGTGTCGGTATGGAGATCGACTCGTCGCAGCTTGTCTCGCGTGAAGAACCCGACCGATCGACTGTCCGGCGACCAAAAGGGGAACATGGCCCCATCCGTGCCCGGAATCTTGCGTGCGTCGGGCTCATCGAGTCGGCGCACCCACAGGCGCCGGGGCTCGCCCGGTGCCGACGCGGCAAACACGACTGACGATCCGTCCGGCGACACCGCCGCAGGACCCGAAAGATCACCCGATTGGCGGATCTGGTGATCCGGTGGCGGCGGGATGGTCAGGTAGGCCACCGTTGCGGGTGGCGCAGTGTCGAGTTGCCGTCCCAACTGCAGGCCGGCGATGGCTATGACCAGTCCCACGACGATCAGGAGTGCCACGATCGTTGCACGACGCAGCGGTGACGCCGCTGTGGGCAAGGCATCCTCAGGCTCGGGTGCCTCCAGGGCCAGTTGGAGTTCGATCCGCGCATCACCGATGTCGCGCAGGCGCTTCTTGCGATCGCGTTCAAGACATCGTCGCAGGACGTGCCGCACGAAGCGCGGCGTCGAGGCGGGCAGCCTTGTGAAGTCAAGCTCCTTGTGCAGCGTGGCGCCGATTGAATCGGCCACGGTCTCTCCTCCGAACGCGATGGTGCCGCTCAGCATCTCGTACAGCACGCATCCAAAGGAGAAGATGTCGGTCCGCGTATCCACGGGCCGGCCCCGCGCCTGTTCGGGCGAGAGGTAACCCGCCGTGCCCAGCACCACGCCCGGCATGGTCGGTGAGTGTGGTGTTATGAGCGTTGGTGAGTCGTCCAGAGTGGTCGAGTTGCTCACATGCTCGGCCTTGGCCAGGCCAAAGTCGAGGACCTTGGCCTTGCCATCCGGCGTGATCTTGATGTTGTCGGGCTTGAGGTCGCGGTGGATGATCCCCGCTTCGTGGGCGGCTTCGACGCCCGCGGCGATCTCGATCGCGATCTCCAGGGACTCATCAACCGGGATCGGGCCACGATCCAATCGCTCGCCCAGCGTCTCGCCCTCGACGTACTCAAGGATGAGGTACTTCCGCCCACCCTGCTCCTCGACGCCATAGATCCCCGCGACGTTGGGGTGGTTGAGCGTGGCGAGCGTCTTCGCCTCGCGCTCGAAGCGTTCGAGGCGGACGGAATCGGCGGCGAGTTCCTCGGGCAGCGCTTTGATCGCCACATCCCGATCCAGGTCCGAGTCACGGGCGAGATAGACCACGCCCATGCCGCCGCGACCGATCTCGCGGACCACGCTGTATGGGCCGATCTGCTGTGGGACGTCTGCCATGACGGAGATGCTAGCAGGAATCGTCGCGATGGCGGGCCGCCTCCGGAAGTGAAGCCAGTTGCGATCTGCTTCGGCCATCCGATCGCCATCGCCGGAGAGTTCGCGGGTCCTCGCCGGGCCAGAACTCGCTGGCATCCGCGGGATATGTGCTATATCATCGCGAACTGATTTCTGGTGTTGGGGGACCCATGGCGACGTTGATAATCACAGATGGACCAGCGAGCGGCGAGCAGTTCGCGCTCGACGAGCATCGAATCGTGCTCCTGGGACGGGACATCGACTGCACGTTCCAGATCCTGGATACCCAGATGTCACGCCGCCATATGCAGATCAAACGTGTCGACGAGACCGGATCGCACGTCGCTGTCGACTATGGCAGCACAAACGGCGTCTTGGTGAACGGGAGTCAGATCGAGGAGCCGACGCCGCTGCATGATGGCGACCAGATCCTCATCGGCGAGACGCGGATCGTCTACGCGGTCGCCGACTCGCCCGATGCCAAGTCGATTGACGGCCTGCTCCGCAAGCGAGGCGAGAACCTCAAGGACACATTCAACCTCGAGTAGATCTGTTCAAGGGAGAGATGTGATGGCGTCGGTTCTGATTACTCATGGCGTGCTCGAGGGAGAGTATTTCTTGTTGCCCGACGAGCCGATCGTGTCGATCGGGCGCGACGACCAATGCACCCTGCAGCTTCTCGACAGGACCATCTCCAGGAAGCACCTGCAGATTCGCATCGACGAGAAGACCGGGACCCGCATGGCGGCCGACTACCGCAGCGCCAACGGCGTCGAGATCAACGGCGAAGTCATCAACGTCGCGCATCCGCTCAAGGATGGCGATGAGATCAAGATCGGCGAGACGACGCTGGTCTTCCTTGAGCAGGATCATCCGGATGCCGAGGCGGCGATGGACACCGCCCGCCGTCGATCGGAATGGAAACGCACGACGATGGGTGGCGATGCGTGATCGGAGCCCGAGTTGACGAGATCCTCGGCACGCACCCAAAGTCTGACTCGCCCACCCCTCTTTGACAGCGGCGCCTCTATCTGGTACGGGCCGACATGTCTCGGAGTCATCATCGGCTCTCCCGGGGGAGTTGACGGTCGAGGAGCGTCTGGAAGTTCAAGACGACATTGAGTTGCGTGAACTTCTGCTCTTCTTCCTCGCCGCGCAGAAACAGATAGCCCTCGCCATCGGGAGAGGGTGCCCAACTGTTACTCTCCAGCCCCACAATCGATCCGGTGTCAAGCAGTTCCACGGGGGTTGAGATCTGAAGCTCGGGGTCCATCGAGATATCGACCGACCAGATCTTCCCATCGGTATCCAGTCCCAGGAGCGATGCTCCGTTGGCTGACCAACGGCCTCTGGAAAAGCCGTGGTCCGCGGGGAGCAGGCGTCGCATGCCAAGGGTGCCCTCCTCGAGATCGATCTCCTGCAAGTACGTCTGGGTGTCGCCCGACACATCGGATGTGTAAACGAGCAACTGGCCGTCAGGCGAGAGCGCCCGTGGGCGCTCGCTGGCGTCGGTGGCGAGAATCGGGCGCACCGAGCCATCGTCGAGCGACACCAGAACCACGTCATTGTCTTCGGATTGGGTCATCTGTCTGCCCGCCAGGAGCACGGATCCGCTCGCCGGCCATGCGACCGGGAAGATTCGCTCTTGAGTTGCGTCTACCTCGACGACCGTCGTCGGCTCGGCCGATCCGTCGATCGGTATCACTTCGATCGAGTGTGTCTGCGCTCCGAGCACGGCGTACGCGATGCGCGTTCCATCTGGCGACCACACGGCTGCCAGGGCCCCACGATCCGCCGGCGAGATCGGCTGCTCGATTCCGGTGTCACGATCGATCATCCAGATGCGAGGGAGGTCGTCATCCAGTGTGAAGAGCCCGGCCGCGATGCGACGACCGTCTGCTGACAGAACGAAATCCTGGTAGGGACGTGGTTGCTGGCTGATGACGGTTGGTTCGCCCGTCACCTCCGACACCACCACGATATCGACCGACCGATTCCCGAAATCAAGCTGCCCGCCGTGAACCAGCGTTCCTGCTTCGCAGAGTGTGAACCACTCGATCCCCGCGAGCAGCGGCGTCACCGCCCCGACGATCTCGAGCCGATCGGAGTCGAATCGAGCTCCCAGGAGCGAGCCATCTCGCGAGAACAGCAAGTGGCTCGACGCAGCGATGCCTGCCCACGAGATGTCGTCGATGAGGTTCGTTGAAAGCCCGGTCTCGAGCGAGAGCGCCCGCAGCTGGCGGCTGATCGTGCCGCTCCCAACGCTGAGGTCGGCCGTGAGTAAGGCGTCAGCAGATGGAATCGCCATTGCGGCGTATGTAAAGACCAAGTCGCTCGGAAGGTCTTTCCGCTCGATCGGCTCGATCGAGCCGTCGCTTACGTTCAAACGGGCGAGCTCCGTGTCGGTCATATGCACGAGCAGCTCATGATCGTTCAGCCACACCCCTGCCCATCGCATCGACTGTTCGAGCTTGGCGATCTCAACTGGCGGGCCGCCGTCGAGCCGGACGCGAAACACGCTGTCATCGCGCGTAAATGCAATCCACTGACCATCCGGGCTGAATACCGGATCGTGTCCCCCGTTGGCACCAGGGATCGCGCGAGCCTCCGGGCGATCCAGCCGCCGGATGAACAACGGATGTTTGGCGTCGCGGTCTTCCGATTTCCCGCAGAAGGCTATCGCCAGACCATCGGGTGAAAGGTCCCATGATTCGAACTCCAATCCCTCAGGCGCCGTGATCGAGAGATGCATCGGCTCGGGTGACTCAGGCGGCGCGGACCAGGGCTTCCACAGCCCTATGGCCCCGACGCCGACTCCAATCACGCCCACGCCAATCGCCGCCATCGACAGCGATCGACGCCTTGGACCCGCCACCGCGAGCGCTGCGCTGGCGAGGTTGAGCGACGAACTCGTGGGATCGGAGATCGCCTCCTCGATCTCCACCCTCGCATCGGCGATGTCGTGCAGGCGACGCTTGCGGTCCTTGGACAAACACCGGCGCAACAGCAGGTGGATCGTCGGGGGAGTTTCCACGGGCAGCAACGACCAATCCGGGTCTCTGTGCAGCGTCGCGCCGATCGAATCGGTCACCGTCTCGCCCGGGAAGAGCCTCGCGCCGGTGAGCATCTCATAGAGCACGCATCCGAACGACCAGACGTCGCTTCGCTTGTCAACGGTTCTTCCACGGGCCTGTTCCGGGGAGAGATACCCGGCGGTGCCGAGGATGATCCCGGGCATCGTCGGTGTGTGCGTCTGCATCACCGTGGGGCTTGAGGCCATGCCGCTGATGGTCGTCGGATCCTCGAACGCCTTGGCCAAGCCAAAGTCCAGGACCTTGACCTGATCGCTGGCGGTGAACTTGATGTTCGCGGGCTTCAGATCCCTGTGGATCACGCCCTTGTCGTGGGCCGCCTCGATCGCCTCTGCGATCTGCTTGGCCACCGGCAAGGCCTCCGAGACCGGCATCGGGCCACGCTCGAGGATCTGTTCGAGCGTCTCGCCTTCGACAAACTCCAGCACAAGATAGTGCGCCCCATCGACCTCCTCGAGCCCATGCACCGTCGCTATGTTGGGATGGTTCAGCGAGGCAAGGAGCTTGGCCTCCCGCTGGAAGCGTGCCAGGCGATCCCGGTCGTCGGCGAAGTCCGGCGGCAACGACTTGATCGCCACGTCGCGGTCCAGCTTGGTATCGCGGGCGAGGAAAACCACGCCCATACCACCACGCCCGATTTCTCGGGTGATCTCATATGGACCGATCTGCTCAGGCATGCCCCCCACAGCGGCGATGTTAGCACAAAGTCCGGTCCGAAGGTCAACCTGCCGCGCGGATAGCCGCCTGCGCCGCAGCGAGCCTCGCGATCGGCACGCGGAACGGTGAGCAGCTCACATAATCCAGCCCGACATCGTGGCAGAACCAGACGCTCTTAGGATCGCCGCCGTGCTCGCCGCAGATCCCGATCTTGAGATCGCTCTTGGCGTTGCGTCCGCGTTCGATGCCCATTTTGACCAGCTCGCCCACACCCGGTTGATCGAGGCTTTCGAAGGGATCGCCGGGCAGGATGTCGCGCGCGACATAGTCGGGCAGGAACGTCCCCGAGTCGTCGCGGCTGTAGCCATAGGTGAGCTGGGTGAGGTCGTTGGTGCCAAAGCTGAAGAAGTCGGCGTGCTGGGCGATCTCGTGGGCCGTAATGCACGCGCGGGGAATCTCGATCATCGTGCCGATCTTGATATCGAGGCGCCCCTTGTGCTCTTCTTCCTTGCGGACGTCGTGGATGGTCTGCTCGACCAGCCCGCGCAAGAGGCTGAGCTCGCGCGCCTCGCCCACGAGCGGGATCATGATCTCGGGCATCGCCCGGACCTTCTCCTTGGAGCACGCGATGGTCGCCTCGACGATCGCACGCACCTGCATCCGAAGGATCTCGGGAAAGGTCACCGCGAGTCGGCAGCCGCGATGGCCCAGCATCGGGTTGATCTCGTGCAGCATCTGCACCCGCTTGTACACCTGCTCGGTGGGCACACCCAGGCCCTTGGCGATCTCCTTCTGGGTGCTCTTGTCATGCGGCAGGAACTCGTGCAGCGGCGGGTCCAGCAGGCGGATCGTCACCGGCAATCCCTTCATCGCCCGGAAGATCCCGATGAAGTCCTCTCGCTGATACGGCAGCAGCTTCTCGAGCGCCCGCTCGCGATCCTCAAGCGTCTCGGAAAGGATCATCTCGCGCATCGCCGTGATGCGCTCGCCCTCAAAGAACATGTGCTCGGTCCGGCAGAGCCCGATCCCCTGGGCACCGAAATCTCGGGCCCGCTGGGCGTCCTTGGGCGTGTCGGCGTTGGTGCGCACGCCGAGCGTGCGGTACTTGTCGGCCCAGCGCATGATCTTGGAAAAGTCCGCGCCGAGTGTCGGCTCGACGCGTCCGATCTCGCCGAGCATGACCTCGCCGGTGGCCCCGTCGATGGAGATGACATCATCGCGGGTGACGGTGGTGCCGTTGACGCTGAAGGTCCCCTTCTTGGGATCGATCGAGAGCGAGCCGGCACCGGCGACACAGCACTTGCCCCAGCCGCGCGCGACGACCGCGGCGTGGCTCGTCATGCCTCCGGTGCTGGTCAAGATGCCCGCCGCCGAGTGCATGCCGTCCACGTCCTCGGGGCTGGTCTCCTTGCGCACGAGGATGACCTTCTCGCCCTGGTGGGCGCGCTCGACGGCCTCGTGTGCGGTGAACGCCGGCTTGCCGCTGGCGGCCCCGGGGCTCGCGGGCAAGCCCTTGGCCAGCAGCTGAGCCTTGGCCTTTGCCTTGTCGTCGAAGCTCGGGAGTAGCAACTGTGTGAGATCGCCGGCGGGGATGCGCAGCAGCGCCTCCTTCTCGTCGATCAGCTTCTCCTTGACCATGTCGCAGGAGATCCGCACCGCCGCCGCGCCCGTGCGCTTGCCCGAGCGTGTCTGGAGCATGAACAGCTCGCCGTCCTCGATGGTGAACTCGATATCCTGCATCTCGCGATAGTGCAGCTCGAGCGTGTCCTTGATCTCAAGAAGCCGGCGATAGGCGTCCTTGTTCCACTTGCGCATCTCGATGACAGGCTTTGGCGTGCGGATGCCCGCGACGACGTCCTCGCCCTGGGCGTTGATCAGAAACTCGCCGTAGAACGTGTTCTCGCCGGTGGATGGGTTGCGCGTGAAGGCAACGCCCGTGCCCGATTCATCGCCCATGTTGCCGAAGACCATGGATTGCACGTTCACCGCGGTCCCGATGAGGCCGGTGATCCCGCTGAGCCGGCGATAGCTGATCGCGCGGTCGGCGTTCCAGCTCTTGAACACCGCCTGGATCGCCAGCTCGAGCTGCTTGTGGGGGTTCTGCGGGAAGTCCTGCCCGACGCGCTTCTCGAAGACCTCCTTGTACGCATCGCACAACTCGACGAGCCCCTCCTCGGGAACATCGGTGTCGTTCGCGACGCCGTAGCGCTTCTTGAGATCGTCGAACGCCCCCTCGAAGTGCTCGTGATCGACGCCCATGACGACGTCGCCGAACATGTTGATGAGTCGCCGGTACGCGTCGTAGGCGAAGCGCCGGTTGCCGGTCGCCTCGCCGAGCACCTCAACACTCTCGTCGGTCAGCCCGAGATTCAGGATCGTGTCCATCATGCCGGGCATGCTCGCCGCGGCCCCCGAACGCACCGAGACCAGCAGGATGTTCTCGGTGCCGCCGAAGCTCTTTCCGGTCTCTTGTTCGAGGATCGCGATGTGCTTGCCGACCTCGTTCATGAATCCGTGGGGCAGGCGCTGCCCGGCGTCGTAATACTTTTTGCAGGCCTCGGTCGTGATCGTGAACCCCGGGGGGACGGGCAGGCCGATGTTGGTCATCTCCGCGAGGTTCGCGCCCTTGCCGCCCAGCAGCTCGCGCATCGAGCCATCGCCCTCGTTCATCTTCTTGCCGAACGAGAACACCAGCTTGCCCGCGACAAACTTGGACTTCTTGCGCCTGGTGGTCCGGGGCGCGCCGGCCTTGTGGGCCTTCTTGACGGTCGGCGTGCGTTTGGGCGACGGTGTCTTCGCGACCCTCTTCGGCGCCTTCTTCGCGACCTTCTTGACCGACTTCTTCTTGCTGCCGCCGGGGGCGTGGGTCTTGGAGGACTTGGAGGTGTTTCGCTTCGCCATGGGCCGGTTGCCTTCCTCTCTCGGGCTAGAACTCTAGGGATTTCCCTGCATAAGACCCTTGGATTCGGAATCCTCCGTGGGTCTGTATGTTTCGCGTCTGAGCGAGGCGGTCAAGCCCGCGGGTTCACCGGCCTGCTCGGGATACCATGCCGCCGACCCCAACGCCATGCTCCAGACCACCCAATCAGCCCCAATCTCGTCCGCCGTGACCCCCGCTCACGCGATCGAGCTTTGGCCGCCAATCGTGCCCCTGGCGGCTCTGGTGGCCTCTGCCGATACCGAAGTACCCTTCCAACGCTACAGCTACCTCGCGTCCATCCACGATCGTCTGACCCCCCAGCAATGGCTCGCCTCGCGAGCATCCCGCCCCTGCGACGATCACAGGGCGACGCCGGCGCTGGTCATTCCGCTGCTTTCCTACGAGCTGGGCGGGTCCTTCGAGCCCTCGGCGGGCATCGGATACGCCGGAGAATGGGGCTCGGGTGAGGTGCTCATCTGCGATTCTGCGTACCGCTTCGACCACAGCCTCGCCGAGTGGTCAGTTCTGGGCGATCCGGATCTGCTGCCGACGATCGAGGACCGTCCGTCGTCGGAGCGATCCCCGTCGCCCGGCTTGTCTTCGGCGCAATCGTGGTCGCTCGGGGCGCTCGCCAGCGACATCGGGCAGGCGCAATACCAGGCCAACGTCGCGCGGGCGATCGAGTACATCCGTGCCGGCGACATCTTCCAGGTCAATCTCGCCCATCAGCTCGTTGGAGAGTTCTCGGGTTCGTCGCGGGCGCTCTTCGCCGATCTCGTGCGCAGCGCCCGCCCCGCGTACGCGGCTTGCATCGACGCCTCGCCCGGCACGATTCTCTCGCTCAGCCCCGAGCTGTTTCTGGCGTTTGACCCGATCTCCCGGCGTTGCGTGACACGTCCCATGAAAGGCACGGCCAGCGCACACAGCGGGCGGGCGGCGTTAGAAAAGAGCCCGAAGGACGCCGCCGAGCTTCGGATGATCGTCGACCTCATGCGCAACGATCTCTCGCGGGTGTGTGAGATCGGCTCGGTGCGCGTCGACGACCCGCGCGCGATCGAGACCCACGCCGGTGGCGGCGTGTATCAGGGCGTCGCGACGATCTCGGGGACACTGCGCAACAGCAAGTCCCTGTGCGATCTGATCCGCGCATCGTTCCCCGCCGGCTCGATCACCGGCGCACCAAAGGTCCGGGCCATGCAGATCATCAACGAACTCGAAGGCACCCGTCGCGGCCCGTACTGCGGCTCCATCGGTGCGATCGACGCCCAGGGGCACGCGGTCTTCAACGTCGGCATTCGCACCGCGATCATCACCGGCCAGCGCAGCGGGGGGACGGCCAACTATCGCAAGGGTGAGCTGGTGTTCCCGGTTGGCGCGGGCATCGTCGCCGACTCAGTGCCCGAACTCGAATGGAGCGAGACACTGGCCAAGGCGTCGGCGTGGCGCACGATATCTGGTATCCTCCACGGGCAATGAGTGCAGACTCCAGGGAAGATCCTGCTCAGGCGTTGCGCCGGCGCTATGCCCGCCTGCTCGCGATGGTGGTTCTGCCTGCGACCACGATGGGCGCGTTCATGCTCGCGAGCGTTGTCATGGAACGCAACGAGCCATTGAGCGAATCCTCGGGGATGGCGGAGATTGTCATGGTCGCGCCTTGGTTCGTGCCCGCGCTGATGCTGGTCGCGTGGCTGGGCCTGGGTGCGACGCTGGCACAGCGCGACTGGGATCGCGCGCAGGTCACGGGCCGCGCGCTGGTCGGCTTGGCGTTGCTGAGTGCGATCCTCGCGTTCTTCTTGCCGGCGTTTATGTGACCTGAGAGTCGGAGCATTCGGTGCGGAGCGTCTCGAAGCAAGCGGCGGCATCGCAGGCCCGACTGTCAAGGAGGGCGTCTACCGGCCCTTCTCACGCTTCAATGCTCTATCGCCGACCCGGCGAACACCTCTGGGACGCCGAGACCTACATGTGATACGAGGTCTGGAAGGACTGGTAGACGCCCTTCCTCACGGTCGGGCCTTCGACGTGTTTCACGAGAGCCCGCGACGCGTCTATTGACCCGGGTCTAGGCCGCGACTCTCGCCTTGACTCGCCTATGCCCCGGTACCACGAGATGCCAGGGCGCGACGATCCGAGGGTCGCCCCCCAGCCTCTCCATCGCGTCCCGCATCGGCCCCGGCGAGAGCGTGCCGATGACCAGAGCCTCGCCTTGCTCTGGCCCAACCAGCGCCACACCGAGCTCTTCAAGCGCACGCTCGATCACCCAGTCGTTCTTGCCCCGCTCGACGATCGCGGCGGTCGCGAACCGACGCTTCGCGTGTGCCCGTCCGAGCCATTCTCTGGCATGCGCCAGGCCCGTGAAGCGATCGTAAAGATCCCGGTTCATCGGCGTGCGGTGCTGCGCTCGCATCGTCTCGCGGAGCTCGCGCAATCCTGCTTCGTATCCGCGGCTCGCCCGTTCTTTGATCGCGATCGATCGATACCGCCGGCGTGTCCGCACGATCGCGTCGAATCGCTCGTGATCGGGCGCGTACCGCTGCTCGACCCAGCAGTTGTTGCGGACCAGACGAGCCAGGATCGTGTCCATGTCGCGCCCGGTGCTCACCTTGCGGTGCTCAACTCGGAATCGTGGCTCGAACGCGACCCGCCCGCCCATCATGAGCAGCTTGGCCGCGAGGTCGTACTCCTCGGCGTAGTAGTGGAAGCTCGGGTCGTAGCCGCCGGCTTCGAGGAACGCCCCGCGCCGGATCGCGACGCCGCAGCCGATGAAGACCTCCGGTAGACCGCCGGATTCGCGCCTTCCACTCGCCGGGAGATGGATATCGGCGCTGATCGCGAGCACCTTTGCGGGCGCATCGGCGAGCGCATCGAGATACTCGATCCCCATCGGGCTCGAATCATCGTCGAGCATGACGATCCAATCGGCGTCGCCGGCCTGCACACCCTCATTGCGGGCCGCCGCCCCCTCATTGAACCGGCGCAGGATGAGCCGCACGGGGATGCCATTGGCGAGACACCCGGGCAGGCGGGGCGGAGCGTCCGAGGCGTTGTCGATGACGACAAGCTCGCCGTCGTGCGATGGCAGCGCGCCCAGCATCTCGACCGTGCGTGCCAGTTCCGCCGGTCGATTGTGCGTGGGCAGGACGTAGGCGATGCTCGGGGTGCTCACGATGCGCGCTCCAGTGATCTGGGGTTGATCTCTATGGTCGAATACGCGAGGTGCGCCGAGTGGACCCGTGCGATCGCCTGGCGGATCGATGAGGCGCTGATGGGGATGTTGCCGAGCTGCTGGGCCTCCTGGCTGGCGCTGACGGCGCCCAGGAACGACGCCTGGAGCAGGTCCGCGCCGCTTCCGAGCGCGAGCGCGCTGGTGGCGAGCAGCGCATCGCCGCAACCCAGCGGATCGACCGCGATCGGCGCGAGCGAGGGGATGTGCGAGCTGCGGAGGCGGCGCGCCCAGCCGGTCGCGTTGGCGTCGTCGGAGGGCTCGAACGCGATGAGTCCTTCGCTGGCGAGGGTGACGATGACGTTGCGGGCCTTGGTGCTTTGCATCAGCCTCCAGGTCGCCGCGGGCAGGCCGATGTCGAAATCGCCGATAGTCTCGCGCAGCTCGCGCTCCGAGGGGCACAGCAGGTCCATATTCCGCATGGTCCGCAGCGAGGCCTTGCGCCCCGAGACATCGCCCGCGAGCACGCCCGCAAGCGGACGCAGCGCCTCGCACAGACGCTGGGTCAACGGCGCGGTCAGCAGCCCAAGGCCGAAGTCTGTGATGATCGCGGCGTCCACGCCATCGCCCGCCGCCTCGACCGCCAACGCGATCAGCCTGTCACGCTGGGCAGAATCCAGGCCCATCGGCACGACCTCATCCACCTTAAACAGCTTCTGGGGTCCGACCAGATATCGGCATTTCTCCGGCAGCGGCGTCCTGATCGGAAGCTCGCACAGCTCGACCCCCTCCGCACGCAGGCAGCAGCGCACCCGCTCGCTGGAGGCGTCCTTGGGCATCGCCGTCACCAGCGTGACCCGCGCCCCCAGAGCCGCGGCGTGGCGTGCGACGATCGCCGCCCCGCCCTCGTAGGTCCGGCGCTCGATCGGGCGGAGCGTGAGCATGGGCCCCTCGCCCGCGACATCTGGCTGGTCGCACAGGACGTACGTATCGCGGATGGTCTCGCCGACGACGACCACGCGTTGATCGCGGGTCTTCGCCAGGATCGCACTAAGCGTTGAGAGCCCAAGACGATCGTCCTGGGTCAGCTCTGTCAGCCGCTTGTGGTATGGATCGATCGCGTGCTCCATCGCGGCGATCAGCGCGGTGGAGCTGAAGACGACATCGCCCGAACTGAAGACCACTCGCCCGCCGTAGCGTTCGACGGTCGATCGCTCTCGCTCGAAGCGCGGGTCGTGGTTGAACTCGTACTCCGCGCCCTTGATATAGAAATCCGGCTGGACGAACTCGATCAGGCGCTCGGCGGTCGGATGCTCGTCGATGAAGACCCAATCCACGCAATCCAGCTCCGCCAGGTTCTCCGCCCGAAGCTCCTGGGGGATCAGCGGCCGTCCGTCGCCCTTGGCGATCTGCCCGTCGGCGGTGATCGTCACCAGCAGGATGTCGCCCTGGGCCTTGGCGAAGCGCAGATGGCGCACATGCCCGGGGTGGACGATGTCAAAGCAGCCGTGGCAGTGGACGACCCGACGCCCCTGCGCCCGCGCGTGCTCGCGGAGCCCCGAGAGTTGGGCGCGGGACAGGATCTTGGCGTCGGCTGTCACGGTCGAGCTCCTTGGCGCGCATCGCCTTGGTCGGAGGGCGCAGTCGCCCTCTTTGTCGGCTATCGGCGGGGGCGGTCGGTACAAACCCGCGCATGGCAAGCACCAAGATGGCACGCGAGCGGATCATCGAGCTGGGGCGATCGGGCGATCCCTGGGGCTTCATGGCCATCAGGGCCCAGGCCCTGCGCATCGCGCCAGCCGAGGACGCGATCTTCGTGCGACGCGACTTGTACGAGCGTCAAGCTACGCGAGTCCACCGCCTCTATCGGTCGTGATCCGCTTCCAGGAACCCGCTCCGCCAGTGCCACCGCTTGATGGGCAAGTGCTGCTCATACAACAGCCGGATCAGGAGATCCGAGCACGGCCCATCGATCACATCGGCGGCAACCTGCGCCAGCTCCATGAACGATCGTTCCAGACGCTCGACATCGCGCCGCTCGCGTCGAACAAACTCCCGCGAATACGCGATCTCTTGGGGCTCTGACAGATCGCATCCGAATATCTCTAAAGCGCAATCGGGCGACGCTCGCGCCAGACGCAGGGCCTCCCGCCCGAGCATGCGTTCGCGCTCGAGGTACTGCCCCGGCTCGTACCGGTGGTCATGCACGACGATCGCCTCCGGTCGATACAGAAGCGCGACACCCTCGCGCGACAGCCGCCACGCCCACTCCAGATCTTCGTAGCAGGCGCACGGCAGCGACTCATCAAATCCCCCGCTCGCTCGCGCGATCTCCCGAGCCACCGACAGATTGAGCGTCCACGCGTGCCGGAATCCCCAGTCGTGGTCACGTCCTCGGGCCTCGCTAGATGCAGTCATGCGGTCATAGAAGAAGATCATCGATGTCTCACGGATGAGCCGGTCGAAGAGGCGGTCGGGCTCGCGCACGTGCCACGGTGCCGCGCCAAGCACCATGGCCGGTCGCCCCCCAAGGCTCTGGTGTTCTTTCACATGCGCCCCCAGGCACTCTGGGTGTGGTTCGACGTCGTCGTTCAGCAGCAGGACGATCTCGCCTCTGGCGCGGGCCATGAGCTTGTTCCTGGTCGCCGCCGGCCCCCCGTGCGGGAAAGCCTCTACATGCGCGCCAGGGAGGACCCGAGCCACGCCATCCCGCTCGCCGGTGTCCGGACCGTCAACGCCGATCAAGACCTCGAATCGAGAGGGATCGAGCGTCTGGGCCGACAGAGCGCGGGCGCATGCCGTGATCCTGTCAAGACGGTTCCTCGTCGGGATGAGCACGCTGATATCGGTCATACCCCTCGCATCGGCCCGATCCGCGAGAACTCTGGAACCTCGCCCCAAGCCCCGCGCTCGGAAGACCGATACTGCGTGCCAGACTTGATCCCGGAGGCCTCAGCCGTGCCCAACACGACCCCCACAACCCCCACGCCCCCCACGACAAACGAGCGAAGGCAGTTCCCCAGAGAGCCCCTCGACCGGGGCGCGAAGGTCTTCCACACGCCCAGCCTCCGCTACGCCCAGGCAAGGACGATCGATCTGAGCGCCTCGGGCGTCCTGATGGAGGTCCACATGGTGCGGGCGATCTTCCCGGGCGATCCCGTTCGCGTCGCCATCGACTGGCTCGGCGAGGGTGTGATGAGCGCCGCGACCATGGCTAGCGCCCGGGTGATCCGCGCCGAGCCGGAATCGCATGGCAGTCGCCGGATCGCGATCGCGTTCGATAAGCCGATCGCGTCACGCGCCGCCGCCTAGGTGCCCGCCTTGGCGACCTGGTTGGAGATCGTTCCGTTCAGCCGCGGCTTGAGCTGCACCTTGACTTGGCGATCGCTCTTGGCCTTCGCGATTGGCTTGCTCAAGGACTTGCCATCATCGTCGGCAACGATCAGCGGCAGCTGTTCGAGCGCCCGTCGCATCAATCTGCCGGGCTTGAACTTGACCGAGCGACGCCGGGGAATCGGCACGGGCTCGCCCGTCTTGGGATTGCGACCCATGCGTGGCTCGCGCGACATGACCTCGAAGATCCCGAAGTCGCGAAACTCCAGGCGGCTGTCGCGCCCAACCTCTTCGATCACGTTTTCTAGAAATGATTGCACGATCGCCCGGACCTCGGTGCGCGGCCTCTTGGTCTGCTTGGCGATTCGGTCGATGAGATCATTCTTGGTCACCGTTGGCATGATTCTCGATCCCGTCGCTCTGGCGGCGTCCGGATCATCCATGCCCGAAAGAGCCGACGCAACCCGCTCTTGGCGGGGTCCATGTCGAAGTCGCCGATGACATCTCGTTGTCTGTGCCCCCCACGAAACAAATGGGCACGCTGCGGAGTATCGCAAGCCAAGGCCCGCGCGTCAATGCCCAATCAAACAAAACCGCTGAAAGTCCAAAAAACATCGAACAAACGCCCGTTGTCGTGCGAGGGTGTTCACCCTAAAATCGAAGCTCTACGCCAAAGTACATCCCGGCGGTTGTGCCCGTATACTCGAACGCGTCGGCACCGGATCCGTCCTCGAACGTTGACAAGAGCTGGCGATACCCGAACAGGACGCCGAAGTTCGGCGTCGGGCGATACCCGAACTGCGAGCTGATATCGAACGAGAACGATGCGTTGTCGTTGCCTGTAGAAAAAGCACCAATGTTCAGCTCGGTCTCGAGGGTAAACCGTTGCAGCAGGCCCAGGGTCCATCGCGCGCCGCCGACGGGTTCTGCGAACAGATGCCTCGCCGACGACGAACCGAGCCCGACCGAATCGCGCGTCGCGCCAAATTCGACCTCGAGCGACGTGAAACGCACACCACCAACAAGATCGATGCTCGATTCCAGATCGGGCCATCCATCGGGCTCGCCGCCGCCATACCGCCATATCTTGTAGGATCCCAGCGCCTCGATGGAAAGAAAGTCAAAGCTCGAATCCAGGCGATCCCCTGGCGCGAAGCTCACGCCCCCGAGACTGCCGCCAAACGGTGCGGCGACCGAAGACTCCTCATCCACGAAGAACCCCGTCAGGGTCATTCGCCAGCGATCTTTCTGGAAATCCAGTTCCAGGACCGGGCGCAGGCCCGCCTCGTCAAGGTTGAGGGTGTCCAGCGAGAGTTCGCCGGACCCTCCGGGCAGCAGCAGATCGCCCGCCGCACTCCCCAGCCACACCCGAGGCTGCACCCGCAGCGACCAATCGAGGATGCCTCGCTCCGGAGCAATCTCACCGACCTCGCCAACGTCGGCGTCCGCGATCGACTCCTGCCCTGAACTCAGGGGAGTGAGCAGGGATAGGACACAGAGGGCTGTTCGCGGGATCACCATCGGGCGTAGGGTACCGTGCCATGGCCCCAGAAGCGCCCCAGCCCCAGCCAGAGCCCCAGGAAGGGCAGGAGATCGCGCCGGGACACTTTGTGCCCGCCGGCGTGATACGCATGGATTTCGTCCGCAGTGGGGGTCCCGGCGGGCAGAACGTCAACACACGGGCGACCAAGGCCATCCTTCGTGTGTCTGTCGGCGACCTCCGCCTGAGCGAGGGGGGCGCCAGGCGATTGCGCACCATTGCCTCACGCTGGCTCAACGACGCCGACGAGTTGGTCATCGCCTCGGACGTCCAACGCACCCAGGAACGCAATCGCATGGAGTGCCTCAAGCGATTGCGTCTGGCGATCATCAAGGCCAAGCAGCCGCCCAAGATCCGCAGGAAGACCAGGCCCTCGCGCGGCGCCATCGAGCGACGATTGCAATCCAAGCGCGAGCGGAGCGAGGCAAAGCGTCGAAGAAAGCCGCCGGAGTCCTCATGAGCCTCATCCTCGCGATCGAGACCAGCAATCCAAGCGCCGGCGTATCCTCGGCGGGCGTTGCGATCGGACGCCTGGGTCGCTCGCTCGAGACCATCGCGGTCGAGCGGCTCGAGCGAGGCGGGGATGACGAGCTCTTGCCCGCGATCGCAAGGCTCGTTGCTTCGGCCGGAGCACAGGCGCGCGACCTGACGCGGGTCGGCGTCTCGATCGGCCCCGGCGGATTCACGGGCGTGCGGATCGCGGTCGCCGCCGCCAAGATGATCGCGGAGGCAACCGGCGCGCCGTGCGTGGGTGTCGCCAGCGCACAGGTCGTCGCCCGCCGGGTGAGCGCCGATGGACGACCGTTTGCGGTCGCACTCGCATCCAAGCGCGAGACGGCACACCTCACGGTCTTCGATGCATCGGGTGAGTGCGAGGGCGACGGGGCGATCCGTCAGGCCCGCGATCTCCAGACCTTGAGCGTCGCGCGCCTGATCGCCGACGAGCACCTGCCCGCGACCTTTCGCCAAGCCGCCGATGATCTCGCCATCGTGATCGAGCCGGCGACATTCGACCCGGTCGCGTGCCTGGAACTGGTGGCGGTGGGTGCGCCGGTTGATCCGATTGCGCTCGCCCCGTTCTACCCGCGTGAGCCCGAGGCCGTCACCCGCTGGCGGGAGTTGCATCCGGATGGGGATTCGCCCTGAAAGAGGGGGAGTTCTCGGACATAGGCGTCAAGTTGGCGACTTGGGGTAACGATAAGGGTCTGGCGCACGCGGGCAGGATGGGCAAGAGGCCCCTCGCCCCATGGCCGGGGACCCGGTCGGCCCGCTCGTGCGATGGGGCAGAGCCATGGCGGGCGAACAGAACGGGCAGAAGGTGCTGGCGCAGAAGAAGGTCTTCACGACCGGCGAGGCTGCGCAGCTGTGCAAGGTCAGCCAGCAGACGATTATCCGCTGTTTCGATAGCGGTCGCCTGAACGGTTTTCGCGTGCCGGGCTCGAAGTTTCGGCGGATCCCACGTGAAGAACTCCTTCGCTTCATGCGTCAGAACGGCATCCCCACGGACTCGATGGAGAGCTCGAAGCGCAGGATCCTGATCGTTGACGACGATCCGAAGATCGTGGAGCTGCTCAAGGACGTCTTTGGGCGCGACGACCGCCTGGAGGTCTCCAGCGCATCAACGGGCTACGACGCGGGGCTGCTCACCGAGCGCCTCAAGCCCGATCTGATCATCCTCGACTACATGCTCCCCGATGTCAACGGCAACGTCGTGTGCGAGCGCATCCGTTCCAACGCCGATCTGGTCAACACGAGAATCCTGCTTGTCAGCGGGGTCATCAACCAGAGCGAGGTGCAGGCGCTGCTCGATGCGGGCGCCGACGGGTTCGTGCAGAAGCCCTTCAAGATCTCCGACCTCAGCGATCGTGTCCACGAGATGCTGGGCGTGAGCGTCTGAGCGGCCATGGACGTGAGAGCGGGTCAGGCCGAGCTGATCCTGGCGCGCCTGGACACGCTCCCGACGCTGCCCGCGATCGCGTCGCGCTTGCTCGAGATCTCCGGCGACGAGCAGGTCGATCTGCGCGAGATCAGCGCGATGATCGAGGCCGACCCGGCGCTCTCGGCGCGCGTGCTGGCGATGTGCCGGCGGGCGGATCTTGGCCTGGGCGATCGCATCACAACCGTCCGTCGTGCGGTCGTCATGCTCGGGCTCGACGCCGTGCGCTCGGCGGTGCTCAGCGTCTGCGTCTTCGACCTGATGAACAAGGAAGCCAAGCGAGTCTCGAACGAGACCGGGAGCATCGGCGAGTTCGATATCGAGGGGTACTGGAAGCACGCGATCGGCGTGGCGTGCGCGTGCGAGCGGATCGCACGTGATCACTCGACCCTGGGCGTCCGCCCCGATGAGGGGTTCGTCGCGGGCTTGCTGCATGACTTCGGACGCCTGGCTCTGGCCGTGGCGCTTCCCAAGGCGATGGCCAAGGCCCAGGAGCTGGCGGCGGCACGCGGGCTGAACGCGGGCGAGGTCGAGCGCGAGTTGATCGGCCTGGACCACGCGCTGGCGGGGAAGCGCCTCGGCGAACACTGGGGGCTGCCCGAATCGATCACCCAGGTGATCTGGCTGCACGTGCACGAGCCCCAGGCGATCCCCGACGATGAGAACAGGGCGCTGGTGATGATCGTCCGCCTGGGGCGGGCGTTGTGTCGAGAGCTGTACGTCGGGACCTCCGGCGACTTTGGCGACCCGCTGGACTGGCGCACCGAAGCGCGTGATTTCGGGATGGATCCTGCGCGGATCGAGAGGTCCGGACGCCGCCTGCACGCCGACGTCTCCGAGCGATGCAAGGCCCTGGGCGTGTGCGACCAGCAGGCCCCGACGATGATGCTCGAGTCGATCTCGCGTGCGAACAAGAGTCTGGGGCGGCTGGTGGATCGCCTGGGGCGCAGGCAGTCCAAGGACCAGCGATGCGCCGACGCGCTGTCGTCGATCGCGCGATTCCACGCGAACCTGCGCGAGCAGGGTGATCTGAAATCGACGACCGCCGCGATCGTCGCGCACGCCGGGGCATGGTTCGGGTGCGAATCCTGGCTGGTGGTCGCACACGAGGACGGGTCGAGGCGGGCGATCGCGTTCCAGCGTGGCGTGGACCTCTGGCTCGACGCGGACGACAAACTCGTCGAGGGCGTGCTCGCCCCGCTCGCCGGCGGCAACCAGATCGGCGAGCTGAGCCTGGGTACCAGCGATGCGATAGGGAAGATCCTGGGCAGGCCCGGGCGACTGATGCGGGCGCTGCGCCTCGCGGGCGGGGACTCGTGGTTCGTGCTGGTCGGCGAGGGGCTCCCCAGAGAGCTGGAGGGAGTCGACGCCACGTTGGCGGCGGTCTGGGCGGGTGCGGCAAGCTCGGCACAACGCTTCGAGCGGGTACACGCCATGGGCGAGGGGCTCGCACAGGCCAACACCAGGGTCGCGTCCATGCAGGCCGCTCGCACGCGCGAGGAGTCGATGCGCCGCCTGGGCGAGATGACCGCCGGAGCCGCCCACGAGATGAACAACCCCCTGACACGCATCAGCGGGCAGGCCCAGCGCCTGGTATTGCGCCTGGAGGGCGAAGACCGGGAGCTGGGCGAGCAGGTCGTCGAGGCGGCCCATGAGCTGAGCGAGCTGGTCACGAGCCTGCACATGCTCGCCGAGGAGCCGGTGACGCGGATCGAGGCGCTGGATGTGCGCGAGATATTGGGACGTGCGGTCGAGATCGGGCGTGAGCGGTCCGGGGTGGACGGCGAGATCGAGATATCGTGTGGCGTCGGGCGGTTCCAGACCGACGGCGGGGTGCTCAGTCTTGCGCTTGGAGAGTTGGTCGCCAATGCGTTGCAGTCGGAAGAATGTCCGCGTGTTGCGATTCGCGCTGAAACCTTGAGCGCCGATGGCCGACTGAGAATAGTAGTGAGCGACCACGGGCGTGGGCTGAGCGAGAAGGCTCGGCGGCACGCGTTCGATCCGTTCTTTTCCGAGCGCGACGCGGGTCGCGGGCGGGGGTTGGGGCTGAGCAGAGCCAGGCGTCTGATCGGGGCCCTGAGGGGAAGCAGCGGGCTGGCGAAGCGTGAGCAAGGAGGGACGGAGGCATGGGTCGAGCTTCCCGCACAAGAGAACGCGATGAGCCTCAAGGAGAGCGCGTAGCCATGGATCTCGGGCTTGACAAGGTGGCGAAGGGGTCGGCTGGCGGCGCTCGCGCGAAGCGAGAAGCGACGGTTCTGATCGTCGCGAGGTCGAAGCGCGAGCGTGAGAGACTTGTCTCGTCGCTGCGCACCAAGGCGTGGGTCGTCGAGGCTGTCTCGAGCATCCGGGCCGCGAGCGAGCATCTGAGAAACGGGGACGTGGATCTGCTGATCGTCGAGGCCCAGCGTGCGGGAGATCCGGCCCAGACGCTCGTGCGTGAGGCGGGCGGGGGCGAGAAGGCCCCGGCGATCGTCGTTGTCTCTCACAAGCCCAGCGTGGATCTCGCGGTGGGTGCGATGCGCGACGGGGCGGACGACTTTGTCGATGGCACCGTTGTGGGTGAGGCGCTGATCGAGCGCCTCGAGGGCGCCATGGCTCGTGCGGCACACCGTCGCGAGCGCGATAGCGAGCGGGCCCGCCTGCGCAAGATGTGCAGCAAGCTCAACGGGATCCGGCGGGAGATGTTCGACCAGATCGGCACCATGTGCGACGACCTGGTGACGGCGTACGGCGAGCTGAGCGAGCAGATCGACGTGCTCGACGTATTGCATGAGTTTCAGAGTCTCGTCCGGCGAGAGCTGGATGTCGAGGCGCTGCTGCGCACCGTGCTTGAGTACCTGCTGGCCAAGGGCGGGCCGACGAACGCCGCGGTGTTCCTCCCCGATACCTACGGCGACTTCAGCCTGGGCGCGTACGTAAACTATGACTGCCCGCGGGACAGCGGCGAGGCGATGCTCGATCACCTCGCGGACGTCGTGCCGACGGTATTCAGCGAGACGCAGCACATCACGATGATGCGTTCCGAGGCCGAGCTCGAGGCGATGCTGGGCGACGATGCCCACTGGCTGAGCGGGCAGGGCGTGCTGGTGATGTCGTGCATCGCCGGCGGCGAGTGCCTGGCGGTGGTGATGCTGTTCCGCGATCGGCGCAATCCATTGGAGGCGAAGTTCCTGGGAACGCTGGAGGTCATCCGCAACGCGTTCGCCGAGCAGCTCCAGCGGGTCATCCGGATCCACCATCGCCACTTGCCCGAGGGCGAGTTCGGCTACGGCGACGGGCAGGACGAGGGCGAGTTCGACGAGCCGGGCGACTTCGGGCTTGCGGCCTGACAGTTCTCAGATATTGCTGACGTGAGACCCCTCCGGCGCGCTACCTGTATGCCGGAGACATGGACGATGCGCCCTTACGAGTTGTGCGCCGGGCCATCGAGGGCGACGCCGACGCGTTGGAGGCCCTCTGGCGCGATCACCGCGCGTGGGTTGCGTCGGTCGTGCTCGCCTCTCTGCCTCGCGAGGCGGAGTTGGACGATGCGCTCCAGGAGGTAGCCCTGGCGATGGTGCGCTCGATCGCAACCCTGCAAGAGCCCGAGGCGTTCAGCGCCTGGCTGAGAGAGCTCGCCCGACGGACGACGCGGACGGCGGGTCGCAAGGCGTCGGCGAGGCGCCGGCGAGATTGGAACTTGCAGGTCCAGCGGATGAGCGAGCACAAGGACCATGAGCCCCTGACAGAGTTGCGTGCGATGGTGCAGGATCTCCCCGAGGATTACCGCGAAGTGCTGCTGCTGCGAGGGCAGGGGCTTGCCGTCCGCGCAATCGGCGAGATTGTCGGGGCCCCCGAGAGGACGATCGAGACACGCCTGCGCCGGGCGCGACGCATGCTCCGAGAGATCGTTGGTGAACCAGTGCAAGCGGACGAGGTGGTGCGATGACTGATGTGCATGAGATGATCGACGCGGTGATCGACGCCACGATCGAGGCCGCCGGGATCATCGCACTCGGCTCGGCGATGAGCGAGGACGCCGGCGTCCGGTTACTCGTCGAGCAGGCGCTCGGACAGCAACGCAAGATCGCCGCAGGGGCGAAGTGCGTGTCAGAGGTCGCCGCGGGCGTCGATCTTCCCGGAATACATGCCGCAAGCGCACAGACGCAGAGTGCCGGCGTGCGTGGGCGGATCGTCTCCCTCGCGGGATGGGCGGCGGCGGCGGTGCTCGCGCTCGTGCTGGTCCTTCCGTTCTCTACAGAGACCGTCGAGCGGCCCGACCTCGTGACGATGCCCGTTGCACTCACGACCGACGAGGCATTCGCGGAGTACTTGGCTGCGGGTCTGGAGCGCGGCGACGTGATCCAGGAACTCATGCCGCAGACCCTGCGGGTCGAGCCGATCGATGGCGATCGCGTCGAGGTCACATTCGTGCGCCGGATCCTCGAGAGGCGGGCTGTTGAGGACCTGTATCGCTATGGGCAGGATGAGTACGGGCGGATCGTCGCGGTGCGCGTGCCCGCGAAGACGGTTTCAAAGCAACAGTCGCTCTGAGAGCGATGCGCGGGTTTCGTTTTGGGAGTCAACGAAAGGAATGTTTGACATGAAGAGCAACACACACAGGATTCTAGCAATCGGCGTGCTCGGAGTATTCGCAGGGCTGGCGGCGGGCTCGCCCAAGCCGGTTGACGAGGATCGCATCCAGCTCAGGGCGGAGGATGGGCAGGTCGTGGCTGTCATCATCAGCGAGGACGGTGAGACAACCGAGATCGTCGCGAGTCTCATCGAGATCGTGAGCGGAGACGAGGTGACCGCCTCGCTGACGGTGCTGGGTGACGGCAGCGTGGCAATCACGCCTCCGACGGCCGCAGCGCCGCGCGTCCGCATCGGCCTGACGACCGAGCAGGTGCCCTTACCCGTCGCGAAGCAGTTGACGATCGACGCCGAGCAAGCGGTCATGGTCTCGAACGTCACGCTCGGGCTCGCCGCGGAAAAGGCGGGGCTCCGAGCCTACGACGTGATCGTGAAGCTGGACGGCACCGCACCGGTGACACAACAGACGCTCCGCCGGCGCGTCGCCGAGTGTGAGCCCGGCGAGCCGATCACGCTCCGGGTGATCCGCGCGGGCGAATCGCGGGAGATCCGGGTCTTTGCCGAAAGGGCCGTTGACACCAGCGTGATCATCGATCCCGCCAAGATTAGCATTCAGGCCCTCGTCACAGCGCCCACAATCAAGGTCGGCGTTCCCTCTGTATCAGTGAGAGCGCCCCTAGTGGAGACGTTGGTCTACGATGAGACCGCTGTCCGCGTCGGCGTTCCAATCTTGAGCGACATCCCGATTCTGAACCGGTTCTACGCTCCGACGACATTGGTGGACGTGTCGGTCAACGACGGCTCTATCAAGTCGCAGCTTCGCGCAGAACTCGCTACTCTGAAGGAGCAGGTCGCGAGGATCGAAGCAATCATCTCGCAAATCGAATCTGAGTAATCGAACGACAACTTGCGCAAGCGCCGGGGGCCGCCGATTTGGGCGGCCCCTCTCGCGTTGACACCGTGAAATCCACACCCCGCGACACCTAATGAACAGGTGGGTCGCGGGGCCCGATCTCTGGTACGCTGAGGCTTCCGCGAAAAGGAGGCCTTGGCGATGAGCGACTATCTCTTTAGCGGTGCCTTGCCCTGGTTCACGATCCCCGCGCTGATCGGCTCGGGTGTGTTCGTGCTGCTCATCACGCTGATGCTGGTGGGCGGGCTGGATATCGACGCGGACGTCGATCTCGATACAGACGTCGATGCCAGCGGCGACGCATCCGCCGATTCGTTCAAGGTGCTGAGCATCCAGGCCATCTCCGCGTTCCTGATGGGGTTCGGCTGGGGCGGATTCGCCGCGCTCCGGACATTTGCGAACGACAACTTCGCGATCGCGACGGTGGTGGGCTTCGGCTGCGGCGTCGGCGTCGCGTGGCTGCTCGTGCTCGGGCTCAAGGCGCTGTATGCGCTCGAGAGCAGCGGCAATATTTCGGTCGGCGACGCGGTCGGGCTCGAGGGCGAGGTGTATGTCCGTGTGCCGGCTTCGGGCGAGGGCTCGGGGCGGGTGCGGATCGTGATCGACGAGCGTCAGCGGATCTACAACGCCACAACCGAGGGCGAGGAGATCTCGCGCAGCTCGCGCGTGCTCGTGACGCGCGTGACGGGCAACACACTAACCGTTGTCCGGGCGTGAGCGAGTTCATTCTGGGATGGGTTCGCGGAGGATATGGATTGGGCGCGATCGATGACACAAGACGGCATGGACAACCTGTTCAGCGCAGCGACGCTCGGCGAAGCGGGCGCGCTGCCGCTCGGGATCATCGGCGTTGTCATCATCGGCATTGTCATCGCCCTGGTTGGGTTCTTCGTGGTGTGCTACAGGCGATGCTCCGCGGGCAAAGTCCTCGTCGTGCTGGGTGGACCCAGGCGGGCGCGGACGTTTCGTCTGGTTCACGCCGGCGGAGCGCTGACGATACCGGGCGTTCACAGGTGCTGTTATCTCAGCACCGATCCGATCCGGGTCGAGCTATCCAGAGAGTGGTGCCAGACGAGCGATGCCAAACGCATCTGGCTCTCGGGCGTCTACTCGGTCTGTCTTGCGACGGATCCCGAAACGATCGAACGGGCGGTCTATCGCCTGATAGAGCGAAGCGATGGCGAGATCGGCGAAATCTGCGCCGGGATCATCGCGGCGACCGTTCGCCGGACAATCTCAGGGTCTTCCAGTATCGACGCGGCGGAGCGTCGAATCCGACTGGAAAACTCGTGCAACAAGGCGATCGACGCGCAGCTCGCGCATCTTGGCATGGAGTTGGTCAGCGGGAGAATCCGCGAACTGACCGATGCGACCGAGCTGCCGATCGCGATTTGAGAAAGGAAGAGACATGATTCAGATGACACCCCAACTGACACAGGACTTCAGTGCGATTCTCGCGCAAGCCGGCGGGGACATTTCATTCAACCCGTTCATGATCCTCGGCATCGTCGTCGTGCTCATTGTGCTGTTCCTGGGCCTGTACCTGATGACGCGCTACCGCCGATGCCCGGCGAACCGGATTCTCGTCGTCTCTGGTAAGGTGGGCTCTCAGCGGGCCGCCAAGTGCTTCCACGGCGGCGGTACGTTTGTGCTCCCGCTCATCCAGGAGTACGCCTACCTGGGCCTGGAGCCCATGGTCATCGATATCCCGCTGGAGGGCGCGCTGAGCCTCAACAACATCCGCGTGAACGTGCCGGCGACGTTCACGGTGGGCATCTCGACCGACGGTGTGCTCATGAACAACGCCGCAGAGCGCCTGCTCAATCTGAACACCAAGCAGATCCGAGATCAGAGCCAGGACATCATCCTGGGTCAGCTGCGTCTGGTGATCGCGACCCTCTCGATCGAGGAGATCAACAAGGACCGCGAGAAGTTCATGGCGCTCATCAACGAGAACGTCGCGCAGGAGGTCAACAAGATCGGCCTCGAGCTGATCAACGTGAATATCCGCGACATCACCGACGAGAGCGGGTACATCGAGGCGATCGGCAAGCGGGCCGCGGCCGAGGCGATCAACCAGGCCAAGGTCGATGTCGCCGAGCAAGATCGCGACGGCGCGACGGGTCAGGCGATGGCGAATCGTGCGATGGTCGTGAATGTCGCCAACGAGAGCTCGCTGGCCGAGCAGGGCAAGAAGAACGCCGAGCAGCAGCAGCGAATTCAGATCGCCAAGCTCGAGGCCGAGGCGATCACGGGCGAGGTGCAGTCCAAGCGTGACCTTGAGATCGCGACCGCCGAGCGAAACGCCGAGACCATCGCGGCCCAGAAGAAGGCCGAGCAGGAGCAGCGTGTGCGTGTCGCCGATGCCGAGGCGACAGCAAAGGAGGGCGAGAACACGTCCCAGGCGCGCGTCGCCGAATCAAACGCGCAGCTCGGCGAGATCCAGGCCGATGCCAGGCGTCGGGCCGAGGTTGCCCAGGCGCAGTCGGTCCAGACGATCAACGAGGCCGAGCGCCTCGCGGAACTGGCCCGCCTCGCCAAGGAGCAGATCGCGCCGCAGGAGATCGAGAAGCAGCGGATCGAGATCGCGGCCGAGGCCCAGGCCGAGCAGACGCGCCGGATCGCCCAGGGCGAGGCCGACGCCGAGCTCGCGAAGTACATGGCCGAGGCCAAGGGCACGCAGAGCGTTCTGGAGGCCAAGGCCGAGGGCTATCGCCAGCTCCTGGAGGCGTGTGCGACGCGCCCCGATATCGCGCCCACGCTGCTGCTCATCGAGCAGCTCCCGGCACTGGTCGCCGAGCAGGTCAAGGCGATCAGCAACCTCAAGATCGACAAGATCACCGTGTGGGACCAGGGGACCAACGGCGACGGGCGCAACGCGACCAGCGACTTCCTCTCTGGAATCGTGGGAGCGCTGCCGCGGATGCACGAGCTCGCCAAGCAGGCCGGGATCGATCTGCCCAAGGCGTTCGGCAAACTCGACGAGGCGAACAAGGACGGGCACCTCACGCTCGTGACCGACGACGAACCAGATCCTTCGTCACCCTCGGACGACGCCACAACGTAAGAGTTTGAACCAAAGAGAAATGGAGATGTCAAGATGAGATGGGGATTGGCTTCGGCCGGTCCCCATCCCATTTCATTCTCTGTGCCCTCTGGGCCTCTGTGGTAAATCCTTCTAGTCTTCGAAGTACGACTCCGCGTCCTTCGGCAGATCCCGCAGAATCTGCTGCAACTCATCGTCCAGATCATGTCCCTCGGCGTCGATCGCCTCGCCGCGTTCGAGATCTAGATCCCGGTGACGGCGGGTTCTGATGATCAGGCGGATCGGCACCTCCTCGAACGGCAGCGCCTCGCGCAGGCGGTTGAGCAGGAACCTCTGATAGTTGTCGGTGAACAGGTCGGGGCGGTTGACGATCATCACGATCGTCGGCGGGCTGGAGCGGATCTGGCTGACGAAGAAGACCTTGACCAATGTGCCCAGGGAGTTGGCCGGCCCGCGGGTCTCGATGACGCCGCGGATGATGCGGTTGAGCTTGCCGGTGCCGACGCGATGGGCGGCCTGGTCGCTGATATCGAAGCACAGGTCGATGAGCTCGCGGACGTTTGTGCCCTCTTGGGCGCTGATGACCGCGATGGGCGAGATGGCCAGGCCCTTGAGTTCCTTGCGCAGGTACTGGCCGTAGTGCTCGACGCTCATCGGCTTGCCGTCGCGCCCGGCACGGTCGGCGACCAGATCCCACTTGTTGACGGCAATGACGCAGGGCTTGTACGTGGCGTTGATGATCTGTGCGAGGTGCTCGTCGACCTGGCTGACCTTCTCGGTCGCGTCGATGGTGAGCACGACGACGTCGGCCCGCAGGATCGCCCGCTGGGCGCGATCGAACGCGTAGTGATCGACCCTTCCCTGGAAGCTCTTCTTTCGACGCAGGCCCGCGGTGTCGATCGCGACGACGCTGCGCCCGCCCAGATCGAAGCGGACGTCGATCGTGTCGCGCGTCGTGCCGGGGATCTCGCTGACAATCACCCGGTCCTCACCGGCGAGGGAGTTGATCAGCGTGCTCTTGCCGGCGTTGCGTTTGCCGACGATGGCGATTTTGAGATCGGCGCTCTCGACGCGATCGTCCTCGCCATCTGCCATCGGGACGAGCTCGTACAGCGCATCGAGGAACGCCCGCCGGAGATACTTGGTCGTGCTCGAGACCATCAGCGGCTCACCAAAGCCCAGGCTGCTCAGTTCCAGCGCGTGCACCTCCCAGTTGAGGCCGTCCACCTTGGTCGCGACGATGCAGACCGTTGGCCCGGCGTCTCTCCCCTTCTTGGCCTTCTCCGTTCTTCGACTCGTGCCCAGCGATTTCTCCCGCAGCATCTTGGCGATTTCCCAATCGCCGGGCGTTAGCCCCGCCTGGGCGTCCACCGCGAAGAGGATCACGTCGGCGGTCCGGGCGGCCTCGGCGATCTGAAACTCGATGTCGCCCGTCAGCTTGGACAGGTCGTTGCCGACCTCGTCGTAGCGTTTGCCCTCGGCGACGTAGACGCCGTAGCCGCCGGTGTCGATGATCTCGACGGGCTTGGGAGGGCCTTCTGCCCCGGGCGGGTCCAGATCGAGGATCGTGCCCACGCGGTCGCGGGTCACGCCGGGAAAATCGTCCACGATCGCGATCTTCTCGTGAGCGATGAGGTTGAGCAGGCTGCTCTTGCCGACGTTGGGTCGGCCGACGATGGCGACGCGGGGGATGGGCATTAGCCGAGATTCTATGCGCGATCGGTCCGGCAACGTTGGGCGGGGGCGGAAGTGGCGGGGGGAGGAGAGGGCGATGAAGCGTTCGGCCTGTCGCTCTCATGCCTGTGCGGTGGGGCGGCTTTGCTCGCCACGGCGTGGCGGATCAGATCCCTCCACCGGGAAAAAGGGTCTTGATGTGCTCTGCGAGGGATCGGGCAAACGCGACTGCTTGGCGAAGAATGACCGCATGGGCGACGTGCAGATTCGCATCAAGAAGGCGGACGACGAACTCACAACAAGTGACCGATAGTTCAGCACCCGCTGGCAAGCAGGTCCGCGAACAGGAAGAAGTCCTCGGCGTCACAGTCGGCGTCGCCATCCAGATCACAGATGTCAAGGTCGCCCGCGGCGATCGCATCGAGAAACACGAACAGGTCGTCCGCGTCCGCGTCGCCATCGCCATCCAGGTCGGCCGGGCAGCGGATTGAAAGGCTGGCGCCGGCGCTCGCCGAGCACGCGACCTCGATCGCCTCGAACTCATACAGCCCGGCGGTCTCGTCCGACGCGCTCTCAACAGTCAATGTCGGCGTGCTTGATCCCGAGTATGTTCCATCGTCCTGTAGGCGCACGCCGTCGAGGTACCACGCGAAGCGCTCGCCGCGATTGTCGATGACCTCCGCCTCGATCACCACGATCTCGCCCGGCGCGGCCTCGATATCGCCGGCGGGAATGCTGGCCGCCAGCGTGCAGTTGGGAGCTGGGATTGAGGCGGTCGAGCGATAGAACGCGCGCACGCCGTCGGGATGCGTCGAGGCGAAGATCCAGGGCCCGTTGAGCGCGACGGACCTTCCCAGCCGCTCGCCCGCCTCGCCCAGGATCAGATCCTCGAGGACCCAGGTTTCGCTATCCGTATCCCACGCCCAGATGAACACGCTCCCGCGCAACTCACCCCCGGCACCGGGGTCTCCCATGACAATCACGTCCCGCCCGATCGCGACCGGTCCGCCGACCCTGATGCGCGGATCGCTGAGTGTCTGTTCGGGTGCCCAGCGAGATCCATATCGCCCGGTTGGGCTCTTGATATAGAGATCGACGCCCAGGCGATGAGAGACCGCAAGGCGGGATTCGCTGAGGGCCAGATCGCTGAAGCCTGGCAGGCCTTCACACGTCATGCATGGGATGTCCTGCGCAGGGTTCCATACCCCAGCGCCATCGCGCGCGAGCATGATGACGCCGGCGATTTGTCCCTCGACCTGCACACCGACAGCCGCGAGATTTCCCCGGATGTCGAGGCTAACTTCGCTGGACGCCGGGCGTTCGAACAGGCCCGGGAGGATCAGCGACTGTGTGAGTTGCCACTGATCGCCATCAAAGTCATGGAAGTGCAGCCGGCCCGGATGGAGCTGCATGGCGGCCTCTTGGATGATCGCGGTCGTTCCGTCGATCGCGCCGTTGAACGCGAAGTTGCGCGATCCGTTGTTACGATCAAACAGCATGCCCTCGGTACGCCACTCGGCCTCCGGATCGCGTGCAAGGACATACGCGATACCCGCTGCACCGGTGCCCCCCGCGAGCACGCGATCGCCGGACGCGTCGAGCCATTGCCCCGTCCATGCGTCGGCGTCGTCGGGGTTGAACGGGTCGGTCGGCGCGATCCCGCACTCGCCCCCATCCTCCTCGCCGTGCATCGTGAACAGGTCCACCAGGCCATAGTTGTCGTCAAAGAACTCGGGGCGTCCGATCGCGAGATTCCGCCGGTCACTCGCGATCGACGCACCGAACGCGTCGTCGCGTGTGGCGCTCCACATCGAGCGAATCGCCGGCTGGTCCGTGCGATACGAGCTGACAGCGCCGATCGCGCCACGAATCACCCCGGCATTGTCCGCGCCGAGCGCGATTCCCGTTGGCTCGCCGTCGAACTCAACATCGGGGTTTGAGAACTGCGCAAGCAACGCATCTCTTTCCCGCATCGACCACATGACGGTGTGCTTCATGCCAAAGTTCGGCGTGCTGAACGCGTGGGCATGGGCGGACGGGAGCAACGATAATGCGTTCTCGTGGTGCGCGCCGAGGTTGTGCCCGATCTGGTGGGTAAGCTCCTCGAGTTCGATCGCAGCGCTCCGCCGCACGACGCTGAACACAAGACTCGGAACGCCCCCGAGCGTGTGGAGCTGATCGGCGATGCCATCCTCGCCCCCGTTGCTCGCTCGCGAGACCATCAGCGAGATGAGGTCCGCGCCGAGCAGATCGCGCATGCATCGCAGGTCGATCAGCGCCGGATCAGCCGGCTGCACGCCGCCGGTCTCGGGGCTCTGCCAGCCACGCCGAAGATCGTCCAGCATGGCTTGGTACACATCGCTCTCGTCATAGTCGGTCGCGTACGCCCCGGCAAGGCGCACGGAGCCGTCGATACCGCTCGCCAGAAAACTCTCGTTGAGCCGGGCGATCGCCCCCCGGATGTCGGCATGGATCTGGTGCTCGCCGCCGGCCTCATCGATGGCGTCTTGTGTGTAGAGCACGAGCAGCGAGACCTCGCGCTCGTTCGCGACAGGACCGACGGATGCCGGTGCGCTGGCGACCAGCCCAATCGCCCACAGCACGCCGATGGTTCCTCGGGCTCGGAGATTCATGGAGCGATGGCGCGCGAGCGGTCTCACGCCTGACGAATATACCAGATCCTCCTCCCGCGTTGTCCAGAACCTCCTGAAACCCGTGGTGGTTCACACACGGATCTTCATCTAAAAGGGGCCTCGATGCGGTTTGCGACAATCATCGTAATCTGCGTGGTGGTGGGGTCGGGGCTAGTCGCGACGCCCGCGATTCACGACGCCATCGTCGCCGCCAACGCGTATTACGCCCTGGGCATGCGCCACGGGCAGGTTCCCGACGCCGTGCCCGCGTACACGCAACACGATTGGGCTATGTTCCCAATATTCCTCGTGGGCCTCGCGACGCTGGGGATCGGCGTTCTCTTGGCCATCCGAGAGTTGGCGCGACCCGTGCCCGCTCGCTCGATCGAGGCATGAATCCCTACGCCGACGTGTATCGTGGCGAGTCTTGCTGTCCAAAGATCCTCCCATGGACCGCCCCGCACGATTCCCGGTCATCATCGGCCCCACCGCCGGCGGCAAGTCCGCCCTCGCCGTCGACGTGGCGCTCGGGTTCGAGCGTCGCGGGCTCGCCTGCGCCGAGGTCATCTCTGCGGACGCCTTCCAGGTCTATCGCGCCATGGATATCGGGACGGCCAAGCCGACCGCCGACGAGCGTCGCGGCGTCACGCATCACCTGATCGACATCCTGGAGCCCGACGACCCCGTGCCGTTCAGCGTCCACCGCTGGCTCTCGCTCGCAGAGGGGTTGATCGGCGAGATGGGCTGGGGCGAAATCGAGAAGAACGACGCCCCGGAGGGTGCGGCGACCGGGAGGGATCGCATCCCGATCGTCGTCGGCGGCACGCACCTGTATATCAAGGCGCTCCTCGATGGCGTATTCGATGGGCCGGGAGCGGATGACGCAATTCGAGCGGAGCTGGACGCATTGGACCCCGCCGAGCGTCGGGCGGAGCTGGAGCGGATAGACCCTCAGGCGGCGGCTCGGATCCACCCCAACGACGCTCGCCGGACGATCCGGGCGATCGAGGTCTTCCGCCTGACCGGAAAGCCGATCAGCGCGTGGCAGGGCCAGTGGGACAAGGGATCAAGGGCGGACTGCCTGCTGGTGATTCTGGAGTGGGACGCCGAGGCGATCAACCGGCGGATCAACGCGCGGGTCCGCGAGATGGTGGACCGGGGGCTTGTTGAGGAGGTGCGTGCGTTGTCGGCGCGAGGGCTCCTGGGACCACAGGCGGCCCAGGCCCTGGGCTACAAGCAGATCCTGGCGCATCTGGGCGGGAACGGCTCGCTCGATGACGCGGTCGAGAGAATAAAGATAGAGACTCGCCGATTCGCCAAGAACCAGCGGACGTGGATCCGCCGCCTGCAGACTACGCCGGGGGCAATGCGAATCCCCGGCGAAAACAGCAACGACCCAGAGATCGCGCAAGTCATTGTCAATACTTGTCTTACGGGCGTTGCATGAGCACCAGAAAAGGGTCTACAGTGCGCGAGAGTTGAGACTGTGGACGACATGTGCCGAGATAGGGCAGAGACAGCTTGAGCGGGCTCGGCACAAGCTAGGTAAAACTCCGGTATTTCTCAGATTTGGCTTGACTCCGGATCGTGCGGGCCATTCCCTGTGGTCGAACGGGGCACGGAGAGGCTCCGCTGAGGGCGATGGAACGTATGGCCAAGAAGACAACCAAGAAGACGACCAAATCGACGACCAAGAAGACCACCAAGAAGGTGGGCGGGTCTCGGCGCGTGGCTTCGACGGGGTTTACCGCCGGCAGTGCCAAGGGCAAGCACCTGGTGATCGTCGAATCACCGGCCAAGGCCAAGACCATAAATAAGTACCTTGGCGCGGACTACATCGTGCTCGCCAGCGTGGGGCACGTGCGGGATCTGCCCAGCAAGGCCAAGAAGGGCGAGAAGACGCCCGTGCCGGGGGTGGATCTCGAGAAGGGCTTCAAGCCGACGTACGAGATTCTCAGCGGCAAGGACAAGGTGATCCGCGAGCTGAAGAAGGCCGCCAAGGAGAGCCGGGATTCCGGGTGTGAAGTCTGGTTCGCGACCGACCTCGACCGAGAGGGAGAGGCGATCGCGTGGCACCTTGCCCAAGAGCTGGGCATCGAGGCGAGCGAGGCCAAGCGGGTCGTGTTCGCGGCGATCACCAAGGCGGAGATCCAGCGGGCCTTCGAGCATCCCCACTCGATCGACGAGGACAAGGTCAACGCGCAGCAGGCCCGACGGATCCTGGATCGGATCGTGGGCTATCAGGTCTCGCCGCTGCTCTGGAAGAAGGTTGCGCGGGGGTTGAGCGCGGGGCGGGTGCAGAGCGTGGCGGTCCGCGTGGTGGTCGATCGCGAGCGGGAGATCCGGGCGTTCGTGCCCGATGAGTATTGGTCGATCGAGGGGCTGTTCTCGACCGGTGATGGGTCCGGCGCGAGTGGACTGACCAGCGAGTGGCGGGAGTTTCTTGCCCGGGTAGATGAGAAGGGCAATCCTCCGACGAAGCTTGTGCAGAACGCCTGGCTCGCAGAGCACGATGCGGTTCGCGCGGACCTCGTCGAGGTTGGCGGCGAGAAGCTCGACATCAGCCAGAGCGGGTCACAAGCGCTCGAGGTCTTCGCGGACGCATCGAGTTGTTCGCTTGTCTCGCGGGTGGAATCGGCGATCCGCGCCGCGGGCGCGGGCGAGATTTCCAGCGATGTGCCGCAGAAGGCCGACGAGGACGCGAAGGGGCCGGCACGCTGGCGCCGGACGGTCACGGTTGCGAGTATCGACCCGGCGAGTTCCTTCAAGGTTCGTTCGATCGAGACCAAGCGGACCAGCGCCAGGCCCTCGGCACCGTATATCACGAGCACGCTGCAGCAGGCGGCGTCCAGCCGGATGAGCTTCGGTGCGCAGCGGACGATGCGGGCCGCACAGCAGCTCTATGAGGGCGTGAACATCCCCGGCGAGGGCCCGGTCGGGCTGATTACCTATATGCGAACCGACTCGACACACCTCGCCAAAGAGGCGGTCGAGATGGCGCGCGAGTATATCGAGCGGACGTTCGGCGAGAAGTACCTTCCGGCCAAGCCCCTCGCGTACAGCTCGAGGAACAAGGCGGCGCAAGAGGCCCACGAGGCGATCCGCCCGGCGAGCCTCGAGTATCCGCCCAAGCGGGTCAAGAGCGCACTGTCGAGCGACCAGTTCCGCCTGTATTCGCTGATCTGGGAGCGGTTCGTCTCGTGCCAGATGAGCAACGCGCAGTGGGATTCGACCAGCGTGCTGATCGAGGGTGGGAGCGGGAGTGCGGTCTTCAAGTCCACCGGCAGAACGCTGGTCTTCGACGGGTTCTATCGCGTCGCGGGCGTGCCCACGGCGAGCGACACGGCGACCTTGCCGGCGCTCGAGAAGGACCAGCCGGTCTCGGCGTTCAGCTTGGATCCGCTGCAGAAGTTCACGAGCCCGCCGCCACGATTCACCGAGGCGTCGCTGATCCGCAAGCTCGAAGAAGAAGGGATCGGGCGTCCCAGCACCTACGCCGAGATCGTGCAGAAGATCCAGGCGCGCAACTACGTCGAGCTGCTCGAGCGTCGGTTCCACGCGACGGACCTGGGCGAGGTGGTGACCGACAAGCTGATCGAGGCGTTCCCGAGGATCATGGACGTGGGCTACACCCGCCAGATGGAGGGCGAGCTCGACAAGGTCGAGGACGAGCACCTGGACTGGATCGAGATGCTCAAGCGTTTCTATGACCCGTTCAAGGAGAACCTGGAGCGGGCCCACGAGGAGCTGCAGCACGCCAAGGCGGAGCTGGTGCCTGCGCCCAAGGAATACCGCTGCGAGAAGTGTGACTCGGATCTGGTGTACCGCTTCGGTCGCAACGGCAAGTTCCTGAGCTGCTCGCGCTATCCCGATTGCGACTACGCGTGCCCGGTCGATCGCCAGGGACGCCCGCGCAAGGCCGAGTTCGTGGACGTGCGCTGCCCCAAGACCGATCGACCGATGATCCGGCGGACCGGGCGATTCGGACCGTTCATCGCGACGGCGTTGGACGATGGCGAGAAGCCCGAGGGCGTCGGGATCATCCTGAATATCGACAAGCAGGGGCATGTGACGGCGCCGTCGAGGCCGCCGGTGCTGACGGATATGCCTTGTCCGACGTGCGAGTCGCCGCTGAATCTCCGCTCGGGTGCGCGTGGGCCGTGGCTGGGGTGTTCGCGGTTTCCCAAGTGTCGCGGGCGGGGCAAGTGGGCGGATCTTGAGGACAAGAAGAAGGCCGAACTCAAGGGCAAGCTTGAGCGCCACGAGAAGGAGCATCCGATCGCGGTGATCTGCACGTATCGCGACGGGCGTGCGCTGACCGACGAGAACGGCAAGCCCCTGAAGGACGCGCCGAAGATCGAGGAGTTGCTGCTGGAGGGCGATCCTCGCGAGGCCCAGGAGCGCAAGGCCGGGTAGGGGGCCATTCTGGTCGTTCCGGCGGGCGGGTTCCTCGTCGCACGCGAAGCACCTTGATCAGCCAACAAGAAAAGAGACCCGGTCGATGGACCGGGCCTCTTGGTGATGTTCATCGTCGGCGATACCAAGCCGGCTCGCCGGCGGTTGCTCTAGTTCCTAGCAGCCGGCAGCGAACAGATCGAGGTACGCGAAGAAATCGTCGGCATCTATGTCGCCGTCGCCATCGAGATCCGCCCGGGCGTCGCCTGCGGCGAACAGGTCGAGATACGCGAAGAAGTCGTCGGCGTCGGCGTCACCATCACCATCAAGATCGGCCGGGCAGCCGTTGGGATCGCGTCCGGCGGCGGCCCCGAAGCTGGGTCCGAAATCCGCTCGGTCCACCGTCGAGACCTCGGTGGCGGACCCTGTGGTGGTATTGATGGTATAGAGGCGATCGTTGCGGTCGTTGAGGCCGTAGAGCTGGCCATCGCTCTTGCGCCACATGAGCCCGTCCATGTCGCGGACTCTGTCGAGCGAGCCGATGACGACGCGGAAGCCCGTGCCCTGATCGATCTGGATGAGCCGGCTGATCACGGTGTCGTCGACATCATCGATGGCAAAGAGCGCTCCGGTGTTCTCGTTGATGGCCATTGCGCCGACGCGTCCGCCATGGGCGGCTCCGATGGGGGCGGCCTGAGCATCGGTTGTGTCGATGCTGTAGAGCTGGCCGGTGTTCTCGTTGATGCCGTAGAGCGTGCTCGTGGCGGGGTCGAACGCCGCTCCGTGGATGCGTGATGCGCCCGAGATGGTGCCGACGGTGGTGATGGAGAAGTCGCTCTCGTTCATGGCGTAGAGGACGGGACCGGTGGTGCCGATGAGATAGAAGGTCCGCGTGTTGCGGTCGTAGGCCATGGCGTCGTATTGCAGCCCGGTGGTGTTGGCGACGCCCCAGGACTGGTCGCTCGGGTCGATCGCGCCGATCTGGCCGAGGTTGCTTGAGGCGATGAACAGCTCGGTGGTGGGGGGGCCGGGAGGCCCTGCGCAAACACCCTCCGGGTTGGCTCGCGCGCCGAGCCATCCGCTCTGCTGAACGCTGGTGCCCGAGTTCGCGCCGCCGCCATTCTGGCATCCGCCATGGGTATGCACGCCGATGACGTTGCCGGTGTCCTCGAAGATGACCGGCGAGCCCGAGTTTCCGCCGGTGGTATCGACGCGGTATTGCAGACGTGTGCCGGATTCGCCGGAGTATGGTCCGACGTGAGTCTTCTGCCTCTGGTTGAGGACGCAGACGTTTGACGTGCCGTAGCCGGTGATGCGGATGTCCTGCCCGGAGCCGCTGGGGGCCTCGGTCTCGAGGACGTAGGAGACGAATCCCTGGGCCTCGTAGGCGGTGAGCCCCGTGTTCGCGTTGGGGAACGTGCCCAGATAGCCGTAGTCGTTTCCGATGCCGCCGCTGGTCCATTGGCGTGACGTGTTGTCGATCGGGTACTGATCCTCGGGCGGGGGGTGGTTGACCGAGCAGTTGCCGTTGCTGTCGGGGACGTTGAACTGCATCACGCCGCCGTTGGTCACGCAATGTCCCGCCGTGCCGAAGCAATGCTCGGAGTCGTCGAACATCCACGCAGAGCAACCGACTGGCATGTAGCGAGCGCTGCGAGGATCTTCAGAACGGACACGATCATCTACGCCGTCGCAGATCGTGGTGGTCGAGTTCCCCTCGTCGCCGATCCATGCGCCGACGATCGAGACATGGTTGTCGCCCGTGCCCGGGGCGGCAACGATCTCGACGAGGACCATGTCGCCATTGAAATAGGCGCTGGAGTTCTGCCACTGGGCAATGTGGACCATGTTGAGCGTCTGGACGGCGCCGTCCAACGCGCTGGTGATTCGGATGAAGGACTCGCTGTCGCCAAAGGGCGTGCCGGCGAGGAGCATGTCGTCGAACTTCAGGCGAATCCACGACGCGCCCTCGGCCTGCACCCATGTGGAATAGATGACGTCCTGGGCCTGGCCGGGGTTGTGGACGAGGCCCGAGTCGATCTCATAGACGACCTCGCGGGTCGGAATAAACGGCTCGATGGGTCCTGGTTGTATGAGCGCCGCGTCCTGTGCCAGGGTCGTGCCCGAGACTGAAGCCGCCAGCCCGCAGGCCATTACAAAGCGTCGCGTGTTCATTGCCTTTTCATCCTTCTGAAATCTCGCCAACTACAGTTCGCCCCCGGGAAAGCCACGGGCGGTCGCGCCGTTGCGCACCTCTTCACCAGAACCTACCGCTTCGACCGCCGACCGGTCAAGACCAAGAGGATTTCCTTGGCAACTTCTCGGACTTTCCTGTCTGGATACGCGGTTCT